>CAJPTV010000019.1 GCA_905373665.1 Bacteroidia bacterium
ATGGTACGTTGTTTGATCAGAAAGGAAACGTGACCCTTTTAAGTGGGAAGTAGGGGGATGGCACATATTATCACACTTAATGGCATTAAGCCGAAGATTGGGAAGAATTGTTTCTTGGCAAGTACTGCTGTGATTATTGGAGAGGTTGAGATTGAGGATGATTGTAGTATCTGGTATGGAGCTGTTTTGCGTGGAGATGTCGGAAAGATTGTCATTCGCAAAGGCTCTAATATTCAGGATAATGCTGTTATACATTCCTCTGCAGGACGTTCTTGGGTTGAAATCGGCGAGGAAACTTCTATTGGTCATAGTGCTGTGGTGCATGGGGCTGTTGTGGGGGCGCATTGTTTGATAGGGATGGGCTCTGTCGTTTTAGATAATGCTGAAATCGGAGACAAATCGGTCGTCGCGGCAGGTGCTTTGGTTTTGGCTAAAACGAAAGTTCCGCCTTTGACTTTGATGGCAGGAGTGCCTGCAAAGCAGGTTAAAACACTTACAGAGGAACAGAGTTGGCAAATTGCAGGGGCGAACGCACAGGGATATGCGAAGTATGCTAGTTGGTTTACCAGTGAGGATACTGTGGAGGAATTAGTTTAGCGTGTATTCTGCAGTATTTTTATACTTTTGAGGGGGACTAGCTAGAAATTCTGGAGGTGTCTATGTGGATAAAGCAGCTTCTGTTTTGGACGTTGTTGAGTGTTCTGTATCTGTTCACTATCTCTGATACGAATGCGCAAGAGAGCTATTATACCTACAAAAATGGGGGAGGATGGCATGTTCAAACCACGTGGACTAAGGATGCTACGGGGCTCACGTTAGATCCTCCAGGGGGAGCAGGGGCACCTCCAGCCTCGGCTACTGTTGTGATTAAACCCACGACGAATCCGGTCTTTCTTGATGCAAATGTCTCCGAACAAAACCTAGATCTTACTGTTGAGGCTGGTGCAAGTCTTGATTTGAAGGATAAGGTGTTTGACGATGGGGTCTTTGCCCTTCGTGGAAAAGGGCATCTTCTAATAGCCAGTAATGTATTCCCGAGAATTGGTGCTTATATGCCATTTCTTGAAAAAAATGGAGGTACAGTAACTTTTAATTTCCCGACAACTGCTCCTGTGAATATTAAGAACTTTCCTAAAGAGGTCTGGAATCTGGAGTTTGCAGCTAAAGGTCAATATGCTTATCAACTAAGAGTGGGACAGGAACTTAAGGTATTAAATCACCTTTCTGTAATAGATGATGCACAGCTTCTTTTGGGAGGGATTCCGAATGAACCAGAGGTAGGAGGAGTTTCTTTTACACGTAAGAAAATTCAGGTAGGAGGAAATCTTACAATAGGGGCGAGTGCCTCTTTATCCGTGATAAGCGGTTCGTTAGAACAAGCGTCTCCGACACAAGACCCCCTTTCTTATTATGAAAGTTCTACGCATATTTTAGAACTACAAGGGAGTTTAGTTAATGGGGGGAAGGTAACCTTGCACGATCTCCCTAATTTGGATTTTGCGCGGACTTCAGTTACGACACATAATGTTACGCTGGTGGCTAGTGGTGCTGCAAATGCTACGTTTGAGTGCAACGGACAGACAGACCTTTATGCATTGGTTGTAAACAAAGGAACGAACACTACTACTACGTTGACTATTAGTGCTGCTGCACGTGATAAATTCCGTTTGTGGGGCGGTAACTCTCAGGATGGGAAAAAAGCGCTCTTCTTAAGGAGCGGTACGCTTATTTTTGCTGGAAAAACTGCCATTGCTAGCCTTTCCGAAAAAGACACATTCGTAATTGCTGACAAAACAGCATTGGTATTGGATGGTACAGATGTCTTAGTGGTGCAGAAAGCTCAGAATGCTAAGCAAGTTGCCGATGTCTGGGGAGTAAATTTGTCGCAGGTACAGGGAGTAAATATTCCCGTAAATGCGAACGATGGTGCAAAGTTGGAAATTGGGGGACAGCTCCATGTGAAGAATGGAACATTTGCGGTGGGAGATGGTGCGGTGATAGCTACAGGAAAAAACTCTCCTGGGGAGTTACTAATTAGTAATGGACAGCTTTTTGCTCCGCAGATATACTCAGGAGACATGAGCCTTGCTTTTCACCAGAAAGGGGGGCTTGTGGTTTTGCGCGGTCAACGGGAAGATAAAGATGTAGAAAACTATAACTCTACGGTTAATCCGAATCGTACATATGGAGCTAGTTATTCAGCTACACCGAACTTTGATAAAAATCATGGGGCTATTGGGTTAGGTAAGGGGACAGACGCTTATATCCATGAGGCTGGAGAGTTTCGTGTTGTTGGAGCATCAGAGAACGGACACTATAATCTTCTAATAGATTTGTTAGTGGATGAGGACAATTCTTCTCATGTGCGAGCTGGAAAAGAGGTGATAGATCTTACAGGGTTGTCATTGACTCCTGCAGCCTCCGCACCAGCTGGTTTTGTCTCTTTATCTAGTAAAGCGCATTTTGGCAATTTTGAGGTAATTCTGAATACAGATGATCAACAATTGCTTCTTAAAAGACAGTTGACTGTTGAGGGTAATATGCATCACAAAAAGGGTGTGCTGGCTCTTGAAAAATATGAATTAGAGGTACAGAAAAATTTCCAATTGGATGGAACATTAGACGTTAAGACGGCTTTTTTGAAATTTGTTATCTCGGCAGACCAGCATTTTACTGTAGCACCTACTGCGAGAATAGAAGGAAATTATTTCAATCGCTTGGAGATTACCGCAAAAAAAGAAGAGGATAAGTGTAAGCTACGTTTTGTAGCTCCTTTAGATTATTCATTTAATGAGCTTAGAGTGTTTAGATATACAGAATTGAGTATTGCGAATTCGGATAAGCGTCTGTTTGTGAAACAAGAGCTAAATGTCGCTGGGAATGCTACTGTATCTGGAGGGGAGGTAGTTCTAGATGGTATGGGTGTCTTGGGAGGAGGATGGGGACATCTAGAACATCTTACTGTTTCCGAGAATAGTAGAGCTGTTCTAAAATCGACTCTCAGAATAAAGAAGACTTTAACCCTGTCTCAAAACTCAGTCTTAAATATCAATCAGGTAGAATTGCAGATTGTTGAAGGTGGGAAAATAGAAACTCTTGGTGATGGTACAGGGCGTATTGAGACGAATGGGAGATATACGGATAAAGGCGTCAGAATAAGTTTCAATGCCACGAACGGTACAGAGGATTTTGTTATTCCTTTTGCTTATATGGAGGGGACTCAATTGATAGATAGACGTATGACTATAAAGGGTCAAAAGTCTGGTTATATTTATTTTAGGTATGTAAATAGGTTACACCCAATGTTGCGTAACGGGTATCCATATTATTTGCGAGTAACGTATAATAATGGTATCCATATAAATGATAATGTTACGGTAACGATGAAGAATACAGAGCCTGTCCTTCCTGCAACCTATAAGGCTTTGTATTTGAAGGGGAATCAATGGGAGGACTTGCCTATCCCTCCCACTTCTTCTACATTGGTTTTTACACTTCCTAAAGTATCTAATAAAGTCTATAGTTATGACTGTGTAGTCGGAGAAAAGTATAATATTATAAGTTATGTGAGTGTGCAGGATGGGAATTGGAACGATGCGACTACTTGGACACCCCAGGGTGTGCCTCTTAAGGGCGATCTTGTAGAAGTAAAACATAATGTACATGTCGCTCCTCTTGCACCGTCGTATTTGGATAATTCGTTTGGTTGTGGGGCTCTTGTGATAGCTTCTACAGGTAAGCTCGATGTGCCAGATATCTCATTAGCTTCATTAGCACGAATTTCTGGACACGGAACATTACGTTTATGTCTTGAGCCAGATCATCCAGAACGGAATCGATTCTCTGATATGCCAGAAATATCAGCATTTATTACTGAAGAAAAAATTAGTGGTGTAAAGGATTATGGGACGGTTGAGTTCTATATGAAACAGCCTGATAAGGAGGTTCAACTTCCTGAACAACTGAATACTTTTGGACATCTTACTTGCTCTTATGAGCAGGCAGGACAGACTTTTGTCATGAGTGCAGCTGTGCGGAATCTTTATGTTAACGGAAGGTTATTTCTGAATAATCCAGATGCTAATCCTAATGCTATTTTTTCGATCGGAGGAGTCAAGTCTACTTATTCACAAGAGCGGAAGCTTGTTGTGGGGAAAAAGGTAGATGTTGACAATGTCTTTATATCTATATCGAAAGCTGATAAGGTGCATTCTTTTTGGTTTTCTGACGATGTGCATTTTCGAGGTTCTTCGAGAATTGTTTATACAGGGACATCGCCCAAAGTTCATTGTGTTGCAAACGTTTATTTCTACAGAGATTTGTACAATGATACTGATGGAGAGTTGAACTTTGCTGAAAATAATCTTTATAGTAGAGTCTTTTATGTAAACATTACTCCTGCGCGAATTATGGGGAGACACCCTATTTTGTTTATGGAATTTAGAGTGAAGATGAGGAGTGGTGCTAAATCGGAGCTCTCTATTGACAATATAGGAGGTATTCGAGCTTCAGTGGCTGTCTCTTCGTTGGAGTGGTTTTTTATAGACAATCCGGGAACAGTACACGTAAATTCGGCTTTTGATTTTCATATTACCGCAAAACAGACCTTTACGTTAAGAGCAGGGGTTACTTTACATGCCAACAACGATAATTTGAGTATCAGGATTGCAACGGATTGTGAAAAAGATAAGGGACTCCTTTTGTTAGGAAAAATCAATCTGGAAAAAGGAAAGGTCTTTATTGGGAGTGACGGACTATCGTCTAATAGAAGCGCTGATATTGAGTATCCTGCATATTCTAATGCATCCATTGAGGTTCAAAGTGGGGAGCTTACTGTTTATGGTGCTATTCGCAGAACGTATGGAAATGATTTTGGTCGGTTTGATTATATACAAACTGGAGGAAAGGTTACGATAGCTCCGACGGCAAAGAATGTAGGTCGAAGAGGAATTGAAATTTACGGGGATAAATTCACTATGTCGGGAGGGGAGTTGATTTATACAGGTGCTGGAGGAATCCTTCCTAAAGGAGATGTGTTTATCAGTGCAGTTAATTCTTCTGTAACAGGGGGAATGGTACGTTTGACAGGGGGCGGCTCTAATAAGAAGGTTTATCTTTCCTCGGTGGTAAACTTGTATAATCTCAGTTGCGAAGGGGTAAATCAAGAGGTTCATGTCTTTGACTATCCTCTTGATATAAAAGGAACTACGAGCATCGCTTCTACTTCAAAACTCTTTACAGATGATGTAGATATCTCGTTTGCTGGCAATGTAAATTGCGATGGAGAGTTTCAAGCACGAGGTTATAAGGCTACGCGTTTTTATGAGGGAGCGCAGCGTATTTATGGGGGGGCTACGAAGTTTACAGCACATCATCTAGTTGTGGAAAGTAGTAGTGGGCTGACCTATGAGTTACCAGTGGATGCTTCGCTTGGTGGTAACCTTACTATAGAAAAAAAGAGCGCCTCGGCAGAACACCTTGATTTGAAGAACCGTCATTTCATACTTACTGGGAATCTTTTCAATCATGGAGGATATAAAACAGCTGGCGGTTCCTTACAGTTGGTGGGTACGGAACGTTCGGAGTTGACTGGGAATGGTCATTATGGAACTATCGAGGTCAATAAATCTGTTGGAGCTGTTGCAAAGAATGATGTGCACCTTTATGGAGATTTGGTGCTTGCACAGGGTAATTTCTATTTGGATAGGAATCTTCTTCATATCCAACGAAGTGGGAAAATCGACCAGCGTGCGACCTCGCATTACATTGTGACTGATGGGTCTTTTGTCTCTAAGGGGATTCGTCAGGATTTAGGAATGGGGATGAAAAAGGTCAGCTTCCCTATAGGGACAGTTAGTGCGTATACACCTGTAGAACTCACAATTGTAGATCCTGGGATTCCTGATAATAGTGGCTTTATTCGCGTGCTGAATGTTGCGAGCTCTTTTGATGTGGTCGGGGATTGTCGCGATAAGGTATTGCGTTACCACTGGGAGGTTGAATCTCAAATTTCGCCGACTACAGGGGAGCTGAAATTCTCATGTCCGACCTCTTTCAAGGGGGCGAATATGATTCTAGACGAGAGTGCGCCATTGCGCTTTATTAGCGGTGCGTGGACACAGCAGACAAAACGTCAATTAGATGAGCAAGGAAGTACTTTCATTCAACGTTGGATGTTTAACAATACGACTTCGTTGAGTGGTCGTTATACGAGTGGAGCGCCGCTTTGTGTGTTAAATATTCGAGAAGTGGAAACGGTTGCTTCAGGGACTTGGGAAAATAATGTTTGGAAGCTGTACGGGGCAGGGACGTCTGTCGATTTGCCAGATGGTCCTAATGGTTTGACTGTCCACATTAACCCAGAGCATACGATTACGATCCAGAATAAGGCTGACGCGAAAAAGATTGTATTTGAAAATCCTGCTCCTTCTCAATCAGAAGGGGTATTGGTGGTGGAAAATACGGCTACCATCTCCTCGTTAGGTTCGTTGCATGGACGAGGTGCATTACAGGTATATAAGGGGACGCTCCCTGCTGCTGATTATACAGACTTTTTCGGCTGTACACATGAGGGTAAATTGGTACTTGCGGGGAATGGGAATTACAATCTAGATGCGAAAGACAACAACGAATATCCTTATCTGCATCTAATAGGCACAGGGAAACGCATTATGCCTAATGCCGACTTGACGGTTTGTAAGGAGTTGAAGATTAGAGAAAATACCGTGTATGATAACTCTGTGCATAACAAGGGACTATTACTTCTTGGAACAATCGATCGGGAGGCTACGGCTTCTTTCGTTGCGGGGACTGGAGATAATGCTTGGGTATGGTTCAAAGGAACAACACCACAGGCATTGGGAGGGGCTGGAGTTGCCTTTGAAGCAACCAATAAGCTTAATAAGTTGATTATAGAGAATGAGAAGGGGGTTACGGTTCGTGATGGAGGAACTGTCGAAGTGGCAGACCTGCGGTTGAAAAAAGGAGTCCTCCATACACCCCGCAGTGCGTCTGGAAAGTTACTGCAAACGCCGACACAGACCAATACGACAGCGCCTGACCCAGAACGTATCGGGAGTATACAATCCTATATTGATGGTCCGTTGTGGGTGAAGCTCCCCGCAGGTGTGACCTCTTATTGCTTCCCTCTAGGTGTCGGAACATCCCTCGCCAATCAGATGATATTAAGTGAATTGACGCCCGGAGAAATCTATGTAGAGGTCGTAGCTAATCCGACTGCAGCAAATGTGCAATCTCCCCTAACCTTGGTTGACAGAAAGCTTTGGAAAGTCGCTGGGAAGGCGGCAGCTACCACAAAAGTGAGCTTCTTGCGCGGAGGTTTTGACTGGGCAACAGGAAAGACAGATGCCGAGCTCTCTGTGGCTAAAAAAGGAGCTTTGAAGTGGGAAGAGGTGCTCTCGGAAGCTGTGGGGGGGGGCTTGGGTAATGAAATTCGCACTACGGCGAGTGAGAGCATACTACTTTATCCAGCATTTGTTGCGTACTCTTTTGGTACTAAGAGTGCGGTGCCGCCTACCCTCTCTTATGACAATCTCGGGGGACGCTATTGTGTACCAGTTGATGGACAAGTGACTGTACCTGTGAAGATTGTTGCTAGTGGTGAGTGGAGTGATTACCTCCCGATGCTTATTAGGTATAAGGCGGGGAATAACATTCGTACTTTTGAAGTCGGAACGTCGTCATTGGCAACGGATGTGTTTGACCTACCTATCAAAAGCACTGACGACCCTGCTACGCCTCCCGTTTTGAGTGAATCGATAACGTTCCAAGTCTTGAACCTAACTTACCGTCATAACACGACGCCAGGGAACGGACAGGTAGATGAAACGACCCTTACTGCTTATCGAATACCAAAGGTCACCCCAGGGGCTTACAACATGTGCTTCAATAAGGGAAGTGCAGTAAAGCTGCTCGGTAGCTCTACTCCTGTTGGGACGCCTACTTGGCTCAATGATGATGGTGTGGGGACATTTATCCCACCCAATGCTTACCAAACACGCTTTACGCTTTCTGCAACAGCACCGATGTTGGTACTCAAGCTTAAGGTGGACAATCACGGCTGTATTGGCGAAGCTAATGCCCTTCTGACCCAAGTGCAGCCTCCTGCTGGAACTATCGTTGGTAAAGAGCGTGTTTGTCTCTTGGACGGAAACCCACTCGAGGAAGCCTATACATTCTCTCCCACCAGTGTCTCTAACCCTATTACGTACGCTTGGAGCTTGGAAAATAAGCCTAATAGTCTCACGGATTTGGACATCGTCGCAGGTACACAGTCTACTAACCCCACTAAGGTGAATTGGGTAGCCACACCTCCCTATCACGGAGCGCAGAAGTATGGAGCTACCTTACGTCTTAAGGTGGTGGATAAGAATCAGTGCCTATCGACCTTCGAGTTACCCGTGCAGGTGATTCTAGACTATCGAACGGCACCAGTCTACTTTACTCCTTACAATAACTAGGATAGCAATGCTATAGCGTACGCTACTAGACTACACAAAGAGGGGCGAACTACTTGCTTAGTTCGCCCCTCTTATTATATCCTCCATTTCCGCTATAAGCGCCTCAGGGGGACGCGTCCCGTCTAGCCAGTGAAGTACAATCCCACGCCGCTCCATCCCTCGCAAATAGGTCATTTGTCGCTTAGAAAACTGCCGGATGGCGACGTTTAACTGCTGGTACAATTCCTCACGGGAGGGAATCTCTCCTAATAGGTACTGCGTGACGTATTTGTACTCTAGGCCGTAATAAATCAATTGCTCGGGTGATAAACCCTCTTTTAATAGAGAATCGACCTCTTCTACCAGACCGCTATCTAAACGCGCTTTTAGGCGGCACGAAATGCGTTTCCAACGTACTTCTTGCGGCAGACTTACAGCGAAGGTCAGGCTCGGCAGTAACTCTCGCTCTTTAACCTCCTTTTCCGAAGAAGATAACGCTATTTCTACTGCACGGATGAGCCGCTTACGAGAGCTCGTATCCGTTGTATTGTGCAACGACTGATGCGAAGCTAGAATAGCAATCAACTCCTCATCGGTACGCTCTTCCAACTGTGCTCGCAACGCCAGATTGGGCTCTACTGCCGCCAAACGATACCCCCGCAAGATAGCCTCAGCATACATTCCACTCCCCCCGCACAAGATGGTGGGCGTCCCCGCTGCCTTTAGCTTTTCCCATACGTCGTAAAAACGTTGCTGATAGACAAAGAGATTGCACTGTTCGCCAGGCTCGAAGATGTCAATAAGGTGGTAGGGTATCCGCCGTCCCGCTATTTCATACTCCCCAAGATCCTTCCCCGTCCCTATGTCCATACGCCGATAAAGCTGACGCGAATCCGCACTGACGATCTCCGCCCCTAAGCGATCGGCAAGTGCTACCGCAAGGTGCGTCTTACCCGAGGCCGTAGGTCCTAGTAAAGCTATCAACGGTAATGGCTTATTTGCTAATATTGGCATAGCCCCTCGCTCTATTCTTAAGATTTTTGCATACAAAAGTACGGAACTTTATACACCCGCTCGACCTTCTCAAAACCTTGCCCTGCTCTGCTTTGAGCGCTCTAGAAGAGAAGACCGTGCCGCATCTCATGTCTATCTTTTTGTGAAAAATACGCCCTAAAGTGCAAATAGTGTTAGCTTTTTTGTTATATTTGATAACAAAAAGGTTCGCACTATGAAAAGGAAGCAAGAATATATACTCTGGGATAAAGAGGAATTGGTCAATTTGTCCAAGTCTCTCAATGCCGAAATACTAAGCACCAACCATAGCGGAGGCTATATGTCAAGCACTGTAGCCCTCTGCAATACCCGAAAATACCACGGGCTTATGGTACTCCCCCTAGAAGCCTTCGGAGGTGAACGACACGTCCTCCTCTCCAACCTTGACGAGACCCTCGTCGTTGCCAATCACGACTTTCACCTCGCTACGCGCAAGTACCGCGACGTCTACTACCCCAAGGGGCATAAGTACCTCGAGGAGTTCCATCTCAATCCCACCCCCACGTTCCTTTACCGCGTCGGAAGTCTCCTCCTAAAGAAAGAGCTCCTTTTTGTCGAAAAACAAGACCAGCTCCTCGTACGCTACACCCTGTTAGAAGGGGAGGGGAGTGTCAAGATGATGGTCTACCCACTCCTCGCCTATCGCAACGCCCATAAACTCACCTCGGCTAATATGGCGCTCGATACCCACTACACCGCTATGCGAGACAAAGGGGTGGTCTTCAAAATGTACCCGGAGTTCCCTGAGCTCGTCTTTCACTGGGACTGCCCCGCAGACTACGTCCACGCCCCCGACTGGAATCGAGGAATCTTTTACTCTCAAGAAGAAGCGCGCGGTTACCCAAGCACCGAAGACCTCTGGATGCCGGGCACCTTCGAGGTAGAACTCCCGCTCGGCGTCCCCATTATCCTCTCCGTCGCTACCTCGCGTACCCTAGGTAAAGACCTCTCGCGCAAGTTCGATAAGGAGCTCTCCATCCGCCCCGACCGCAAAGATTTTGAGTCTACACTTGAGGCAGCGGCAGGGCAGTTCATCGCACACCGCGGGCGTAACGTTTGGGTCAATGCTGGCTACCCGTGGTTCGGACGTTGGGGACGCGACACGATGATTTCCCTCCCTGGGCTTACCCTCGCCTTCAACGACTACGATCTCTTCCGAAAGCTCTTTACCGACCTCGTCAGTGAGTCGCGCGGCGGACTCCTCCCCAACGTCGGCGAGCCCGACCAAGCTGCCTATAACTGCATTGACGCCCCACTCTGGGCTATGGCCGCCCTCCACCAGTTCTATCTCCAAGACCCCGACGCCTTCAAAACCTTTTACTCCAAAGCAAAGGTCGGCGCATTCATGCGCGAGGTCATCGAGCTCTTTACCCAGTCTAACGGCAAGGGGCGCGACATTTACCTTGACGAAAATGGGTTAATCTGGACAGGCACACCCACCGCCGCCCTCACGTGGATGGACGCCGTTGTGGCAGGAATACCCGTTACTGCGCGCTCTGGGGCGGCTGTGGAGCTGAATGCGCTGTGGTTTGATGCAATATACTTCTACTTGGAACTAATGGAGAATTTGGGGCAGAAGAAGCAGATTCTCAAGTACGAGTGGATACGCGACGCCATACGCGAGAACTTCTCCCGTCTTTTCTACAACCACGAGCGGGGCTACCTCGCCGACTACATCGACCTCGACGGGCCACACTTCGAGATTCGCCCCAATATGATCTACGCCGTCTCCTTGCCCTACTCCCCCCTCACGCCAGACCAGCAGCTCTCGGTCCTCACCATCGTGGAGCAGCACCTCTATACCCCTCTCGGTCTTCATACCCTCTCGCCGCGCAACCCGATGTATAAAGGGCAATACGCGGGCGACCAACCTACCCGCGACGCCGCCTACCACCAAGGCACTATCTGGACGTGGCTGCTCGAGCCCTATTTCGAGGCCGTCGAGCGCGTTTGGGGTGAAGCTGCTGCCCTTAAGACTGGAAAAGAGATCCTCAAAGCGCTCGAGAAAGAGATGCACCGTTACGGGGTCGGTACCATCGGCGAAGTCTTCGACGGTGACCCACCCCACGCACCAGGCGGTACCATCGCCCAAGCTTGGAGTGTCGCTGCCGCCATGCGCATCCTAAGAAAAGTACAAAGTTTTGAAGCTAAAGGTAAGAAGGGAGGAATATAGCTACTATGCGTGTTTTAATGTTTGGTTGGGAGTTCCCACCGCACATCGCCGGAGGGCTCGGCACGGCGTGTCTGGGGATGACGCGCGGACTCCTCCATCAGGGCGTCGAGGTCTCATTCGTGCTCCCAAAACTCTTCGGGGGCGAAGATGGGGATCGCATGCGGATGCTCTCCGCCGAGGACGTCGGACTTACCCTCTCTGCTGAAGAGATTACTCACCTCGCTACCCACCTGCGCATCGTCGGCGTAGACTCTTTCCTACACCCCTACCTCAACATCGAAGATGTCTATTCCACCTCACGCGACCAGACCTTCGGTATCAACCTCGTCGTACAGCACTGGTCACAACAGCGCTTCACCTTCTCTGGCAAGTACGGGGCATCTCTCTTAGACGAAGTTGCTCGCTACGCACTCGTCGCCTCTTCCATAGCCTCTCAAGAATCGTTTGACATCATACACGCCCACGACTGGCTCACCTACCTCGCTGGGCTCGCTGCCAAGCGCGTTTCTAACAAACCCCTCGTCGTACACGTACACGCGACCGAATTCGACCGCAGCGGCGAGAATGTCAACCAGCTCGTTTATAACATCGAGCGGGCGGGCATGGAGGGGGCTGATCGCGTCATTACCGTTAGCCACCGTACGCGCGACATTGTCATCGAACGCTACGGCATCAATCCCGATAAAGTGGTTACCGTACACAATGCAGTGGATTTTGCCGACGACTACCGCGGCGCACTCCCGCGTCCCTTCCCCGAGAAGGTCGTTACCTTCCTCGGACGCGTTACCTTCCAGAAAGGACCAGACTACTTCGTCGAGGCTGCTTATAAGGTGCTTCAAAAAATGCCCAACGTCCGTTTCGTGATGGCGGGAAGTGGCGACATGCTCAATCGGATGATCCGACGCGTAGCCGCCCTTGGCATCGCGACCAAGTTCCACTTCGCAGGCTTTCTACAAGGCGCCGAGGTCGACCGTATGTATCGAATGAGCGACGTCTACGTCATGCCCTCCGTCTCCGAACCCTTTGGGATTACGCCCCTTGAGGCGATGCGCAACGGCGTCCCCGTCATCATCTCCAAGCAGAGCGGTGTCGCCGAAGTGCTCAAGTATGCCCTAAAAGTGGACTTTTGGGATGTAGACGACATGGCGAACGCCATCTACGGCCTACTCAACTACAATGCCCTACAACGCTTCTTCCAAGAACACGGACAACACGAAGTGACCACCCTCAAGTGGGATGCCTCCGCCCTCCGCATTAAAGAAATTTACCAAACGCTCCTCTAACGCAAAAAGATTGAACCCGACCATGTCATCCATCTGTTTTTACTTCCAAGTTCATCAGCCGCTCCGTCTCCGCCGCTACCGCTTTTTCGACATTGGCGAAGCGCACGATTACTTTGACGATTATGCCAATGCGCAGATTGTTAAAAAGGTAGCTTCCAAGTGCTACCTCCCCATGAATGCCCTTCTCCTCGAGCTCATTCAGCGCTACGGTTCACGTTTCAAGGTCGCTTTCTCCATCTCGGGCGTCGCCCTTGACCAGTTCGAGCGTTTTGCTCCAGAGGTGCTCGATAGCTTCCGCGCTCTTGCTCAGACGGGCTGTGTTGAGTTCCTTGCCGAAACCTACGCCCACAGTCTTGTTGCCCTACGCGACCACGACGAATTTAAGCGACAAGTCGCCCTCCAGAGCGAGCGCATCCACACCCTCTTTGGCGTGACCCCCGTCACCTTCCGCAACACCGAGCTCATCTACTCAGACGAGATCGGAAAGCTCGTACACTCCCTTGGCTACAACCAAATGCTCACCGAAGGGGCAAAGCACATCCTCGGTTGGCGCAGCCCGAACTTCCTCTACCACAACCCACAAGCCCCCAAACTCAAGCTCCTGTTAAAGAACTTTCAGCTTAGTGACGATATCGCTTTCCGTTTTTCTAATAGGGGATGGAACGGCTGGCCGCTCACGGCAGAGAAATACGTCCACTGGCTTACGGCGCTCCCGGGCGATGCGCAGGTGATTAACCTCTTCATGGACTATGAGACGTTCGGTGAGCACCAATGGGCTGAAACGGGGATCTTTGACTTCATGCGTGCCCTCCCCGGGGCGGTCTTCCAATCCAGTTCGTTCAACTTCCTCACCCCTGCCGAGGTCGCCCAACAGTACCAGTCTGTAAGCCCCCTTCACGTCACACACCCGATCAGCTGGGCAGACGAAGAGCGCGACCTAACCGCATGGCTCGGCAATGAGCTGCAAAACGAAGCCTTTTCCAACATCTATGCCCTTTCCGAACAGGTACGTGCACAGAACGACCCCGCCCTCACCCGCACGTGGATGTACCTCCAAACCTCCGACCACTTCTACTATATGTGCACCAAGTGGTTCTCTGACGGCGACGTCCACAAGTATTTTAACCCCTACGACTCGCCCTACGAAGCCTTCGTCAACTACATGAACGTCCTTTCCGACTTCCTCCTCCAATTACGACGCTAAGGGGCGGTACTGTGAGAATCACCGAGGCGGTACGTTGCTGCTAACCGTAGCAACATACCGCCTCTTTTCGTCTATGCGGGATTATGGCTGTTGGAGGGGGGCTTACACACTTTTACAGGCACTACCCTTTTACTACCACGATCTGCGAGAACGGATGACTTTTAATAAACCCTCCTTTAGACTCACTTTCGGACGCCACCCCAAGACTTCTTGAGCAAAGCTAATATCCGGACAACGTCGGCGTGGCTCGTCCAAGGGTATAGGGGAGTAGCGGAACTCCGAACAGGAATGGGTAAGTTCGCACATTATCTGAGCCACATCCTTAATACGATACTCCTCGGGATTCCCAATATTCATCGGACTCGTGCAGATCTCCTTAGACAAAATAAGCAAGATCGCCTCCAGCAAATCATCAATATATTGGAAACTCCGCGTTTGCTCGCCACTGCCATAAATGCTCAGAGCCTCACCGTGGTAAATTTGCTCAAGGAAATTGCAAATCACGCGACCATCACTTGCTTGCATCCTTGGTCCATAAGTGTTGAATATGCGAATAATTTGCACCCGCAGTCCATACTTTTGAGTGTATGCATAACACAAGGCCTCGGCACAACGTTTCCCCTCGTCATAGCACGAACGCTCACCGTAGGGATTTACACAGCCCCAATAACGCTCTTTTTGTGGATGCTCCTCTGGGTCGCCATAAACCTCGCTCGTTGATGCCAACAGAACTTTGGCATTGCTGTGGCGCGCATACTCGAGAAGTAGCCTTGTCCCCTCCGTATTGACCTGAATCGTACCAATAGGATCTTTACGATACGCCGCTGGGGAGGCAGGGCTGGCTAGGTGACAAATCCAATCCAATGAGACGTTAAAAGGAATTCCATCGCATAAATCACCCTCCAGAAAGTGGAATTGGGGAGACGCCATACAGGTCTCCAGATTACCCATACGCCCCGTGCTCAGGTTGTCAAGGACATAAACCTCATTACCGCCAGAAAGTAAGGCTTCACAAAGATGAGAACCGATAAAGCCAGCGCCTCCCGTCACGAGGACTTTCTTAGATACGTTCATGCTCGCTGCCCCCTTTCGTCAATGAGGCATAAATTCCCACTCAAATCTCTCACTCTCGCTATCCCATTGTAAAAAGGTTCGACACTCAAATAACGCTCATCATACAGCGGCAAGCCACGTTTATCGATATGAAACCACCCCCGCGCATCACGAGCTGTCGCATAGCATTTGTGATAAATCCCCAGCTCGATATAACTATACTCGTGCAGCGGCTCTCCATCGGACAATATATGACGATATAGCCCAGAGAGTAACTGTACCGAGGCAATGCCATCTTTGAAATCCCCACAATACAGGTACTCTTCATTCCATACGCGATCTCCTACGAGGTTGATGTAGACATATCGCCCTGTGAACAGACGCACAGCACAAAGCTCCTCTTGAAAATTACCCACCCATAAGAAACGATGCGCATAAACCTCCTGACCCTGCGTATCAATATGACGCCAGCCGTCTCCCCCCACCACAGCTGCGCGACCACAGTAAAAACCAAAAGTGCGAATAAACCTCTCGGAATACAGTGCGTGTCCCTGCGTATCGATGTGGTAAGCACCCGACGCATCCCGTACAGCAGCGATACCGGGGGCGTGAAAGTTTAGAACCTCTATAAACTCTCGCCCAAATAGTGGCTGCCCATCGAGCACAAACGAACGATTATCGAGTGAGGATTTTATACGTTGCCAATGCATCTTTCGTAATGAGTTGATGATTCAGAACCAGACCATCAAGCCCCATCTTTAGGCTCGTTTCAATAGCATCCGCCGCAGTATGTACAATGGGCTGCCCCTGTACATTAAACGATGTATTTATCAGACCGAGAACCTGATGTCTATCGTATAGATAAGACAATAGACGGTACATAAACGGGTTATCGCTCTCCTTATCTAGTGTCTGAATACGAGTCGTGCCATTGGCATGTATCACACCAGTCAAACTCCCCGCGTACTCTGGCTTTATTTTGTAATCTAGAAGCATATACTTGGCTAGGTGATTGACAGGGCTAGTAGCTATCTTCTCGGCTACCGAGGTAAGCATGATAGGAGCGATAGGGCGATACCACTCTCTTTTCTTGATATCTTGACTTAGGTGCTTTGCTAGAACAGCATCTCCTGCCAAGGCTATCAAACTTCTATTGCCAAGAGCACGCGGACCAGCCTCTGCGCTCCCATTACAGATCCCCAAGATGCTCCCACGGAGTAACAACTGAGCCGTTGCCTCTATCGTAGCATCGCTGATCGGCACTTTCTGATCTTCTATTCCTAGGTTATTCAAATAGGCGGTATGCGGGCAAATCGTATTACCTTTCCTGAGCTCAAGAAGACTCGCTGCCCCCAGACTTAGCCCACTATCGTTACAACAAGGCGGGATAAATACCTCTTGAAAGAGACCACTCTCTATAAGCGCCGTATTAGCCACGATATTTAATGCACAACCACCTGCATAATAGAGATATTGTGCTTGGGTCTGCTGTTGCAAAGCACGAATACGAGCCATGAGCTCTTGCGTAAAAATACGCTGTAGTGTGGCGGCAACGTCTTGCCAAAAGACATGCCGATTATCAAAACTATCAACCTCTACTCCGAGCTCCTTCCGTGCCGAGGCTATTATTTCAGCTTCTCTATGCCAATATTCCTTGAAATAGTCGTGCGCAAAGAGCCAATAGGCGATACCTTCGTCATACCGCCCCCACGAAGCATACCCCATCAACTTACCAGGAACGCTAGTGTGCTCCCCTGGTTGAGCCCCGAGCATTGCAAAGGATAAGGCATTGTCATTGAAGAAATTGGCTAGGTATTTCATCGCCCACCCATACTCCAGCAAGCGTAGCCGTCCTTGATAAAAGTGAAACGCAGAAAAATTGGAAAGACTCGCCGCGCCATCAAAATGAATTAACAGGCTGTTTTCTCTAAACGAACCATAGAAAGGGATATTAGAAGCGATGTGGGCAAGCTCCTGTGAGCAATTGTAAGCATGAAGCTCACGCCCCGCCCTATCGGAGTATTGATAATAGGCTCGTGCAGGCTCTAGCGCCTCCCCAAGAACTGATAGAATAGGAGCTTCAAAGCGAAGCTTACCGCCACCAGATATGAAAGCATTCCCTACAAAAGCATTCACACTGATCAGATCGAACTCCTCGGGCAAGTCAAGGAGTCCCAGACCAATCAATTCTTCCAAGAAGAGGTCTAAACGATTATCGTACTTACGTCTAGTATAGCGCTCAAGTTGTAAATACTGAAGAACGCACCCATCCTGCATTAAACAGAGATTGTGATCATGGATATAGGCAGGGAATTCCAAACTAGTCCTATCCTTGATACCATAAATCGCAAGAGTGGCTCTAGACATTGCTTAGCTTCTGTTTGAGTTCTTGTATTTGAGACTCTTCTAAACCACACCAACTAAGATAGGATTCTATGCCCCCGAGCTCGGCTATCTGGTCGAGAACGATACGGATGCTACTTACTTTTGTATCTACCTCGCTGGCAAGATAATCTTGAATTACCTCCTGCTCACTAGCTCCAGCGAGTAGCTCCAGCATTGCCGCCACTATGCCCGTACGATCCTTTCCTGCAAAGCAGTGTATTAACACCGCCCCTTGTGCTTCTAGAATAGCTTGCATTACGCGACAGATTTGCTCCTTACACCCTACAACGAAAAAACGATACGCTATTTCAAAACCACTCCCCCTGTAATACTTCGATTCGATAAAACTTTGTGGTTGAGCCCAAGCATCAAAATCCCCCAACACATACCTGCGCCCTTCCAACAAACAGGGCTGATATGAATCCCTATCTTCAGCACGGAAACGGACTTGTGTCCCATCAGCCTCTTTATCGAGTGCGCGTAAATCGATTATCGTGGTGATATGATGCTTATTCAACAATTCGAGCGCCTTGTGTGGTTCGCGAACCTCACTCAGCGAAGAAGAACGGTAAATGCGTTGGGGTGCAATACAGGGAATATGGCACGCTAAGTCGCGAAAGTTCCAAAAGTAGTCCCGTCTGTAGATTTTTTCACAGAACTCCTTAATCTCCTCCAGCTTATGCGGAAGTAATTTCTCAACCTGTGGATAAAAGTAATCCAAGAGACGACGTT
Source organism: Bacteroidia bacterium (assembly GCA_905373665.1). Taxonomy (GTDB): domain Bacteria; phylum Bacteroidota; class Bacteroidia; order Bacteroidales; family CAJPTX01; genus Bacteroides_D. The sequence continues at coordinate 18,343 of CAJPTV010000019.1, forward strand.
TGAGTGCATTCCCATCTGCTAAAAGAAACGTACCTGCCAGCTGTTCAAACTGTTTCTGCTCCTCACGACTACGTGGAGTCAAAAAATTCTTAGGCAAAAAATTGAAGTGCGTATCTTCTCTAGCCAAATTAGCCAATTGGACGACACACTGCAACGCTATATTATAAAAGAAGTAAAACCGATAAGCGTCACTACGCTTGTGCATCGTCGAGGCACTCTCGTATTCATATACAAACCTATCTATCAATGCTTCAATCTCCTCCGCTCCAATCTGAGGTGTACCAAGACTAATAAGCTTCTGTAAATGGTTCGTGATCGAGAGCTGTTCCTTAGGGCAGATATATAAAATACTAGACTCCAGATCTTTGAGCTCTGAGCCAACGTAATTGCGCTCGAGTGCGGAGATTTGAGTAAAAATCGCGATCTCTATCTTAGGATATTGCTCAAAGTAGACCGATAATTTACTTCGTAATGCACAGAAACGAGTCATTGCACCGTAAGTGGCAAACTCGCGCATTAGCAGCGTTGCTAATTGAGACGCCTCAAACAGCTCATCTACGAGAATCTGTAAATCTATATCGGAATTGGCAGAGTATGTCCCCCTACCACAAGAGCCAATGAGTAACATAGCTCTGAGCCCAATAATCTCAGAAGCAAGGCTTTTTAGCCTCTGTATAAACATCTCGTGTTTCATAATGGTCTTCGCATATTACAGGTTTTACAAAGCAGTTGTTCTTGATAATGTTCTCGCAAATGGAGATACTGCGGGCTCATGAGTACCTCTTTAAGGCTCGTTCGATAGATAGAACCGAAGTCGCCGAGCGTGCGTCTGAGTTTATCGGGTGCACAGCAGGGAGAAATCTCCCCAGAGGCTGAGATCCATAACTCGCGCCCGAGGAAGGGACAGATATACTCTTCCGTGACCTGTTCCTTGCCTTCGCCTTTCGCGAGAGGATATATATTTTCTAGAATGAGCGCTTTCCCTCCTCTTTTTTGCAATGCGGATACTATCTCGTAACACGCGGCTACATAATTATTCCACTCCTGCCAATACCCAACATTGGCGGGGATAGCGTAGGGCTTGATTTCTTCAAAATGCGCCCACAAGTGATGCCCTTTGATACGGTCGACCCCTAACCCTCCAGCCAAACGTACGATCTCAGGTAGCTCATGCATCGTATGAGCCATAAAGGTCAGTTGCAAAGTGACACGACAATAATACCCTGTCCCTGCATAATACTCGTCGCGCAGGGCGATAAACCTCTTGAGGAGACGCAGTGCTTTGTCAAAGTTCCCGCCGCGCATTACTTGGGCGTACGTCGCAGCGCTCGCGCCATTCCAACTGATTTTGATATCTGATGTGCGGGGGATTATGAGAGTAGCCCACTGCTCAAGCGAGCGGCGTGGGAATGTGCCGTTAGTCGTTAAGTTTATCTTGATACCATAACGTTCTGCAAGGTCGTAGATCAAATCTATGTGTTCGTAGAGTAAAGGTTCACCCATCGTCGAGGGGATAACCTCTTGTACACCAAGCGCAGCTGCCTGCTCAAAGAGACGCTCTATAAGATGCCTAGGCATTAGGCGACGCCGTACCCCCGTGGTGCGAAATAGTTCCTGCTTAAAACGGCTATACGGACTGTGCTCTTCGCACATCACACAGTGAAGGTTACAATCCTCTGGGTTCGTATCTAGGGTGATACGGAAAAGGTTAGGCGCACACATCTTCAAAAATATTTACCAGCGTGGTGCAATGCTGCACGATATCTGGTACAGAGCCCTCTGCGCTATACAAATAACCCCTTCGTCCTAAAGCTCGGAACTCCGCAGGGTGCTGCACTGCCCAAAGCATTTGCTCTGCGAGCGAGGCGCTATCTCGATGCCGAAAAAGCAACCCATTTTGGCGATGCGCCACATACTCTGCCATGCCGCCGTAGTCTGCCGTTATCACAGGAATATGACAAGCCTGCGCCTCGTGAATTACTAGGGGAGAGTTCTCTGCCCAGATGCTAGGAACCACGATACCGTCTACCTGATTGAAAACCTCTGGCACTAATTGCTCATTGTTATACTCCCCGCAGAATACCACCCTAAGGTGTTGGGGCAAGCTCGAAGCTATCTCCTGCAGTGCCTTCGTGCTTTGTCCGTTCGCGCGCCCATAAATACGCAGCACAGCAGGCTTAGGCAGGCTCGCAAAGGCCTCTAATAGCAAATTAACTCCCTTGGCCGGGATGTGTGTGCCGATATAACCGAAAGTAAAAAACTCTCGAGGTGTAGACGACAATAGCTTTGGGTCAAGATAATCCGTAGGAAATCCATAGTCTAGGTATCTCATCTTCTCCTGTGGAATTCCGAACTCTTGCACATAACGATTCATTAAGAACTTTGCTGGGGCGATAAACAAATCCACCTTTGACACCACATCGCGAATATGTTGCATGCGTTGCCCTACCCAAGTGCTCCAGCGTGCGATGTCTTGTTCGCGATCCTCCGCATAACCCGAAAAATAGACCTCATAGCAGCGCTCTGCACAACGAACATCCTCTTGCCTATCGCAAAGCATAAAGTTACAATCGCGCCCAATACTGCGTGTTAGGAATTGCCCCCTAGGACACATTAGCCAAAAATCGTGTAGCATATAGACTATACGAACATGGTGTCGATGCAACACTTCGACAAGTCCTGTCGAAAGATGGTTAAGATGCCCAATGTAGGCTATATCGGGATTTAATTCCTGCAGCAAATCTTCAAAAACGCTATCCATCTGCTCATGCCGATAGCCATCTTTCCCTTGCGGATTGTTCACTATGTAGAGGTCTAAGTTGGGCTGCCGAGACTCCTTTCGTACAGAAAAGTCAGGTGCGTAAAGGTTTTCTTCTCTAGTAAAAACAGATACGCGATGTTCTTTACTGAGTTCGTTACAGACTGACTGTGAATAGACCTCTGACCCCGCATTATAGTGGGGAGGATAACCATGAATTATCTTGAGTATGTGCATCGATACTGTTCTAAAAAAAGTACGCAAGCCCCATTTTCAGTAGCTTGAAGTTGAATCATAAACCCGTAAAATAGAACTTGCACAAGCGTAAGTTTTAGAAATTATCTACGAAAAGAAAAACTCGGCACAGCGAGCCGCGTATGCCATTCTCTCGTCGTTACCGAATTATTTGACAAATGTATGTTTTTTTTTGACAAGCATCTTGTGTAAGTAATGGTCGTACGCCCGCAACTCGGCACGACGTGCCGCCTTTCCGATTCATCCCGTCCCCTTTGGGGACGCCATTAAAATTACATACCGCTTTGAACCCCACCTACTGGATGGGGTGGGTACTTTTAGCCCATGGGCGCTAAGGGCGCGCCGCCCGTGGTATAGATGATCCTAATCTCTATCCTAGCCTCGCTTCGCGGCAAATAAAACTCGCCCTTTTGGCGCTCCTCGCCTCTAAATTCCCTCTAGCCCCTCTTTCACCACGGGCAGCGCGCCCTTAGCGCACCCGCCCGTCCGGCGTGAGAACCCTCCACCACGGATCGTCCCCCCTAGACAAAAAACGCGCCACTCCTCGCAGAAGTGGCACGGTTACTGATTATCCAGACTCTCCTTAACCACGGGCCGCGCGCCCTTAGCGCCCCCGCCTGATGTGAGAACTGCGCGCCCTAAACAAAACCGCGCCACTCCTCGCAGAAGTGGCGCGGTTACTGATTATCCAGACTCTCCTCAACCACGGGCGGCGCGCCCTTAGCGCTTTACCAAACTATCCGCATATTCGCGACCTGCACGGAGCGCCTTGAGGTTCGCCTCCACGACGTCTGCACCCTTACGCTCGAAGATGGAACAGATCCCCTCCTCGAACTTCGCGAAGTCGATCATGATGTAAGGCGAAGCCGCCCCCAACATCACCACATTCGCCGCACGCGACGAACCCGCCGCCTTTGCAAGCTGCTCCGCATCAAGGACGATGTGACGAGGCGTAGCCTCAATCCGTGCCATCACCTCCTCCATGTTCGGATAATTAGGGATGTTCACAAAGGGCGTGGAACTCGTGATAAGATACCCCTCTGGTGCAAGGTAAGGCAAGTAACGAAGACTCTCCATCGGCTCGCCCGAGAGGATAATATCACAACGCCCCATCGGGATAAGGTCAGAGGCGATCGCCCCCTCCGAGAGACGCAGGTGCGACTGTACGTCACCCCCACGCTGACTCATCCCGTGTGTCTCAGCCTGTTTCAAAGTCAACCCACTCGCCACAGCAGCGTGCCCAATGATGGTAGCTACGGAAAGGATACCTTGTCCGCCCACCCCAGCAAGAATAATATCGGTTTTACGCATCACACTGGTCTCCTTTCTTTACTTTCCACATTCGGTACATCCACAAGCTTCTTTCTCTGCTGCAGCCTTCTTTTCAGCTGCCTTTTTCGCACGCTGACGACGTTCGTAGGTCTGAATACACTCACGCTGCGGGATGATGACCGATACCCCCTTATACTCCATCTCTTCGCGCATAATCGCGACGTTCTCTGCCAAATTCTTCTTAAGCGGCACCATCAAACGAATATGCGCAGGGTCTACCCCAATCCCCTCGCAAATCTTTACCAAATGACCGAAGGCGGCGGAATCCTGCCCCCCCGTCATCCCCGTAGTGGAGTTATCGGAGATAATCACCGTTATCGGACTGTTTTCGTTCACGGCGTCCAAGAGCCCCGTCATACCGCTATGGGTAAAGGTCGAGTCACCAATCACAGCCACAGCAGGCACGAGCCCTGCATCTGCAGCCCCCTTCGCCATCGTAATCGAAGCCCCCATGTCCACACAGGTGTTGATGGCATTAAACGGCGGCAACGCCCCAAGGGTGTAACATCCGATGTCGGCAAACACACGCCCCGTACCATACTCGGCTACGACCGTGTTCACCATCTCATACATATCGCGGTGACCACACCCTGGGCAGAGTGACGGAGGACGCCCTGCTACCAAATCAGGGATGGCTTCCCCTTCCGCAATCGGACGCCCAAGCGCCTTCGCTACAAGGTTCGGGTTCAATTCTCCGTCTCGCGGTAGAAGACCGTCCAAACGACCGCTAATCTTCTTTCCCTCATTAAGATAACCCCGCAACATCTCCTCTACTACAGGGTAGCCCTCTTCCATCACAATGAGCTCGCTGCAGTAGTCATAAAGCTCCTTTACCAGCTTACGAGGAAGCGGATACTGGGTCACTTTAAGGATAGAATAGTCGTGCGCGGTATCGCTCAGCGCCTCACAGATGTAGTTGTATGCAATCCCCGTGGTGATAATCCCAACCCCACCCTGCTTTCCTTTGGTAAGCTTGTTGTAGGGCGATGCCTCAGAGTCTGCCTCCATCTTGGGCTGCATCTCCAAGAGCTGCTTATAATTGCGCCGAGCAATGGCTGGGAGGAGAACAAACTGGCGTGGGTCTTTGGGGAGGGTCATCTGGTTCTGCTCCTTCTTATCCTTGCGGAGGGTAACCCCAGCACGAGAGTGTGCCATGCGCGTCGTAACACGCAACAGCACAGGCGTATTCATCGCCTCGGAGAGCTCGAAACCCTTGCCTATCATCTCGTATGCCTCTTGCTGATTAGAGGGCTCAAGGCAAGGAACTAACGCAAACTTCGCATAATTACGACTGTCCTGCTCGTTCTGAGAACTGTGCATTGAGGGGTCGTCGGCGACGAGTACGACCAACCCACCGTTCACCCCCGTGATCGCCGCATTCACAAAAGCATCTGCCGCCACATTCAACCCCACGTGTTTGAAACAAACAAGGGCGCGTTTGCCAGCGTATGACATCCCGATCGCTGCCTCCATAGCAGTCTTTTCATTGGCAGACCAGCGACGGTGTATACCCCGCTCTGCCGCCTCGCGAGAGAGTTGGACATATTCCATAATCTCGGTACTCGGCGTACCCGGGTAAGCATACACCCCAGAGACTCCGGCATCGATGGCTCCTTGGGCTATTGCCTCATCGCCCAACATCAAGCGTACATCCATATTTGTGTAATTTTTTTTCGTTCGTATCCGGTAACCCATGGGGATGAGCCACCGCACGAAGTTACAACATTCAGAGTAACCCCGTGGTATTTTCCTGCATTTTAGAAAGGGTGTAAATACCTTTCAGTAATGAAACCAACCTCCTATCCGTCGATTTCACCCTTTCGTGCCCGAAGCGTATTAAGCATGAGCGAAAGGATCGTCATCGGTCCCACGCCGCCCGGAACAGGGGTAATGTACGAACACTTCGGCGCAACCTCCTCAAAGGCCACATCACCGCGGAGCTCCCACCCCTTCTCGTTCTTAGTCGTTTCCACACGGTTAATCCCCACGTCGATAACGATCGCCCCTGGCTTTACCATATCAGCCTTCACAAAGTCCGCAATCCCCACCGCTGCAATCAAAATGTCTGCGGAACGTAACACAGCGGGCAGATCTTGGGTCTTGCTATGAGCAACGGTTACCGTGCAATCCCCCGGCTCCCCCTTTTGCAAAAGCATGTTCGCCACGGGCAATCCGACGATATGGCTACGTCCGAGTACCACGACGTGTTTGCCGCGCGTGGGTATCTTGTAATAAGCCAGCAACTTAATGATGCCGTACGGGGTCGCGGGCAAGTAACAAGGCAACCCGAGGAGCATCCGCCCTAGACTTACGGGGTGAAAGCCGTCAACGTCCTTCTTAGGCGATATGCGGTGCGTAATCCGCTGTTCGTCAATATGTTTCGGAAGCGGCAACTGCACGATTACCCCGTCTATCTCTGGGTCGTTATTGATGTGGTCTATCTCCGCCAAAAGCGCTTCTTGGGTGACGGAGGTCTCGAAGCGGCGTATTTCGGAAATAAAGCCGAGCTCCGCACACTTCTTCTCTTTATTACGAACGTAGGTCTCGCTCGCAGGATTGTTCCCCACGAGCACGGCCACCAGCTTCGGGCGTCGTTCGCCCTTAGCGACAAGGGCGTCTACCTCATTCTTGAGGTCGGTTGAGAGCGCCGCTGCGGCTTTCTTACCATCTAATATTTCCATCTTTTACCTCTTTTCCAATCAGATTCTTGCTACAAATATAGAACAAAGGAAGTAGGAAAAGGGTTTTTAGAAAAAATATTTTCTCTTTTGTGGATGTAACAACCTCTTGGTAACCAATATCTTCATTCAGTTCCGAATGAAATAAATAAGATTGCCTGTTATTTTCATTTTGCTGTTTAACAAAAAGCGCATACCTTTGCGTCGT
>CAJPTV010000020.1 GCA_905373665.1 Bacteroidia bacterium
TGTGGTGTCTTCCTGTTCCACTTGGAAGAGGTGGGCGCGTAGCTCGTTCAGCAGGGCGAGCTCGGGGAGTTGGCGGAGGGTAAGGTGGAGGGTGTTGTAGTCGGGGGTGTGGGCTTGAAGGTAGTCAAGGAGGTCGCAATAGGCTGGGTAGGCTTGGGCGGCGTAGCCTACGAGTGCGGCATCTTTTTGCTTCTCTTTGGTGAGCCAGTTCTCGGATGCATCCTTAAATTTTGAGAGAGTGGCAGAGGGGAAGTCTTGCGGGATGCCCTTGCGCGGCAACTCGTCGATAACCTTGGCAAGGGTGCTCCACCCGCTTTTGAGTTCGTCGAAATAGGACGTATTGCTTTGCAAAAGGGCGTTGAGGGTTTGGTAACGTTGGGCGATGGCGGCATCGAACAGTTCGCGCTGGGTTTGAAGGCGATGCTGTACGTCGGCAAAGTGGGCGAAGCTGAACTGTTGGTCGCGGGCGGTTTGTGAAAGAGCGTCGTCTTGTGGAAGAAATTCGTCGCTGAAGAGGATGCGCCCCTTGGTGGCAAGGGCTTGCTCGAGCCCCCATCGTTCGCTATTCTCTAGCTTCTTTTTGGCGCGTGCTCTGCACCAATCGTAGAGGTCGGAGTCTGGGGTCATGGAGCGAAGAAGCGCTTGGGAGGCGAGCAGAAGGTAGACCTCCGTTTCTAGGGAGACGGCAATTTCGTTGCCTAAGTCGAGTTCCCAAAGGAGAGAGCTCACCATCCGCTGGATGAAGCTATCGATGGTCGAGACACTCAGCAGCGAGTAGTGGTGAAGGAGGGTACGGAGGGTGAGCTGTGCGCGTTGGGCGATGACCTCAGGTGCAAGCTCCATTTCGTGGGCGAGGGTGGCGAGGAGTTGCGGGTCGTGCCCGTGGGCAAGGTCGTAGAGTTTGGCGATGATGCGCTCTTTCATCTCCGCCGTCGCTTTTTGTGTGAATGTGACACAAAGGGTCTGGCTAAACGTATAAGGGTTAAAGCGCGATGGCGTCTCTTCGTCCTCGCCGAGGGTGGTACGCAAAGCGTTGGTAAGGAATAGTTTGACGAGGGTGTAGGTTTTTCCAGCGCCTGCTGACGCTCGGTAGATACGGAGATTCCCCATTGGCAGTTGGTCACTATATATCCGCGTTTGCACTACAAAGATAGGGAGGATGGCACTATTTGCCCACCAGTCTTACCATTCAGGTGGAAAAAGCACTACTTTTGCTCCCACAAAATACTAGGAAAGAAGAGGGGTTTAGGTTGAATCATGTCGAGGCGTTGGAGAGTATTGGTATGGCTTGTCGTGGTGCTTGTTTGGGGCTTCCTCCCCACGTGGGCACAGGGGGGGCAACGCTCCCAGACGACAGACCAGCGCCTTGAGCATGTGAATATGTTGGTGCGCGAGGTGCAATGGGCTACTCTTAAGCGCCGCTCTAAGTTCTTCATCGAGTATCTTGGGACGCCCTCCGCGTTTAGCGCCGAGTTTACCCACTATTTCCAGACCCATAAGGTGCGCGGCAAGTCTGTGCAGGTGACAATGACCCCTAATTGGGATACGCGTAACCGCGTCGTATACCCCGACCTGATCTTCGTGAGCGCCTCGGCGTCGCAGTATATGCCACAGGTTTACAAGTTCTTTGAGGGCTACCCTGTGCTTGTGGTGAGTGAGACGCCTTATTATGGCGCGGGATGGATGGTTTCGCTCGTACCACAAGGGTATGACGAGCATGGTGCGGTAAAGAAGTGGGCTGTGAATGTGGAGGGGGCGAACATCATCACGAATGCGGGGTTGAGCGTCTCGGCTAAGTTTGCACCAAAGAAGCAGCAAGATACGCCAGCGGTTGCCGCTAACAGGGAGACTACCTCCCAGGGGCGTCGCCAGCACCATGAACCAGAAGATGTGGTAGTGGACTACCCAGCCCTCGTGAGCGAACAGCGTCAGACGATTGTGGCGCAGGAGCGAACCATCGGTTTGCTGCGCGATACGATTCTGATACAGCGCGGAACGATCGACAGTCTCAGGGCTTTTGCCTATACGAAGATGTACTCTTCGGCGCAGGGGCTGCTTCGTAAGGGGATTTTTAATGCCGATGCGCAGGCTTCGCACCTTCAAGATTCCTTGCTACGGCGGGAGGCTTCGGTGAGCTTTGCCGCTTCTAATACCGTGAATACTGCGCCGTGGAAAGGGCGTGCTTTTGGCTATGCGGTCCTCCTTTCGCTGATGATGGTCAGCCTCGTCTCTGTGGTGATCCTTTCGCTCGTGGGTGGGGGGAGTGGCGCTTCTGCCTTTGCTTCGCAACGGACTTTAGACGACTCTATGATAGCTTTGGGCGGTATGGCAGTCGCGGGCACAGAACGGCGCGAAGAGGGGTTGGAAGAGACCTTCTTGGGCAATGTATCGCACGAGCTACGTACGCCCCTGAATGCCATCGTCGGACTTTCGCAATACGTCGCCTCGGTAGAAAACGTGGACTCGGACGTGCGCGAGAGCCTTGAGATTATCAATTCGAATGCCCACGGATTGATGCAGATGATGAACAGTATCCTGACCCTTTCGCTCTTGCAGCGTAAGGAGATGGTGCTCAATATACAACAGGTCGATTTGTCACACCTCTTTGCCAACATCAACCAGAGTGTACAGTCACAGCTGGTGGCTGCAAAGCGCGATGTGGTGGAACTCTCCTACGTGATGGATGGGTTCGGCGTGCAGGATGCTCCCATCTATGCCGATGCTGAGAAGCTCGGGATGGTGCTAGAGCTTTTGCTTTCGTTGTGTATCCTAACGCCGCGTTGGCAAGCCGTTGAGTTCGGTTGTGTACACACTGCCTCGTTGCCCATCTTTTACGTGCGTGGGGTGGAGAATGTGGCGCTATTGGAAAAACTTTCTGAGTCTGATTTCTCTTTCTCTGCAGTGCAGCACTATCGTCCATCCCAAGCTGGGCGCGACATCTCTTTGGATACGGTCTCTGTGCTCATCGATTTGATGGGAGGAGAGTTGTATGTGGATAGTGATTCTTTGAAACAATTGTATTACTTTTGTGTCGTCGAAGATGGTGAGCGCGATGCGCTACCCTCCTTTGACTAGAGTATGAGTAGGTGGGTAGTTACAAAGAGTTGAGGAGCTCTTGTAACTATTTTGAGGGGCACCGCAGCACTATATGTGCTGCGGTGTTTTTTTTATATGAGAGGTGTAAAAAGAGCGCCAAGAGGGGGGGTGAAGTATCGCCGCGCTATGTGATTATCTAAATAACCGGATGGTGTACGGATGCCAAAATGTTTAGGGGCTGTACAGCTTTCAACCAGCCTCTAGAAAAATGGGATGTGAGCAAGGCGACCGAAGACTTACCCCAAGGTGTCTATATTGTGCGTTTCTACGGGGCAAATTCTGCGAAGAAAAGCCTAAGGGTTATGAAACAATAGGCTTGTAGTATCTCTGCAATAAAAGGCTCGTTCTGCAAAAGGACGAGCCTTTTTTGTTTGTAAGGACGTTGCGCACAACGTCTTTGTGAGACTCCCCATTTTTTTTGTTACCTTCGTCCTACAATAGAGAAAGGCACACGGCATGGAAAAGAGAGGCAACCTTCCGCTAGGCAATCAAGTCTTCCCCGAGATACGTAACCTCGGGATGCTTTACGTGGATAAGACGCAATACATCGCACGGTTTGTCGAGGATAACCTCAAATACGTCTTCTTGAGCCGTCCACATCGCTTTGGCAAAACCCTCTTTGTCTCTACCCTACAAACTTATTTTGAAGGCGACAAAGCCCCTTTCCAAGGGCTCTACCTTGAGCAAGCCGAAGAGGCGCTTGCCCAGCAACAGCAGCGCGAACCATGGCAAGCCTACCCCATCCTCCGCTTCGACTTTAACGGTAAAAACTACACCGACGAGACGGCGCTTACAGAGCGGATTACGACACGACTCGCGGATATAGAGCAAAAGTACGGTATCACGCCCTACGGAAGCAACAATATCGACGAGCGCTTCCTTTCGCTCATACAACGCATCTATGAGAAGACCCACCAACAGGTAGTCGTCATCATTGACGAGTATGATAAGCCTCTTCTCGAAACCTTCGAAAACCCAGAACTCAACCAAGCTTACCGTGCCATCCTCAAGTCCTTTTACGAGATCCTGAAGCAGTGTGACCAGTACCTCCGCTTTGCCTTTCTGACGGGCATTACCAAGTTCAATAAACTCGCACTCTTTAGTGGACTTAACAACCTCTTCGATATTACCCTTTTAGACAATTACAGCGCCATCTGTGGCTTTACCGAGCAGGAACTCACCGACTACCTCCTTTCCGAAATTACACAGCTTGCCGAAGCCAATAATCAAACCCTGGAACAGGCACGAGAAAAGCTCAGAGCGAATTACGATGGCTATCGCTTTTCACCCCATAGTCCCAATATTTACAACCCGTTTAGTTTGGTGAATGTCTTAGCCAATCGCGCCTACCGTTTCTACTGGTTTGAGACGGCTACCCCCGCCTTCCTTATCACCTATCTTAAGCAAATCAACTACTTCGTGCCCAACCTCCAAGAGGGCGTGGCGATAGACGAAGGGGCACTACAAGACTTCCGCATCGGGGCGCATAACCCTTTGCCTATACTCTATCAGGCGGGTTACTTGACGATGGAAAGTTACGAGCCAGAGGATATGCTCTACCATCTCCGTTTTCCGAACGAAGAGGTGCGCTACGGTTTCCTAAAGGTCTTGTTGTGCGGCTATTACCCGACCTCGGTCGTCGATGCTGCGGTACACACTATTGCCTTCCGCAACGAGATCTTGCGTGGCGACGTAGATACCTTTATGAAGCACCTCGAGGGGATTATTGCTGGGATTCCCTACGGAGAGTTCTCCGACCAACAGGTCAGTTATCGTGAGCGCGACGGACAGGTTGCCATCTTCCTCGTCTTCAAACTGCTCGGTCACTTCGTTCAGACGGAGGTGCACAATCACATCGGTCGTGCCGATGCCGTAGTGCATACGCCTCATATCATCTATATCTTTGAGTTCAAACTCGACGGGACGGGTACGCCCGAGGACGCCTTACAGCAGATAGAGGCACGCGGCTATGCAAAGCCCTATCAAGGCGACGCAAAGGAGGTCGTCTGTGTGGGGGTTGCCTTTAGCAAGACGGAGAAAAACATCAGTTCGTGGGCAGTGCGTAGAGGGGTGTGAGCTCTGCGTGCACGTTTCCCATTACCCCGTTTTTCATACGGACGCCTATTGTGTGCGTCCGTTTTTCTTTTCTGCGCCCATCTTCCTTGCTCGTCGCTCGCATGTACCGCACGCTATTACTGTCATTTTGGCACGTTTTGTCCCTGTGGCGCAGGGTTTGCCTATCTATTGGGCGTAACCCGATGGGGTTGCAGAAAGGGGAATAAAAATGAACGAACTTTTTGAGAAACTTACCGAGCGTGCGCAAGATTCCGTCAACCGAGGCGGGATGTATGCGAAGGAGTTCGGACAGCAAGCGGTGACGCCAGCACACCTCTTGCTCGGGGTCTTGGAACAGAATGAACAGCTGGTCTCCTTCATCTTTCAGAAACTGGGGGCGCGTGCGGATACCATCCGCGAGGCAGCGCTCACGATAGCTAAGAGTCAAACCAAGGTCTCTGGGGGCGAGCTCTATATGAGCGCCGAGGCACAAGACGTGTTGCAGAAAGCTCTCGAGGAGGCAAAGAAGATGGGCGACGCCTACGTCTCCATCGAACATCTGTTGCTCTCCCTCTGCAATGCCAAGGGCGAGGTAGGCGATATCTTTAAGCATGCGGGCATCCGCGAGGCAGCGCTTCGCGAGGCGATAGCTGCCATCCGCAAAGGGAAGAAGGCGGATAACCCGAGGGCTGAGAATACTTACGAGGCGCTCGCGCGCTATGCCATCGACCTCAATGCACAAGCCGAGGCGGGCAAGTTAGACCCTGTGATAGGGCGTGACGAGGAGATACGGCGCGTGCTCCAGATCCTCTCCCGTCGTACGAAAAACAACCCTATTCTGATAGGAGAACCCGGGGTGGGGAAGACTGCCATTGCGGAGGGGATTGCCCACCGCATAGTCCGCGGTGACGTGCCCGATAACCTGCTGGGCAAGCGTATTTATTCCCTCGATATGGGGGCGCTCATTGCTGGGGCGAAGTACCAAGGGGAGTTTGAGGAGCGTTTGAAGAGCGTGGTCTCCGAGGTGGTGAACTCTGCGGGCGATATTGTCCTTTTCATTGACGAAATTCACACCCTTGTGGGGGCAGGAAAGGGCGAAGGGGCGATGGACGCCGCCAACATCCTGAAACCTGCACTTGCGCGAGGAGAGTTGCGTGCCATCGGGGCGACGACCCTCCAAGAGTACCAAAAGTATTTTGAACAAGACAAGGCTCTCGAGCGGCGTTTCCAGAAGGTGATGGTAGAAGAACCGTCGGCTGAGGATGCGGTATCGATTCTCCGTGGTTTACGCGAGCGTTTTGAAGCCTACCATAACCTGCGGATCAAGGACGAGGCAATCGTAGCTTCGGTGGAACTCTCGCAACGTTACATCGGCGACCGTTTCTTGCCCGATAAGGCGATCGACCTTGTCGACGAGGCTGCGGCGCGTTTGCGTTTGCAAGCCAACTCGGTGCCCGAGGCGCTGGATGAGGTTGAGCGGCGGATAGTACAGCTCGAGATTGAGCGTGAGGCTTTTAAGCGCGAGCAGGATTCCTTGCAACTCGAGCATGTTGCGCACGAACTTGCCGAGCTCAATGAAAAGCGCACCCAGATGCGCAGTCAGTGGGAAGCGGAAAAGGGGATGGTCGACGAGATGCATCGCCTCAAGCAGGAGAACGAAAAGCTTGTGGCGCAGGCTGACGAGGCGGAACGTAACGCCGATTACTCGAAGGTCGCAGAGTTGCGCTTTGGGACTATCCCAGCGCAGCAGAAGCGCTTAAAGGAGGTGCAAGAGGCATTGCAGAAGTTGCAGGGCGACTCGCCGATGCTCAAAGAGGAGGTGACTGCCGAGGATATCGCTGAGGTAGTGGCGCGTTGGACGGGCATCCCCGTGCAGCGGATGTTGCAGAGCGAGCGGGAAAAGTTGTTGCACCTCGAAGAGGAATTGCGCAAGCGCGTCGTAGGGCAAGACGAGGCGATAGAGGCTGTGGCGAATGCCGTACGGCGTTCGAGGGCAGGGCTGCAAGACCCGAAGCGACCGATAGGTTCGTTTATCTTCCTCGGGACAACGGGGGTAGGAAAGACCGAGCTGGCTAAGGCGCTGAGCGCGACGCTTTTTGATGATGAAACGCAGATGGTGCGCATCGACATGAGTGAGTATCAGGAGCGGCACGCCGTATCGCGCATGATCGGAGCGCCTCCCGGCTACGTGGGTTATGACGAAGGGGGACAGCTCACCGAGGCGATTCGGCGACACCCCTACTCGGTGGTCTTGTTAGATGAGATTGAGAAGGCGCACCCCGATGTCTTCAACGTCTTGCTCCAAGTCCTTGACGATGGGCATCTGACGGACAACAAGGGGCGTACGGTCGACTTCAAGAATACGATCATCATCATGACCTCGAACCTTGGGGCATCGCAAGTCTCGGAGGCGCTGTTGGAAAAGCACGAGGATATCGAACAGGTGCGCGAGGAGGTGATGCAGCTCTTACGGCGGACGATCCGCCCAGAGTTCTTGAACCGAATAGACGATATTATCTTGTTCGGTATGCTCGGGGCGAGCGATATTGAGCGTATCGTATCGTTGCAGTTCAACCGTATTGCGGCGATGGCAGGCGAGCAGGGGATTACCCTAACGCTCTCCCCCGAGGCATTGCACTGGTTGGCGGAGCGTGGTTTTGATGCGGCTTTTGGGGCGCGTCCGCTCAAGCGGCTTTTGCAACGCGAGGTGGTGAACGAGCTCTCGAAAGCAATCCTTGCAGGCACGGTGCGTCAAGATGCGCAGATAGAGATAGCGGTCGCAGAGGGTGGGAATTCCCTCGTGTTTAGAAATGTCGGGTAAAAGAGAACCTAGACGAAATGAGAAAGGGGTGCAGTATCGACACTGCGCCCCTTTTTGTATCTATGCGTTGGTTTGTAGGAGATAGGCGGCGAGGGGAGGGGAGTGGTCGTGCGTTGGTGAGGCTTAATAGTTCTTTGCTACCTTCTCGAAGAGCAACTCCCGCAATACGGCCATATTCGTACCCTGAGCCGCAGAAACGAAGACGCAGCGGCGCTCGTCCTTAGCGAACCAACTCGATTCGAGTTCGGAGAGCGTCTGACGGGCACGTGCCTCGTCGGAGAGGTCGTAGGGCTCGCGATCGGGGTTCTGATAGAGGTCTATCTTGTTGAAGCCGAGGAGCTGCTCCTTGTCACCTGCGCCGATTTCCAAAAGGATGTTCTGCACGGCGGCCATTTGCTCTAGGAAAGAGGGGTGCGAGACGTCTATCACGTGCAAGAGCAAATCTGCTTCTCTTACCTCATCTAAGGTCGATTTGAACGACTCGACCAACTGTGTGGGCAGTTTACGGATGAACCCCACGGTGTCAGAAAGAAGGAACTTGCCTCGTGAGCCTGCGATGCGCCGCACGGTAGTGTCGAGGGTTGCAAAGAGCTTGTTCTCAGCCAGTACCTCGCTGCCAGAAAGATAGTTCATGATGGAGGATTTCCCAACATTGGTATACCCCACGAGCGCCACACGCAGGATTTGGTCGCGGTGCTTGCGTTGGGTACGGAACTGTGCATCGACCTGCGCTAGTTCCTGTTTGAGCTTGGCGATGCGGTTGTGAATGACCCGTCGGTCGGTCTCTATTTCTCGCTCACCGGGGCCGCGCATCCCGATCCCCCCGCGCTGTCGTTCAAGGTGTGTCCACATCCCTGCGAGCCGCGGCAGAAGGTATTCGTACTGTGCGAGCTCCACCTGTAGGCGCGAGTGTGCCGTGCGAGCATGCGCCGCAAAGATGTCAAGGATGAGCCCCGTACGATCTACCACCCGCACCTTCAAGATTTGCTCTAGGTTGCGCTGCTGGGTTGCTCTGAGTTCGTCGTCAAAGACTACGAGCTCGATGCTCTCGGTTTCTACGTACTGTGCGATCTCGTTCGCTTTTCCCGAACCTATGTAGGTGCGCGGGTTGAGCTCCTGTGCGTGCTGTACGAAGCGGCGCAGGACTTCGCCGCCGGCGGTTTCCACCAGAAAACACAGTTCGTCTAAATACTCTTCTGTTTGGCGGATGCTGACCTCGCCCAGACGGAGGGCGACGACTACGGCGCGTTCGCGGGGGTGTTCCATACTTCTCTTTTTGGTTAGACAAAGGTAGTAAGGCGTTGGGAATCTGTCCTTCGGTTACCAAAACGCCTATTTTATCTCGTAAAATATTTAGAATCCCCGTCCTTACTTGCTTGCCAGACAATGTAAGAAAATAATTCAGAAATTGGTTAGTTTTATAAGATTCTTTTCCCTATCTTTGTTTCCAAAGAAAACTTAATCAGATGGATCGGATGAGCAAATTGAGACGACTAGTCATGGCATGCTTGGTAACCATACCCTTTGTGGGCGGAGCACTGGCCGGAACGCCTGCACAGGGGGGCGAGACGGGGTCTAAGGCAAAGTTGACGTGCGAGGTACCCGCCATCAAGGACGGACACTTCACCCCAGAGGTGATGTGGGCTATGGGACGCCTTGGCGGTTACGCTGTGTCGCCTGACGGGCTACGCCTAGCCTACACGGTGACGCGCTATGATGTGAAGGCAAACAAGGGGTGGAGCGACCTCTTTGTCAAAGAGTTAACCTCTGGGAAAGTGAAACAGTTAACCGATTTCAGCGCACAGGTTTACAACATCGAGTGGAGTCCGAGCGGGGAGTTGCGTTTCGTCTCCTCGCACGAGGGAACACCGCAGATCTACAAGATGCAAGCCGACGGGACGGGGCTAACCTGCCTCTCTAATGTACCCGATGGCGTTGATGGTTTCCGCTATGCGCCCGATGGTAAGCATATTGCCTACGTGTCGACCATTCCATTCGTTCCTCAAGTGAAGGACCGTTACCCAGACCTTGATAAGTCGACCGGGATGGTCTTTGATGACCTGATGTATCGCCACTGGGATGCTTGGGATGACGGTGCTCGCTCGCACGTCTTTATCGCCCCTGTGGATGCAGCGGGTAAGCTCGGTGAAGGGAAAGACCTTTTGGAGGGCGAGCCCTATCACAGCCCATTGCGCCCCTTCGGCGGTATGGAAGAAATCGGTTGGAATGCGGACGGAACGGCGCTTGCCTACACCTGTAAGAAGCTCGTAGGCAAGGAGGCAGCCTTTAGCACCAACTCCGATATTTACGTTTACGATCTTGCGAAAAAGACGACCACGAACGTCACCGAACCCAACCCAGGTTATGACCGCTGTCCGGTCTTTTCGCCTGACGGAAAATACCTCCTCTGGACGAGTATGAAGCGCCCTGGCTTTGAAGCTGACCAAGAGCGCCTTATGCTCCTGAACTTGGCAGACAACACGAAAAAGCAGCTCTGCCCAGCCTTTGATTACTCTGCGTCATCTATGGTTTGGATGCCCGCGAGTGATGGCTTCTACTTCGTTTCTGGCGTACGTGGCACCTCTCAGCTTTATAAACTGATGCTGAACGAAGCAATGCCAGTCGCGCTCACCTCCGGACGCCACGACTACCACTCGGTGCTCCTTGCGGGCGATAAGCTCTATGCAGACCGTGTCTCGATGCTCACACCCGCCGAGGTCTACAGTGTAACCCTTGCGGACGGGGCACAGAACAAGGTCACCGACATCAATGATGCGATTCTCAAAAAGCTCGATATGCCCCAAGTGCAGGAGCGTTGGGTGCGTACTACAGACGGCAAAGATATGTTGACTTGGGTCGTGCTCCCGCCCAAGTTTGATGTCTCGAAGCGCTATCCTGCGATTCTCTTTTGCGAGGGGGGGCCGCAGAGTCCGTTAACGCAGTTCTGGAGCTTCCGTTGGAACTTGGCGCTCATGGCGAGCCAAGGCTATGTGGTGGTAGCCCCTAACCGTCGTGGCGTCCTCACCTTCGGGCAGAAATGGACGGATGACATTAGTAAGAACCACGGTGGGCAGGAGATGAAAGACCTCCTGGGTGCTATCGACGAATTGGCTAAAGAGCCATGGGTTGATAAAGACCGCCTCGGCGCTGTAGGGGCCTCTTACGGGGGCTTTACGGTAAATTGGCTTGCAGGGCATCATAACAAGCGCTTTAAGGCGTTTATTAGCCATTGTGGCGTCTTTCACTCCGAAATGGAGTTCTATACGACAGAAGAGATGTTCTTTGACGAATGGGAAATGGGCGGTAAGCCTTGGGAAAAAGACAACGCTGTGGCACAGAAGAGCTTCAGCGAGAGTCCGCATCAGTTCGTTACCAAGTGGGACACGCCAATAATGATCATCCATGGCGGTCACGACTTCCGTATCCCTTACACACAGGGGATGGCAGCCTTCAATGCCGCACAAATCCTCGGTATCCCGAGCCGTTTCCTCTTCTTCCCAGATGAGACGCACTGGGTGCTCAAACCACAGAACGGGTTGCTCTGGCAGCGCGAGTTCTTCCGCTGGCTCGACACCTACCTGAAGAAGTAATAGGGGGCTCGCTCTCTATTACCATACCAGCCACCTCCCTTTATTTTTACATTTGTAACTTACCATACCATGAAATTCTTTTTAGATACTGCTAACCTCAATGAGATTGCTGAAGCGGCATCATACGGCATTCTCGATGGTGTGACCACTAACCCTTCCCTTATGGCGAAGGAGGGTATTCAGGGGCATGCTGCTGTCCTAGAACATTACAAACGTATCTGCGAGCTTGTGGAGGGCGATGTCAGTGCCGAAGTCTTAGCCGTCGATTATGACGGGATGATGCGCGAGGCACACGAGCTCGCTGCCCTACACGAACAGATCGTGGTGAAGGTGCCCTGCACCACGGATGGGATTCGGGTGATTCACGCTCTTTCCGAAGAGGGGATTTCTACGAACTGCACGCTTATCTTTTCACTGACTCAGGCGCTCGTGGCAGCCAAGGCGGGGGCTTCGTATGTTTCTCCTTTTGTGGGGCGTTTGGATGATATCTCGGAGGATGGGATCGGGCTCGTTCGTTCTATCGTCGATTGTTACTTCGAGTATGAGTTTGATACGGAGGTTCTTGCGGCTTCGATACGTCACCCGCAGCACGTGGTGCGTTGTGTAGAGGTCGGTGCCGATGTGGTGACTTGTCCGTTGTCGGTCATTAAGGCGCTGTTTAAGCACCCGTTGACGGATGCGGGGTTAGCGAAGTTCATCGAAGACGCGCGTAAGATGCATTAAACGATTCTCTGGGTAGCGACTCGTCGCCCGTTATCCGCGAGAACGAGTTGTTACGATGATAAGGGAGGGGGCGTAGCCGTAGGGGTTACGCCCCCTTTCGCGTTTACAAGAGGGAGTCTGGTGATATGCTTTCCTAAATCAGGGTACAGCGCACAACCACCCTAGAGGTATGCTATACCAAATTTTGCTTTACCTTTGACACGTAAGCTAAAAAGCCCTGAGGATATGCAACCATTCACGCATTTAACGATTATCGTCGCCATGGATCGTGCCGGGGGGATTGGCCGCGATAACCGTCTGCTCTGTCACATTCCCGAAGATTTAGCCTATT
This sequence comes from Bacteroidia bacterium, assembly GCA_905373665.1. Taxonomy (GTDB): domain Bacteria; phylum Bacteroidota; class Bacteroidia; order Bacteroidales; family CAJPTX01; genus Bacteroides_D. Next base: position 12,617 of record CAJPTV010000020.1, read on the forward strand.
TCAAGGAGAAAACCTGGGGGGGAATCCTCGTCATGGGGCGACGCACCTACGAGTCTATCGGACGCCCCCTCCCCGGGCGTCGCACCGTGGTCATGTCGCGCGATAGGGGGCTCTCGATCCCTGACGTTGAGGTTGTGCACTCTGTGGAAGAGGTCGCTGCGTTGCCACAAGAACGTCTCTTTATCGCAGGGGGGGCTGAGATCTATCGCCTTTTCTATCCCTACGCCACAGACTTTCTACTCACACAAATAGACGCAACCCTAGACGCCGACACCTACTTCCCTTACCCGATGCCGAACGACGCTTGGCAGCTTCAAGAGGAGAACCCGTGGGCAACCTCTGTAAAGGGGCTACGCTACCGTTTCGCACACTACGTGCTCGCATAAACACCAACTACGACCATGGCAGAAGAAATAGAGGCTAGCGGCATTCTCAACGAAGTATCGAAACGGTCGCGAAAAGAACGCCCGACCATCACCGTCCAAGGAGCGCGCCTCCCACCCAATGCGACCGAAATAGAGGACTTGGTCCTCGGAGCCCTTCTTATCGAACCTACCCTCATTGGCGAACTGAAGGACTACCTCATGCCCGCGCACTTCTACGACCCCAAAAATGCCGAAATCTACGAAGCAATACAGAAGCTTGCCAATCGCAACTCCGTCGTAGATACCACCACCGTGGTGCAATACCTCGCCGAGGCCGAAACCCTAGGAAAGGTGGGCGGAGCACGACGCATCGCAAGCCTATCACTCGCCATCTCCTCTGCCGCCAGCGCAGCAGGGCATGTCAAAATTATCATCCAGAAGTACCTACAGCGCGAGGTGATCCGCCTCTGCTCAGAGACGCAAATGAAAGCCTACGAGGCCGACGAAGACGTCGACGAACTCGTAGAAGAGATGGAGGGAAAACTCTTCGAGCTCAGCGAGTATAAGCTACAGCGCGACGTACTTTCGATGGAGCTCGCCGTCCGTCAAACCATGGACGAGCTGACCGAGTTGAAAGAGCACCCTGACATGTACAGCGGCGTCCCCACGGGCTTCTACAAGCTCGACCTGATAACCCAAGGTTTCCAAAAAGGCGACCTCGTTGTACTTGCCGCACGCCCCTCCATGGGAAAAACAGCCCTTGCTATGACCATGGCCATGAGCATGTCGCTAGACAAGAAAAAGAGTGTTGCCTTTTTCAGCCTTGAAATGCCGACCGTGGCACTCGTACGACGCCTTTTGAGTGCGGAGGCTAAAGTAGACTCCAAGGTCTTGCGAAGCGGGCTGATGCGCGAGGAGGAGGAAATGGCACTCTGGCAAGCCGCCTCACGCCTCATGAATGCCTCCATTTACCTCGACGATAGCCAAAACATGGGGGTGGGCGAGATTCAAGCGAAATGCCGCCGTCTAAAGCAACAGAAGGGGATCGATATTGTCTTCATCGACTACCTGCAGCTTATCAGCACCCCCGCGACTAAAAATGGGAATCGTGAGCAGGAGGTGAGTAAGATATCGCGCGGGCTAAAGGCTATGGCCAAGGAGCTTAACATCCCCGTGGTCGCTCTCGCGCAGCTGAGCCGTGCCATTGAGGGTCGCGATAGCAAGACTCGTCGTCCGATCCTTTCTGACCTTCGAGAATCGGGCTCTATTGAGCAGGATGCGGACATTGTTATGTTCATTCACCGTCCTGAGAAATATGGGATTCTTGAGTTTAAGGATCACGTTTTGACAGAAGGTAAAGCCGAACTCATTATAGCCAAGCACCGTAATGGAGAAACGGGCTCGGCGTTCGTGGACTTCGATTCGCACAATGCTCGCTTTGTTGACACTCGTGACTTGGTAGATCATAATTACGAGGGCAATGAAAACGAGAAAAAATCCAATAGCGACCAGAAACGAGCCGCGTATGCGAACCCTCCAATTTCCGAGGAGGAACAAGGAGAAGAGACCCACGATATCCAATCCCGTAGCAACGATGAGTTGGAGTACGGCGATGATAGAGAGCAGCCTGCCTTCTAAATTTATAATTTCTTATTACCTTAGCACTTGGATTGAGATAGTACTAACACACAAAAGACATGGTATACGCAAAGAGTAAAACGGTAGGTTTGGGGTTGTTGGTTTCACTCGTTTTCTTCTTCTCTGGCGTACAAGCGCAAGACATGAAGGAGGCCGCAGATTTGTACAATGGCGCAGCAAAGAGCTATAAACAGAATCCGCAAGAGGCGCTCAAATCTGCCACCAAATCCATCGAAATCTGTACAAAGCTCGACACCGATGAGTCCAAGGAGTTAAAGGCCAAGGGGCTGAAGATGATACCGCTCATTCACGTAGAGATTAGCAAAATCCACTACAAGCAAGGGAAGGGCGACGAGAGTATCGAAGCGCTTCGTACTGCCAAAAAGATCGCCGAGGAGAATCAAGATGCCACGGGGAACAATCTAGCTACCTCCACCCTCGCCTCGGTGCTTTATATCGAAAGTACCAAGTGTGTCAAAGCTGGCGACTATGAAAAGGCTATTGCCCTCGCTAACGAGTCCTGCTCCTACAAGGATAAGAGTGTCGATCCGCTTTTGGTTATAGCACGTGCACAAGACTCGCTCAAGCGCTATGACGAGATGTTAGACACCTACGAAAAGGGGATCGGGATCGCCAAGGCCACCAACAATCTACAGCGTTTGACGGATATGCGTATCCTTGCTACGAACTACCTTAAGAAGGAGAGTCAAGGGTTGCAGGATAAGAAGAAAATGGACGACGCCATCGTATTGCTCAACCGTGCTGTAAAGTTTGACGAGCGTGACCCTGAGGTGTACGCAGCTTTAGCCGTATGTTTCAAGGCAAAGAATGAGCACGACAGTGTCGTAGCCAATGCGAACCTCGCGATAGACAACGCGCCCCTCACCATGGACAAGACGCAGCTCTACTTCCTCAAGGCGCAGGCTTTGCAAGCTAAGGGAGACACTGAGGGCGCCTGCGAGGCATACAAAGAAGCCGCTTTTGGCTCTTTTAAGGAAGCTGCCGAGCACCAAATGAAAGAGGTTTTGAAGTGTAAATAGAGGGCACAAACGCCCTTTGTACCCTAAAGGCCGTTCCCAACAAGGGAATGGCCTTTTTCTTTGAAAGAAAGTCTCTGAGTGCAAAATACGATACCCCTTCTTTTGGCTTTTAGTCTCCCGCCGAGGGGTGTGTTTTGAAAAATACGGCTATCTTTGCGTAGTCATAGGTTGATTCGTCAATAAAATAATCATGCGTGTTCGGGTTCTTTTTGTACTCTTTTTGGTGGTAGCAGTAGGCACGACCCATGCCCAGCGAGTTTTGAATATCGATAGTTGTCGGGCGCTTGCCCTTGCGCAAAACCATGATTTGCAGATGGGGGCGTTGCGGGTCGAAAAGGCTAAGTATGAACACGAAGCCGCCTTTACCAATTATCTTCCGAAGCTCAGTGCACGCGCTGCTTATTTCTATAACGGAAGGAATTTGGAGCTTCTGAGTGAAGAGCAACGAGAGCGCCTTACGAACCTTGGGACGCGCACCACCGAGAAGCTTGGGCAAAATACTACGCTCAAGCAGGCGCTTTTGAAGCTTGCTTTGGATAAGCCAGAGCTCATCCCTACGCTTATGGCGATGAAGGATCAGCTCCCGCTTATGGCAGAGCAACTGAACGGGCTCGGGACGTCGATGGTCGATGCGCTTCACTTTGACATGCAGAATGTGACGCTGGGGGCGGTGACCCTTACGCAGCCGATTTATATGGGGGGAAAGATTACAGCCTATAACCGCGCTACGGCGCTTGCGGCAGACCTCGCACGCTCGCAGGAAGAGACCACGCGCCGCGACGTGGTGGTTAGCACAGACAAGGCATATTGGCAGGTTATCTCCTTGGTTAATAAGCAGCAACTTGCTGCCCATTACCTCGGGCTCTTGCAAAAGCTTCAGAGTGATATCGAAAAGATGGTCGAGGAGGGGGTAGCTACGAAGAGCGACCTACTCTCGGTGCGTGTCAAGGTCAATGAGGCAGAAATGAGCCTTGCGAAGGTGGAGGATGGGCTGAACCTCTCGCGGATGCTCCTCTGTCAGATCTGTGGGTTACCTCTAGACACCGCGGTGCGTTTGGTAGACGAGGGGCTTGAGGATATTCGTCCGCACCGTTATGAGGGGGCAACGAGTGTCGAATCGGCTTATACGCAGCGTCCCGAGCTTCGGAGTCTCGACCTCGGGGTGCAGATTTACCGTGAGAAGATGAAGATTGCCCGCTCGGCGTATTTCCCGCAGGTGGCGCTTGTGGGAAACTTCCTCGTGACCAATCCTTCACTCTACAACGGTTTTGAAAAGAAGTTTGGGTGGAATTGGAACGTGGGGGTGACCCTCTCCGTGCCGATTTGGAACTGGCGCGAAACGACCTACAAGACTCGTGCGGCACGCGCGGAGTACCGAGAATATCAGGAGAAGTTGACCGACGTGCGCGAGAAGATCGAGATGCAGGTGACCCAAGCCGTGGCGCGCGTTAGAGAATCAGACAAGCGCCTGACGATGGCAGAGCGGAATTTGGAGCGTGCGGAGGAGAACCTCCGTTATGCGAACCTTGGTTTTCAAGAGGGGGTTATCACGGTTTCTAAAGTCTTGGAGGCACAGACGGCGTGGATGTCTGCGCGTTCGGAACGCTTGGACGCTAAGATCGACGTGCAGCTCTCGGATGTCAATCTGCGGCGCGTGCTTGGGGTAGAATTTTAATCTTTAATCTTTTGCACAATGAAGTGGGTGGGGCGTGTAAATGATACACTGCTTGCGTTTGTGACTCTTTTAGGGGTCATTATCGTTGTCATCGTCGTAGGAATATTTTTGCTTCAGCGGCGAAGCGATGTGATACAGGGGCAGGCTGAGGTGACAGAGTACCGCGTATCGAGCAAAGTGCCGGGGCGTATCCAGCGTTACCTTGTGAACGAAGGAAGCATGGTGAAGGCGGGCGATACGCTCGCCATTCTTGAGGCGCCAGAGGTTCGCGCAAAGATGGAACAGGCGCGTGCGGCAGAGGCTGCTGCGGCGGCTCAGAGTGCGAAGGCGAACAAGGGGGCTCGTTCGGAACAGATCCAAGCGGCTTATGAGATGTGGCAAAAGTCTAAGGCGGGGGTGGAGATTGCAGAGAAGTCTTACCAACGTTTGAAGAATCTGCATAGCCAAGGGGTCATTCCTACGCAAAAGCTCGACGAAGTGACAGCACAACGCGATGCGGCAGTAGCGACCGAACGGGCAGCTTACGCACAGTATAGCATGGCGCTGAACGGGGCTGATGAGGAGGACAAGCTCGCTGCACAAGCCCTCGTAGAGCGCGCGAAGGGGGCAGTGGCGGAGGTCGAGTCGTATATCAGTGAAACGTTCCTTTTAGCGCAGTCTGACGGCGAGGTAGCGGCGATTTTCCCAAAGGTGGGCGAGCTCGTGGGGACGGGAGCGCCCATTATGAATATTGCCCATCTTGACGAACAGTGGGTTTCGTTTAATGTACGCGAGGACTATCTGCAAGACCTGAAGATGGGGGCGGAGTTTGACGCTGTAATCCCCGCACTGGGGCAGAAGACGGTTCGTCTCAAGGTGTTTTATATCAAAGATTTGGGCTCTTACGCTGTTTGGAAAGCGACGAAGGCTACGGGGAGTTTTGACCTACGCACCTTTGAGGTGAAGGCAGCGCCTGTGGAGCAAGTGGCAGACCTTCGTCCAGGGATGTCGGTTCTTATAGAGCGTGACTAAAGATGTCCTTTTTTGGCGAGCGGGAGCGACGCATTCTAGAAGTGATGAAGCGGGAGTGTCGCATCTTGACGATGCGTCCGCTTTACATCTTCTGTATGGTGATTGCCCCACTGTTCTGCAACGTTTTTTTTACCACCCTGATGAAGGATGGGTTGCCGCACGATTTGCCCGTGGGGGTGGTCGACCTTGATAACTCCTCCTACTCGCGGCGCGTGGCGCGCAACCTCGACGCTTTTGCACAAACCCACGTAGTGGCTACTTACGCCTCGGTTAAGGAGGCTCGTGAGGCGGTGCAACGGGGCGAGACGTATGGTTTCTTTTACATTCCAGAGTCGTTTGCTGCGGATGCGCAAGCCTTTCGCCAGCCGCGTATTTCGTTCTACTCGAACTATTCGTACCTTATTGCAGGTTCGCTTCTTTTTCGTGATATGAAGACGATGAGCGAGCTCGCTTCGGGTGCGGCAACCCGTTCGGTACTTTTGGCCAAGGGAGCTTCGGAGCGTGCGGCGATGGCTTACTTGCAACCCATTGTGATAGAGTCGCATGCGGTGAACAATCCGTGGCTAAACTATTCGATTTATTTGAGTAACCTGCTCCTGCCAGGGGTCTTGGCTCTCTTGATTATGATGGTCACGGTGGCGGCGATCGGAATGGAAATCAAATACGATTCGGTGATGGAGTGGCTCGCGATGAGTGGGGATTCGATTGCGGTGGCACTCGTGGGGAAGCTCCTCCCCCATACGTTGATATTCACCTTGATGGGGGTCTTGTACAATGTCTATCTCTATGGTTATTTGGGCTTTCCGTGCCATAGCGGGATTTTACCCATGTTGGTGGCAACGCTCTGTTTGGTGCTTGCTTCGCAATCGTTAGGGGTGCTGATGATTGGGGTATTACCGACCCTTCGTTTGGGGCTGAGCTTTGCTTCGCTTTGGGGGGTGATTTCGCTTTCTATGGCAGGGTTCTCGTTCCCCGTGATGGCGATGCCATCTGCGGTGCAGGCAGCGAGTATACTTTTTCCCCTCCGCCACTATTACCTCATTTATGTCGCGCAGGCGCTTAACGGTTATAGTATGCTTTATGCGTGGGAAAATTATGTGGGGCTGCTCCTTTTTATGCTTTTGCCGTTTTTGGTTGGGCATCGGCTTCACAGGGTGTTGCGGCACGCAAAATATATACCTTAGGTTGGGATGTTGGGTTCGTTGTTTACGCAGGTACGTCGCGCTATCGGGAGTATGACCTATATCTTTTGGGAGGAGATGCGGGGCGTTTTTCACGACCAAGGGGTCTTTATCTTCTTCATTCTGGTGCCGTTGGCGTATCCGCTGGTGTATAGCTATATCTACTCAGGTGAGGTGGTGCGCGAGGTACCCGCTGTGGTGGTAGATGCGGATCATTCGTCGTTGAGTCGCGACTATATTCGCCATGTTGATGCGACCCCAGATGTTGAGATTGTGGGGCAGTGTGCGGATATTGAGGAGGCGCGTACGGCGCTTAAGTTCCGTGAGGCGTATGGGGTGATTTACATCCCGGAGGACTTTTCGCGCAATCTGGCGCGTGGTGAGCAAGCCAAGGTGACGGTCTTTTGCGATATGAGCGGGTTGCTTTATTACAAAAGCCTTGTTCTGTCGAACACGTCGGTTTCGCTTGCGATGAACAAGAATATCAAGATTGAGCGGAGCGGTGCGAGCACTGTGGCGCAGGGGGCACAAATAGCCTATCCGATAGAGTATGAGGAGGTAGCGCTATTCAATCCTGCGACGGGGTTTGCTTCGTTTTTGTTGCCAGCGGTGTTGATTCTCCTGTTGCAGCAAACGATGTTGCTGGGGGTAGGGATGTCGGCAGGTTCGATGCGCGAGGGGAGTAAGTATCGAGATCTGATACCGCTTAACCGTCACTACGATGGAACGTTGCGTATTCTTTTCGGTAAGGGGTTGGCTTATTTCATGGTTTATCTTCTGGTGTCGGTTTATGTACTGTGCGCCGTGCCGCGGATGTTTAACTTGGTGCAACTTCCGAACCCGCTGACGCTCTTAGGCTTTATCGTACCTTACCTTTTGTCGTGTGTATTCTTTTCATTGACGGCTTCGGTCTTTATCAAGAATCGTGAGACGTGTATGATGTTGTTTGTCTTTACCTCCGTGCCATTGCTCTTTTTGTCAGGGATCTCGTGGCCGGGTTCGTCAATCTCCACTTTTTGGCGTTATGTCTCTTATGCCTTTCCGTCTACCTTTGGTATCAATGGTTTTGTGAAAATCAATAGCATGGGGGCGAGTTTTCCTGAGGTGCGTTTTGAGTACATTGGCTTGTGGGTACAGTGTTCTATATATTTTGTGCTTTCCTTCTTTGTGTATCGTTGGCAGGTGATACAGACCCGTCTTCGTACAGTAAAAAACTATCGTCGGTCGCGGAGTTAAAAGGTCTGTTTTGTGACAATGAGGGGCGTGTAGGGTGTTTGGGGAGGGCGTTCGCTCCTTTGGGTCTTGTTTTTAGGAGAAAATACTATCTTTACGGTGCATAGCTATACGGGTATAACCCGCACATTCTTTGAGAAATAGACTAAAAGAAATGACGATGCGTCGTTTTATTGCGATAAGTATCTTTTTCCTCCTCCCACTCGCGGCACTTTGGGCCGCTCCTACGCCCATTCAAATTACTATCGAGGGGGTTGAGTTTCAGATCTATGAGGTCTCTGATGCCAATCCACATGGAGTGCTATTGACGCAAAACCCTGCAGATCACAAGATCGAGCTCTCCTTGAGAAAGAAGGACAATAAGACTTCGAGTGCGAACTTTAGTGCGTATACTGCGACGGCGAGACAGTCGTGGCATCTCAATGACGGGCTACAAGATTTTCACTATACACTCAACCCCAACGGCACTGACTCAAAGTATGAACTCACGTGGCGGTGCTGGTTCTTCGAGGCCAATGCCGATACGGAGACAGCCTATCAGATGGAACGCCTTGAGGTCTTGTATAAGCCCGACGGCACGGACTTCAAAGTCTTAAACTCGTATAGTGTCGAATCCGCCAACTTCAACACCTTTAAGGCTAAGGACAAAGTCGACTTAGATCAACCTGCCGCTAAGTCTAAGGTGAAGTTCCTCATCAAGTGCTACATTCGTAAACGCGAGGCGGTGGAGCTGAGTAAAGGGGAGCTCGTCCCCTACGCTCCTTACTATCGTTACGAGACGAACGAAGACTTTCAGACCAAAAGACCAGCCGCGGCGCAGCCGCCTTTGGTCACAGTACCTCCAGCAACTCCAAAAGAGGAGAAGGAAAAGAATTACGAGGGGACGATAAAAAGCGCCATCGGGGAGAATAAGGTGTGGAAGAACACGATATTTCTCCTCTTCATTGAAACGAACAAGAATTTTAGTCTTTCGCCTAAAGATGACGATGACAAACCCTACCAACATACTGTCAAGGAAAATTATGTTAAAGGCTCAAACCAATGGCAGATCTATCAGGGGCGGACGGCCTTCGGTTGGTTAATCACAGGGAACATCAAGCAGTGGGGCGATGCGCCACCTTTGGTACAAATCAAGGTTTCTACAGCAACTGAGAATGGCAAGGTGAAGCTCTATTCGCTCGCCGAAAATGAGTTGAAGCCCGAAACTGGAGGAATTTATAAACTCCCCAAAGGCACCGAGTTTGTGATACGCGCTAAAGGTGACAGACCCTGTGAGGAGATTACGGCGTTTAAGCTCACAAAGCAGGGAGGCGGCGAAGAATCGATTGCTGCGCAATACGCAAAGCATAGTGCTGGGTACGACTATCGTGTTACTTACCGCATTGAGGAAAATATAGACGACATCGTCCGCGTTAGGCGTAACAAAGAGTACACGATAAACTATGAAACGCAGATCGGCGACGCGAAACTGAAGGTCGTAGAGGGGACGCTAGCTGGTGGTGTTTTTACGCCAGAGGGCGATGTGCCCAGTGGAGCTAAGCGTTCGCCTGCACCGTGTGGGAAACAATTGCGTTTGCAAGTGATTAAGGGGGCGCGTCAGATACAGTCTGTCCTTTGTTTTTCAGAAAACTATCCTGCAGGGTTTGGTATGGTGGAGACGCCCGCTAACTCGGGTTTTTATTCTTTTCCTTTCAATGCGGACATTACAAAATTTGAGGTGAAGTTTCTGCCCGTAACTCGCAAGATTAGGTATCTACCTTCTGGGTGTGGTACGCTGAGTGTGCAAGATGACTCGGGGAATAACTTAGCGGCATCGACAACTCATACGCTTACGGACTTGGAATTTATCCTTGTGAAGGTCACGGGGATTCCTGCTGGGAAATATTTTAAGCACTTCCGTGTGATTTATAACGGGGGAAAAACAAAAGATGTCTTGCACGACCCTTCTTATTCCTTTGACCCCAGTGCGCCTAAGTATATAGCAAAGGTGACCCCAGATGAGGATATCGATGATATCCAAGTTGTTTGTGGCGAGATTCTTTCGTTGAGATTTACGGGGACAAGCTACAAGGTGACTTTAACAGAGGGGAAGTATATGAAAAATGGGAATCTTGTCTCTGAGATTGGACACCAGTTTGCTGCAAATGAGCCCCCTGTAAATATCGAGATCAATGCCAAGGTTCGTATTGCTCTGCCAGCAGATTACCCCTTACGCCCATTGACCAAGATAAAGGTCACGCACGCCGATGCGACCATACAGGAGTATACGCTCACGCTTGCACAACGGACGGTGGAGCATCAGATGGTCAAATCGGTTACCGAGATAGCTTTGGATGAACCTGTGTATCTCTCTGTTACCTATCCTGCTGTGACGGGAAAGCCTAAGCTTTATTTGAAAAATGGAGCGGCGTATGACAAGACTACGCATGTAGCAGTCGCTGTCGGGAGCGCCCTTCCTGCTGCTTCTTGGCTTGTCAGTGGCGCGACGCTCGAGCTGAATGTTGAGGGGGTGCAACCTTCCACAGAAGAGAAACGCATAACGAAGTTTGTGGTTAAAATGACGGGAGGAGATAAGGAGATCCTCCCTGCGGCTACTGACAAAACCGTTATAGCGACGGGAGATATTACCGATATCGAGATCGTTGAAGAGGATGACCCTGCTGTGACTGGGCCGTTCACCTTAGCGTGGAACGAAAACGCGACGCTCTACACCGTGGTGGCTACCTGTGATGATGGGGCTACTACGATAGTTAACAATTCTACGACAATCGCTAAAGGAAAGGAGATTACACTGAAGATCATCCTCGTCAATTCTGTGGCGGGCGAGATAGACAAGGTGGTTCCGACGTTAGACAATGGCGTCACCGAGTCGCCGCTCACGCCTACGGTCAACGGCGCGGAGTATATTTACAAGTATACGATAAAGCGGAATACGACACTCCAAATCGTTGCTCATAACAACGTGATGTGGACGGTAAACTACACGACGCCTCCTAATCGTTCGGTATTTGTTGGAACGAGCAAAACAGACCTCCTCTCTTCAGGCTCGGCAGTGCGCGACCAAACTACGA
>CAJPTV010000021.1 GCA_905373665.1 Bacteroidia bacterium
ACCGGAATCGAACCGGTACGGCTTCATCAGCCACAGGATTTTAAGTCCTGCGTGTCTACCTATTCCACCACCCGGGCAACCACAAACACTACCATACACGTAAGCTAAAAAAAGAAGGCATCGGAGACCGACACCTTCCTAGAGCGGAAAACGAGACTCGAACTCGCGACCCCAACCTTGGCAAGGTTGTGCTCTACCAACTGAGCTATTTCCGCAACACGTTCCCCTCTTTCAACCCACCTCATCTGCGGCTTAGTTTCTCCCTCAACCGCGATACAAAGGTATGACCTTTTTTCTTATCCTCCAAATCTTCCAAGCAACTTTTTCTTTCCGCCCTGCACAATAGACTGTATTTCAACAACAAAGGCAAGCAAAAAAAAGAGCCCTCAAGAGAGAAGGAATCACTCTTGAGGGCTTTTTTTATACTTCCTCTACTACACAATCTTCGAACGAATGGCAGCTGCCAACTCTTGATACTCTGCTGGCGATAAGGAAAGTCTCGGCAAACCGAAATCAAGACTCCCCACCTCTTGCAACGGTACTAAGTGCATGTGTGCATGGGGCACCTCAATCCCCACCACAGCCAAACCGATACGCTTGCAAGGCACGACGGTCTCTATCGCTCGCGCCACACGTTGTGCAAAAGGCAACATAGCGGTGAGGATATCTTGTGGGAGGTCAAAGATGTAATCCACTTCCTGTAGGGGGACGACCAATGCATGTCCACGCTGTATGGGGCTAATATCAAGGAAGGAGATAAAATGCTCATCGCGTGCTAACTCATAACACGGGATCTCTCCCTGAATAATCTTTGTAAAAATGGAAGCCATGGCTCTGAAAGAGAAATTGACTAAAGCCCTATCGATAAGATCTCGATTTCTTGCACCCCACTGGGCACCTGTACCTTCACGACATCGCCGACCTTATGTCCCAAGAGCGCACTGGCGATAGGCGTTTCTACGGCGAGCTTCTTTTCTCGGAGATCTGCCTCGCTCTGCGATACGAGTTTGAACTCCATTTCTTGCCCCATCGTATGGTTCTTCAGCTTCACACGACAGTGTAGTTGCACTTTCGAGAGATCTAACTTCGAGGTATCTAGCAAACGAGCCCTTGAGAGAGTCTCCTCGAGTTTCGCTATTTGATTTTCTAAGAATAGCTGTGCTTCTTTCGCAGCATCGTACTCTGCATTTTCAGAAAGATCGCCTTTATCACGAGCCTCGGAAATAGCTTGGATAACGGCAGGACGCTCAACGGTCTTCAAGTGCGTGAGCTCAGCCTCTAGTTTGGCGAGCCCTTCGGGGGTGAGATAGATAAAATCCGACATATTTACTGGTTGTTACACTCTAGGCACTGATGTGCACATAAAAAAACGGCTTCATACTCCCCTCGCGAAGCATGAGCCTAGTTTCTAAACACCGCGCAAAGATACAACTTTTATATAAAACAGCGAACCCTGCAAAGAGTTCCCCCTTGGACACCTAAGAGAAATATCGTCGGAAAAAGAGCGGTATCCGCATCCAATGAAAAAGAAATCGTGTCATACGACGCCCGTATAGCTGCAATACAAGCTCATCGCTTTTTTGGACATACCTGCGATAAAAAGCAGCTTCTGTAGAGTCTGGAGCGACCTCGCGCAGACGTTTCTGATAAATCTTCCATACAGCAGAAAGGCGCTTTACCGAATAGATATAAAAAAGAGAACGCTCCTTAGGCGAAAGAAGAGGACTCTGTAGCGCATATTGACAACGTTCCCCAAAAGCCTTGAGCCAAGCCTCGTAGACACGAAGCTGGGTCGCAGAATTGTTCAAAATACTCCCCCCTTGCTGCACATAGTGATACAAACGCGCTGGCAATATCGCCACATGTGCTGCACGTGCCACGACCTTGTAAATCGTCTGAAAATCTTCCAATAACTCCCCTTCAGGAAAAGAGATACCATCAAAAAGACGACGAGAAAAGATACGCATGCAAGAATAACTGCGTAGGCTCTGGTCATAGAGCATCAAAAGCAGGGCTTGTCCCCCTGTCATAACACCTTGCGGCGGAAAAGCGTGCTGCGCTGGTAGCGGGACTCCTGCGAGATCTTCCAAGACATAGTTACAGATCACCACATCCGCTCCACTCTCCTCCTGCATAGCCCACATCAGCTCGAGGGTGTTAAGCTCAAGGTAATCGTCACTATCCACAAAGAATATTTTCTCTGTGCGCGCCTCCCGCAGCCCGATATTGCGTACGGCAGCTAAGCCTCGATTTTCCTGATCTATCAGACGGATACGCGCATCCTTGGATGCCCAAGCCTGAGCGATAGAGAGGGTGCCGTCTGTCGAACCATCGTTGACCAAGATCACTTCAAAGTCACGGAAGGTCTGATTGCAGATCGACGCCAGACACTTGTCCAAAAAAGGCTCTACGTTGTAGGCGGGGACGATAATACTCAAACGAGGGGTGTTCTCCATCATCTATTGGGAATAGAACGTTTTACGTCAAAAGTACGGTATTTTCAGCAAAATCAGACACTACGAGGCTTGTAGTAGGTGCAAAAATAAAGTACAGACACCCAAGAGGGAGTGTCTGTACTTTTAAGGATTTCAGAGAAGTCTGTTATTTTCTCTTGAACTTAATCTCGATGATCTTAGCCTTGGCTTTTGGGAGGTAGAACTTCTTACCACCGACCGTTTCGCCCGCCGCGTAAAGGACATACTTAGCCGACTTTTCTGGATTGCGTTCCCACTGAATCGCTTTCCCCTTTCCTTCTCCATTCTCGTTGTCTTTATCCACGCCGATGGTAAGACCGCCCTCAACCTCGAGTTCTTTTTCGCCTTTCTCGCTTACCTTCTTGGCTATCACAGCAAAGCACTTTTCGGGCGTAGCCGCAGCCTGCCATGCCGCCTCATCTTTTTCTACCACATCGGAAGGTAAGAGCATCACACGCACCTCCTTTACGGGGTCATCCTCAGAGTGCCCTTCGAGGGCGCAGGAGAGAATCTCGCTAAAGTAATAGGTATCTCTAATGGGGAGACGCTCTACGTGGAAGTGCGCATCTTTACCGTGTTCGTGTTCGGAAGCTTCTACAAGCTCGATAGTATGTACTACGTGACTCTGGTTTCCAGCTTGGTCAGCACAATACACCACGATGTGATAAGAGCTAGGCTTAATCTTCTTCCCCTCGGGCGCCTTGATCTCAATTTCATGGTGATGAATATGTTCGTTAATCAACGGCTTGAGTGGCCACTCTTTTTCAAAAGAGAAAGGCACCTTGTCGTCTTTCTCATTTCCATGAACCTCTTCTGCGGTGAGCGTAGATTTTGCGTGGTTATGTGGCTCAAAGTTGTTGTGAATATCGACCTTATAGGAGGCTAGCTTCCCTCCCCAATCGGTAAAGTCTGCCTCGAAGTGCATGTGTTTCCCGATTTTCACCTTTGCCCCTTCCTCTGGACCGTGGAGTCGGATTTCGGGCTTCTGCGTATCTTTTTTTTCTTCCTTCTTACAAGCTACTAGCAAGGTCGCGCTGGCTGCTAGCAGTAAAAGAGAAAATCCCAAACTAAACACTCTCATCACTTGTACTGATATTTAGAGAATTCTACAACTCGTCTACTTTTGCGGTTCTTCGCCCGCCTGATGGTGTTTTTGTGCTTGCTCAAGCGCAGCACGCTTCTCGGCCGCCACACAAGCTGCACATTTACCATGTATGGTCAGCTCCTCCTTTTCGGCAATCGCCCCTGTAGGGAGGACGTAACGTACGGGGTCAATATCATCCAAACAGACGACTTTTCCACATACAGCACAGTGGAAATGCCCGTGCGGGGTCTTTTTCGAGAGCTTGGCGCTCAGCGCATATTTGACGGTAAAGGGATCGACCATAATCCGATGTATAATCTCCTTTTCCTCTAAGACGCGGAGGGTACGGTAAAAGGTGGTTCGATCAAATTCACCTGCTAAACGCGCTGTCAGCTCCTTTTCGGATAGCGCACTTGATTGTTCTGCAAGACAACGCAAAACGGCAGCCCTACAGGGAGTGCGGCGCAAGCCACTTGCGTCCCAAATGGTTTTCTCTAAAACCCTTCCTCGTTTCTTTTCTGGTCTACGATTCTGTTCCATTTCAGTGGTGGATACTAATGCAATTCTTGTGCCAAGATGAGTTACTTGCTACCGTATTGCAATATTACTACCTTTTTATTTTTCAACCATCCTTCAAACGCCTAGTAATAGGCATTTATTATAGTTTCGCGGCAGAGTGTTGGTGAATGGAGTAATTTAGTAGATGTATAATATTTACCGTAAAATGTTCACTGCCATTCGCACGTGTCTAAAAAGCACAGGAGAGCTCCAGATTCCACGAACGCCCGGGCTCTGGCAACCCTAGGGCTCGATAATAGCTCAGGTGGTTGAAATAGCGTGTATTGGCTAGATTACGCCCTCCTGTGCGCAGCGACCACTCCCCTATTGCCGTGCGACGCCGATAGGTGAACATCACATCCATCCGTAACGAACTCGGGGTTTCGAGCTCGTTACGCGCAATCCGTTCTTGTGCAGCGGCATAGTGTCCTTCGCCCTCAAGGGTAAATTTTCCCCAAGTGGTGGGAATAAAAGGAAGCGTCCAACTGAGCACTCCACGAAGCGTAATTGGCGGGGCAAAAGGCAGCGGATAGCCGTCCGTTAGATTATCCAGATAGACCCACGAGGCATTTCCACTAAAGGAAAGCGACTGGAGGAGGTGACCGTGGAGCTCCATTTCTCCCCCGTATGAAAGAATGTGCGCCTGTGTGAACTGGTAAATCAGCCCTCCGTCAGGCAATTTTGACCAGCGCGGGGTCGGTTCGAGGTAGATATAATTGGGGTAGTAAGAGGCGAAAGGATTGAGCCCAACACGCCAATTGTAGAAAGAGAAAATGTACTCTAAATCTGCTTGATAACCCACTTCGGAATTGAGCGTGGCGTCACCGCGCTCGTGTCGAAAAGAGCCGTGATGGATACCATTAGCAGCCAATTCGTGGACGCTCGGGAGGCGGAAACTACGTCCTAGAGAGCCCTTGAGGGTGCTATGAGTAGAGATTTGCCAGCTTGCCCCAAGCGCACCGCTGATATTCCAAAAGTCACGGTGAAGGTTGGGGCTCAGGTTCGCATAGGCCTCTACGTCTGCTTTTGTAAGTCCTTGGTAAGAAGAGAGGTAATGGGCAAGAATGGGGTCGTAATGGCTATAGATACGATAGTGCCCCCAGTCGCCGCGAAAGCCCGCTTCAAGACGCAGTCTATCCGTTAACTGGTGGGAGAAGGTAACAAATCCGCCAAAGGTATAGCGTTGGTAACGTGGGAGCAGGAAGCTATAGCCGCCAAACGTATGATTTTGTAGCTGCGCCTCCGCACCGAACTCTAACTGATTGGTAGTGGAGAGTTTATAGACAAGGCGCTCGACCGCTGTAAGTGTTTGTAAACGAAACGAGAGTTCGCGATCGGCATCTTGCTCTGGGCGCTTTTGGTTAGGAAAGTGGGTGTGAAATGATGAGTATTCGTCGCGCGCGTTGTACTGATAACCAAGGTCGGTGTAATGAGTCCAAGCACTTCCGTGGGGATTAGAGCGGTAATTGAGGATCAGCTTCGTATGCCCCGCTGTCGCGTAAGGGTATTCTATGTTACGGGCGTTGCCGTCTGGGTTAACGCGCTCTGGTGAGGGGATGCCATGCGAGCCGGGAAAGAATCCCATCTTTTGTGCCACGTGGCTTGCAGTAAAAGCGAAGAGACCGTAGGGTGTATCCCAACCGAGGGAGAGAGCTCCGTCGCGTTCATAGCCCGCTGTATTTTTAAGCCGCCCACCGTGAATCGGTAATTTTTGGGTGAGGTAAACCAGCGTGTCTTGTGGCACGGCGTAGTCGCCATAATCCGTGGCCGTGAGCGTGAGATTCGCAAAGAAACGCTGAGCAGCATAAGAGCTCTTTGCCGATGCTCCAAAGAGCTGAGCGTTAGAGGCGTACCAAGTAAGCACCTTGCCATGCCAACCGTCGAGTGGGCGTGGGATATCGGCATTAACGACAATCGCCCCGCCCATGGCATCGCCACCAAAACGGAGACTCGTAGCTCCCTTATAGACCCCGACGTGTTCGGCAGCCATCTGGTCAAGTTCTAGCCCATGATCTGCCCCCCACTGTTGTCCCTCCTGTTTGATGCCACGGTCTAGAACCACGATGCGGTTAAAGCCCATTCCCCGAATCATCGGTTTACTCGCTCCATTTCCAATAGTCATTGCGTGGACACCGGCGACCTGTTCTAGGGTTTGTGAAAGGGTGGGTTGTCTGCGTTGAGAGATGAGCTCAGCCCCCACGACCCGCAAGGTTTGTGTCGTAGCCTTTTGCTTAGAAGCGGCATAGTTGGCCGTGATACGCACCGACTCAATATCGACCGAGGAGGAGCGGAGCGCGATATGGAGATCACAGTTGGGGTAAAAGGCGAGCGCCACTCCAGAACGTTCGTAGCCAATGCTCTCGACAATCAGCGAATCTGCCAATGCCCCGCGGTAGGCAAAACGGAAACGACCGATCGAATCGGTATATCCTCCGTAGGGCGTACCGCGAAGGTGTACAAGAGCCCCCGCCACCCCCTTAGGTTCGTTTTGAGAGACGACTCTTCCCTCAATCCAAGTTTGTTGTGCGGCGAGCGAAAGAGAGAGTAAAGAGAAAACAGCCCATAGAGCAATACGAGCGAAAACAACGGTATTTCGGAGCATCTGGCAAATCCTTCCCATAGACGCAACAATAACGCAACAGTGTTGCAAATGTTGTATCCTTGCGTCCGCTCTCCTGTCTTCTTCTGGCGCTAAGGGCGCGCCGCCCAGTGGGCGCAATGTGCGGTAAATGCAAATCACCGAGGCGGGTCCTAAGGGCGGACGGCCCAGTGGGCGCAATGTGCGGTAAAATGCAAATCACAGAGGCGGGTTCTAAGGGCGGACGGCCCGTGATGGAGGAGAGTCGTGGGGAGGGTAAATGTTAATCATTAAGGCGCGGCGTTGCCGCGAGTTGCGAGGAGGTGTAGAGCAATAGCCCCTACAGAGGACGGGGAAATATGAGGTAGAAAAAAGGCGCAACCTTGTGAGGTCACGCCTTGGAAAAAATTATAAGCAATAAGACTTATTTCTTTGCACTGCGATTGCCGTAGCGGCTAATGAACTTATCAACGCGTCCTGCAGTGTCTACGAGCTTCATCTTACCTGTGTAGAAGGGGTGTGAAGCGCTTGAAATTTCCATTTTGAAGAGGGGGTAAGTCACACCATCGACCTCTATCGTCTCGCGCGTGTTAACGCAGGACTTGGTGATAAAGATCTGCTCGTTGGACATATCCTTGAATACTACCAAGCGGTAGTTCTGTGGATGTAAATCCTTTTTCATAATATCGTCTCCTTTAAGATTTGAGATGGACATCCTATCGCCCATCCACGGTAGCAAAGGTAGGTATTTTTTTCTTAGTCACTATACACCAAACTCGTACGGTAAGCGTTCTTAGGTAGATGCGTATCATGAGCAGGGGACGTTTGCTCCCTTATTGTTTGTTGTGTTTTTTATTTTTGAGTACGGTGGGTAGCCTTTCGGCACAGGTGACCCGCGTGCGTGGTCGTGTGTATGATGCAGAGAGTCGTGCACCGATAGCTGATGTGAGTATTGCGCTATTGGGGTTGCCGGTGGGGACAATAACGTCTGATGAGGGGGTCTTTTTTCTGGAGACGCGCAAGCATGCGGATACGCTCGTAGCGGCTTCGGTAGGGTATGAACCGCAGCGTTTTCGTATTCAACGCGGGGTGTATCAGGAGTTAGAGATTGTATTAAAGCCCTTGGAGATTGCTTTGGAGGAGGTGGTGGTCAAGCGGGATCGGAATCCAGCGTTGCCGATTCTGGATTCTGTTATACGCCACAAGGTTTTTAACAACCCGAAGAGTATTCCGCTATATTCCACCCACGTTTACAACAAGATAGAGGTGGATGTGAACAACTTGGATAGTACCTTTTTTGATACTCCGGGGTTGCGCGATATGCGTTTTTTGGCAAACAATATAGACACGAACGCTGCTACGGGGAAGACTTTTCTGCCGGTATTCCTTTCGGAATCGTTGTCGCGGTACTATTATCGTAGTTCGCCCGAGACGTCGCGCGAGGAGATTTACGCTTCGCATATGTCGGGTGTGGAGCGCGATGACCTGACGGAGTTTTCGGGTGAGCTTTATCAGGATTTCAACTTGTATGAGAACTATATGTCGGTTTTCAACCAAGGGCTCATTAGCCCCATTCATGACAATGGGACGTTTTATTACCACTATTTTCTTGTAGACAGTGCTGAGCAGGAGGGTTATAAGCGGTATCGGATTTCGTTTCGTCCGCGTCGGAAGCAAGAGCCTACGTTTAAAGGGTATATTTGGGTAGACACGCGGGGGTATGCGGTAACGGAGGCTCAGTATGAGCTGGACCGTTCGGTAAACCTCAATTTTGTGAACTATGTCATGGTGCAGGAGCGTTTTCGGCGGCATGAGGGGCGGGTGTGGTTTCCGGAACGGAAGTACTTTTTCTTAGATCTGAACCTGACGGATAAGACGTTTGGTTTCTTTGGTCACAAGACGACGCTTTATGATTCGCTGCGTTTGGGCGAGCCTATTCCGCGCGCGCTGTTGCGTACGCCCAATGAAGTTATTGTGAAAAGTGTAGTCAATGAGCATTCTGCGCAAGCGTGGGATACGTTGCGGCGTGAGGAGCTTTCGGCTAAAGAGCGAGTGATTTATCGGAATGTGGACACGGTAAAGTCCTTGCCTTTTTACAAGAATGTGCGAGCGCTCACCGAGTTGCTTGTAAATGCGCATTGGAAGTTGGGGTATGTGGAGATAGGGCCTGTGCAGCAGTTCTATAGCTTTAATCCTGTAGAGGGTTCGCGGGTGGCCTTTGGGGGGCGCACCACGAGGTTAGTTCACCCCAAAGTGCGTTTGAGTGGGCTTGTGGCTTATGGCGTAGCGGATCGGCAATGGAAATGGCGTGCGGGGCTGGAGTATGTCTTGGAGCGTTACCCGTGGCGTAAGTTTTCTCTTTCGGCGCGACATGATATGTTGCAGCTTGGGCAAGCAGAACGAACGCTACGACAGGACAATATCCTAGCTACGTTACTTCGTCGGTATAAGAACTATTCGTTAGCGCCTGAGCATCACTATCAATTGCAATATTTTCATGAGTTTTATGCGGGGCTGTCGCTGCAGGGTGATGTGGGGCATAGGGCGCTTTTCCCGAACCAATATGTGGCTTTCTTACGCCCAGATGGGCAGGAGAAGCGCGAGATTCGCTATACGTATTTGGGAGTAGAGTTTCGTTGGAAGCACAAGGAAAAGTATTTTACGAACTATTTTGAGCGGCAAGCGATAGGGAGTGATTATCCGGAAATAACGCTCAGTTCTCAGGGCGCGTGGCGGGGAGTATTGTGGACAGATTATAGTTTTTTGAAACTACGCGGTCGGGTGCGGCAAAAGGTGCATTTACATCCAGTGGGTTATGCGTGGTTGTTGCTGACGGGGGGCGTGATTTTGGGGCGCGTCCCTTATCCGTTGCTAGAATTGCATGAAGGGAGCAATACGTATGCGATATCTCGATTTGGATTTGATCGCTTGGGCTTTTATGAATTGCTCTCAGATCGGTGGGTCAGTGCTTCGTATGAGCATCATTTTATGGGGTTCTTTTTGAACCACGTGCCGCTACTTCGCCATCTCAAGTTTCGAGAGCTTGCGGGGATTAAGAGTGTTTGGGGTGCAGTAAAGCCTGAGAATTTAGGCTTGTTACAATCTTCGCACGCGCTCCGCGGAATCGGTCATGAGCCCTACGTGGAGGCAATGTTGGGGTTGGAAAATATCCTACACGTATTGCGTGTGGATGTAGTGTGGAGATTGACACATACGACGCCAGAGGAGCGCCCTATTCCCTCGGTACGAGTGGGGCTGGCGCTGCAGTTCTAGGATAAACACAAGAGAGGGGTTAGAGCTTGTTTAACTCCTCTATGAGTGCTTTTCTTGTTGGATACAAGCCTTTTAGTTGTAAGATTAGCGCAGCGGCTGTTTGATGTGCGCCGAGATTTATCATTCTCTGTATATAGCGACATGCTTTTTTGTAGTGGGAGCGCGAAGCGTTGTTAGTCAAATAGTTCAATATGAGGGTCTTATATAGAGATACGAGCTCATCGGAATAAGAGGTTGCTAGATAATATTCCATAGACTCTACTCGCTCAAGGCTTGCATTTTGTTGTAAGAGCTTAAGGAGCGCCTCCCACTGTTCCTCCCATATATAGAGCTTGGCGACAGGTCCGTAGTATAACCAACGGTTTGTGTCTTTTATCTCATCAATGATAGCTCTTAAGTACTCCTGCCATTGAAGGTGTGGGATATGAGATTTCAAGAGGTCGTACATCCGTCTTGGTTCATAACATTCTATCAAGAATGAACGCGCCAGTGCGATAGCTTCTTGTTCCCTTCCTGTTTGTAAATAAATCGTCAATAGGTAATTTTGGAATTCGTGGTTAAATCTAAAGGGAGTGTTTTTTTGAGTTTTAACCCCATCGATGGCAAGTAGCTCAGCCTTTTTGTAGTCCTTTGTTTTTAACGCTTCCTCTATTAAAGCTTTTTTGAAACTTATATTAGAGGAGTTTTCTTCCATGAAGAGGTTTGCTGCTTTCTCACCTTCTGTCTTTTTTATCAGTTCGAGCTTCATGTGTTGCACATCGCTGTCATCAAGAGCTGAAGCTTTATTTAATTCTTCCAAGAGGGCGAGTATGCGATCTTTCTCCTGCTTATTTTCCACTAGGTCAGTCGCTAACGCTATTACAGAATAATAGAATCCCGTCCTTTTCAACGCTGAGCTTTTCCCTAAATCTAGTACACAAGAGAAGAGTTCAGCATGCTCCTTCTCATTCAAATCTAGATTATCAAGCGACCCTAGTAATCTTAACCCATCCTCGATAGTGCCTATGACCTCTCCAGTGTCATTATCTGCGTAGTCCAACACCTCAGACATTTCTTCGATGATAGCCAATGCGATAAACAGGGCTTTCTGCATATCACCGTTCTCTATCCCTGTTTCGGCTTCTTCTACCATTTTGTAGACCATACGACAGAGACGTCTAGTGTCTTGAGATCCGATGAAGCCGTGTCTATCGGAGTAAGACTTTATCAGCGATTGCAACTTCCTAGTATAAAGTTCTTTGGAAAATGGCTGCAGAAGATGAATATACTTTGATATAAAGTGTGCTCTAAATCTTTTATCATTCACACAAGCCTCATGAATAAAGGCTAGGAGTTCTTCGTGCGACAATATTTTAAGGAGTTGTTTCTCTTGCTCAGCAGGTGATTTTTC
The DNA here is from genome assembly GCA_905373665.1 of Bacteroidia bacterium. GTDB lineage: Bacteria > Bacteroidota > Bacteroidia > Bacteroidales > CAJPTX01 > Bacteroides_D. The sequence goes on from CAJPTV010000021.1 coordinate 11,358, forward strand.
TTTTTTCTTTTTCACAGCAGGTTTAGGTGTGCTCTCTATAAGACCTAGGATATCATCCTTGATGTAAAATAAGGCAGCGACCACGTGCTTACAGATTTGCCCCTCATACAGGCAATCACATTCGAAGTGCTTGAGAACCTCCTCCTGTAGTTCCAGATGGACAGTATAGGTATTACTCCCCTCTACAATAAACTCATAGCTACCATTTCCACGCTCAGCGACTTCCGTAACATGTCCATTTTCAAAATAGTCTTCCCCACGCTTCAGAATCTTCTTGTCAAGTATTTCTTCAAAGTTATCCAATGTTATTTCCATCTCTATTCAAAAAGGAAGCTCGGTTACGAAAAGAAAAATAGGAAACGGCTTTTAGTCCTCTACACACCACTCTGCACAACTAGATGCCGTTTCGTAAAGCCGTACAGAATATAACTCTAAAACAGCAGGAAATGCCCCATGAAGGCGCTTTACTATCCACAGCAGTATATTTTCACTTGTAGGCTGACAATCCAACTCTAAAAACCTAAAATATGCATATTTTTTTACGATGGGAGATGTACCACGGCGCACGATTAACGCATGATCCAATACGGCGATAACCTCACGTTCCACTACCTGTTTCAGTAGACTAAAGTCTATCACCATCCCATCCTTAGGCGATTGAGCATCGTCTAATGCTTCACCTCGAAGGGTTACAGCCAATCTGTAGGAATGACCGTGTAGGTTAGCACACACCCCATCATAACCTGGAAGGAAATGCGCCGCCTCAAAATGAAATTCCTTTGTTACTCGCAGACGCATGAATATCACCCTTTAATGGACTTATTACCATCCTCCTTCTTAGCACCATCAAGTCCTAGTACACGATTGGGATTACTCTCAATGAACTGACTCCAAGTAGCTGTAGACTTAGGCTTACGCACACGCGGGCGAGATGGTAAAGCCCCCATATCTGCCGTATAAAAATGACAAAGAGCTATGGCAAGCGCATCCGTTGCATCATAGCTCTTCATTGCATCAAAATCCACTGTTGGGAAAATCAGGCGCAGCATTTGTGTAACCTGTCCCTTACTAGCTTCCCCACTCGAAGTCACGACTTCTTTCACTCTACGTGGCGAATACTCCTCTGCTATCAATCCCCTACTTAAGCCCGCAGCAAGAGCAACCCCTTGTGCTCGCCCCAACTTAAGCATACTTTGTGCATTCTTTCCATAAAAAGGAGCTTCTACTGCCAACTCCGTCACGCCGTGACGATCAATAAGCTCCAACACGAGTTCATGAATCCTTGCTAGCCTCGCATACGGATTAGAGATCTTCGTTAGTACCTCCACCTCAGCTAGGATAAAACGATGGTCACGCGCTCCATCACCACACAATACGGCATAACCCAAAAGACGCGTTCCTGGGTCTATCCCCAAGATACAACGCTCCGCCATTAGTTATTCCACGGGATCAATTCACACCCCATGTACGGCTGTAATGCTTTAGGAATTAAAATTCCCTCCATACTTTGGTGATCTTCCAGCAAAGCTGCTACGATACGAGGTAAAGCTAACGAGCTACCGTTAAGGGTATGTACAAGCTCATTCTTCCGATCCTCGCTCCGTTTATAGCGAAGTGAGAGACGGTTTGCTTGGAAGTCTTCAAAGTTACTCACAGAACTAACCTCTAGCCATTTATCTTGCCCTATAGAATAGACCTCTAAGTCATAAGTCAATGCCGAGGTGAAGCTCATATCACCCGTACAAAGCTTGAGAACTCGATAAGGGAGCTCTAATTTTTGTAGTAATACCTCGACGTGCTGCACCATCTCCTCGAGACGGTCGTATGAGATTTCTGGGCGCTCCAAGCACACGATCTCTACCTTATCAAACTGATGCAAACGATTAAGACCACGCACATCCTTACCATAAGACCCCGCTTCGCGACGGAAACAAGGCGTATAGGCGGTCATACGAATAGGGAGTTCCTTCTCCTCTACCACCACGCCACGGTAAAGATTCGTAACGGGAACTTCCGCTGTAGGCACCATATAAAAGCCATCTAACGGCGCATGATACATCTGCCCATCCTTATCTGGCAGTTGTCCCGTCGCATACGCACTCGCCTCATTCACCATAATCGGCGGCTCTATTTCCAAGTAGCCAGCCTTAGTATTTTCATCTAAAAAGAAATTGATAAGCGAACGCTGTAAACGTGCCCCCCATCCCTTATAAACAGGGAAACCCGCCCCAGTCACCTTCACTCCAAGTTCAAAATCAATAATTCCGAGCTTCGAGGCTATTTCCCAATGAGGTAATCCTTTACCTTCAACCTTGGGCTTTCCGCCCTCCGTACGTACCACTAAGTTATCCTCAGCGCTCTTACCCGTTGGTACAGAAGTATGTGGCACATTGGGCAAAAGCACCAATTGTTCTTGCACAAACTTTTCTATCTCTTCCAAGGAAGTCTCTAAAGATTTTGCTTTATCCTTCAACTCTTGCACAGATGCCCTCAAACTCTCAGCTGCAGCTTTCTGCCCCGAGGCCATCATCGCACCGAACTCTTTGGAAAGCTTATTGACGTCGCGCTGCACTTCCTCAAGACGTGTCTGTGTATCTCGTCGTAGGGCATCTTTCTCCAAAATCGTCTCAATAGACTCTTTCACAACAAGCCCACGACGTTCCAAACCAGCTATCACGCGTTCAGTCTCCTCACGCAATCGTTTTAAGGTTATCATCTTCTACTTCCAGTAATCTTTTGCAAGGTAGTAACTTTTGAGAAAAGTACACTCTAGAAATTTAACTCCACATTCTTCGGATAACGTACTTTGTAGCTCAAACGGAGAGTCTTAGCCTCACCAGCCTCTAATTTCAGTTCCCAAGAAAGTTCTCCTTTGGTAGAATTAACAACAGCACCTGAGGACTCTAAGAGCTCAATCTTGATATTTTCCTCGGCTGACAGAGGATACTGATCCTTAAGGGTGAGATTCACCGCAACCTTCTTATTGTTACGAACTAAGATATCGTAGGTGAAGACTCGCTCCCGATTAGAAGATAGAAATACATCACTCGATTTATCTGTAACCACCTTCCGTTCTATTGCGATACGCGGCTCTACGCCAAGCGTTATCGGTAACTCATTAGTCTGATTTGTTGGCGTTAAAAACGTAGTACCCGAACGCATTTTTTCAAATACCACACTCGCTTCCGAAGCCAAAAGACCATACCGATTGTAATCCTTTATGGTAGCAACAAGATATGCCTGCGCGTTAAGCTTCGGTATCGCAAAATAACTATACTGCGCGGGCAACTCAATTTCCTGTATCTCAATTTGATGATCCCGCCCGTTTGAAAGAACGTTGTAGGGAATATTGATATCATACGCTAAGTTCAACATCCCAGAAGAGACTTCCACATCACCTGCTCCCAACACTCTATCTTCAAACGCTTCATCAACAGAACGTTCCATGTTTTCCATCACTGGAGCAACATCTTCATCAAACCGATTGCTCGCAATAGCGCGCATTCTAACAGGAGCAGCTCCTGCCTTAAGCATAGACATTTTCTGTTGCTGACTCTGTCCATACAATGTCCAAGGAAGCAGTTTAGGCGCTTCCTGATAGACCTGCGCATAACTATAAACAAGACGAAGCTTTATCGATTCCCAAGAAAGCCCCGTATTTTGTGCAATAGTGGCTCGACTTACTAACTTGAGTGGTTTCTCCGATGCTTCTCCACGAATCTCATACGAGTGACGCCACTGAGCGTTAAAAGCAAGATAACGAACATAAACTCCTGTATTAAGAGCTGATTCTGTCTGCAATGATAAAATCACCCGCCCTTGAGAATATTTCTGCCCAATCCGAATTCCGAGCTCTTGTAAACGCTCACGCGAACGCTGTAACTTCAATTCCACGAGTTGAAATTCTTCATTGACCTTACTGAGCTTCAGCTCATAGCTCTTTTGCTTCTCGTATGTAAATTGCAGTAAATCTTCCAATTTTTGAGTATTACCCTGCACTGCATCTATAGTAGCATCTGCATGCATACCGAGCCCTCCAAGTACCTTCTCTAGTGCCTTTTTTTCCACTTGCAAGACATTACTCTTTTCAAGTAAAGCCTTATACTCAACGAGTGCTTCCTGAGCTGCTGGATTAAACGAAGCAAGTTCTTCGAGAGAAAGATTTTCTACAGAAAACTGCGACGAGAGTATCTTCACACCTTCTCGCTCGAAAGCCACCTGCACCGTTTCCTCCTGCGCCAGCGGCGACAGATTCGTAACCACCAACGTGCTTGTCCCACTTGGCAACTCCACACGCCCCTGATGGGTAAGCTCCGCAGCATTCAAATAAACGGTAACCCCTTGTAATTTTGCCTGTGTTTCAATCATCTTGTTTCTAGCAAATACATTAGCACTCAACAACAGCAATCCAGTTGCAAAGACTGAGAAAAAAAGACTTTTCATCACTAGCACATATTATCTACTCCCTACCAATACGAATATTGTGCCACTGTCACAGGAAGTTAGTAACATTCCAATCTTCTCGCTCGATAACAGCTTCTATCATACAGAACCCCAAACTTACAGCCCCCATCGAAAAAAAAGAATAACTAGTTCGCAGCAATCACCCCCCTCGCCCTCTTTTTGTACTCAGAGCAATTCTGCGAGGCGATCAATGTGATCAAAAGGAGTATACCAACTCGTAGCAAAGCGCGTCACAAAAGAATCTTCCCCCACACGCCCCCACTTCTCGAAACGAACATCTCGTGACAAGGTTTCGATTTGTGACTGTGTCAATATAGGGAATTGTTGATTTGTAGGAGATTCTACAAAAAAGGACATACCTTTCTCGCAAAAGAGCCGCCTCAAACGTAATGCCGCCTCTATCGCATGACGGCTGATTTTCATATACAAATCGTCAGTAAAAAGAGTATCGAACTGTATCCCAAGCAAACGCCCCTTGGCTAATAACGCCCCATGCTGCTTTATGATGGTAAAAAGATGCCGAGGCACACCCCCTTGAGGAAAGACAACAGCCTCTCCACATAACGCCCCAATTTTCGTTCCCCCGATATAAAAAACATCACATAGCTGCGCCAAATCATGTAACGTAATATCTGACGCAGGACTCGCCAAACCATAACCCAAGCGAGCTCCATCAACAAAGAACTTCAAAGAGTAACGCTTACATAAAGTATAAAGCGCTTCCAATTCCTCTCTCGTGTAAAGAGTTCCCCACTCCGTGGGATAGGATATATAAACACACCCAGGTTGCACCATGTGCTCAGATGTCGAGTCTTGATAAAACTCCTCCAGATAGCGCTGCAACACATCACTGCGCAACTTACCATCCTCAGCAGGGAGCGTTATGACCTTATGCCCAAAAAGCTCAATTGCCCCTCCCTCATGTACGGCAATATGCCCACTTTCCGCCGCGATTACACCAGCATAGTGAGGCAACAAAGCATCGATTACCGTAGCATTCGTTTGCGTTCCCCCCGTCAGTAAATAAACGTCAGAACTCTTACACCCCACAGCATCGGCTATACGCTCCTTAGCAGAAGAGGTATAACAATCCTCTCCATACCCACTCAGTTGCTCGAAGTTCGTTTCACTTAAACGGCGAAGAATCTCTGGATGTGCACCTTCGGTATAGTCACAAGTAAAAGATATCATACAACACTTCTACGCTAAAAGTTCCGCTCAAGCTGCTCTCGTGCGTAAGATTCTGTCACATGCAATGTCGTTTCTCCACTCTGCGGCAAAGCATACATTCCCTCCATGAATATAGCCTCACAGAGTGAACGCAACCCACGCGCCCCAAGCTTAAATTCGATAGCCTTATCTACAATGAAATCTAAGACCTCCTCGTCAACGACGAGACGAATACCGTCGATCCGAAAAAGCTCTTCATACTGCCGCATAATCGCATTTTCGGGTTTCGTCAAAATATCTCGTAAAGCAGCTCGATCCAAAGGCTCTAAATTCGCAATGATAGGCAAACGCCCTACCAATTCGGGGATCAACCCAAATGCTCGCAAATCCTGAGGTGCAAGATACTGTAAAAGATTATCCCCTTGCCTTTTCTTCTTTTCTTCAGTTCTATAGCCTATAAACTGACGGTTCATACGGTTGGCGATAAGCCGATCTATTCCCTCAAACGCACCACCGCAAATAAACAGGATATCCCGCGTATTGACCTTTATCATTTTTTGTTCCGGATGCTTCCGTCCTCCCTGAGGAGGTACATTCACGTCCGTTCCTTCAAGGATCTTCAAAAGCGCCTGTTGCACCCCCTCGCCGGAAACATCTCGCGTAATAGAGGGATTATCCCCCTTACGCCCGATCTTATCAATCTCGTCGATAAAGATGATGCCATGCTCCGCAGCACTCACATCATAATCCGCCACCTGCAACAAACGCGTCAGAATGCTCTCTACATCTTCTCCGACATACCCTGCTTGGGTAAACACTGTAGCATCCACAAGAGTGAAAGGAACCTTTAACATACGCGCTATCGTACTCGCTAAAAGCGTCTTTCCCACCCCCGTAGGACCTACAAAAAGGACATTACTTTTCTCAATTTCAACCGAGCTCTTCGGCTGCTGCGATTTTTTACCCTTTGTCGTTTTCTTACGCTCTTCTTCCCTAGAAAGAAGACGTTTATAGTGATTGTAAACTGCAACAGACAGATAGCGTTTGGCTCTTTCTTGACCAATCACATAACGATCTAATGCCTCCTTCAAAGCAATAGGAGACATCAACTCTTCTTTATCAATCCCCAAATGAAAAGGCGTTGACTCTGTTTCCTGACGCGCAAGAAGAAAGGAGTTAATCTGCGCTACACACTCTGAGCACACACAGCCTATTGTACCGCGAATCAATGTACATTCATCTTTTCCACGACCACAAATAGAACAAACACTGTAGTTAGTCTCTTTTTCCTTCATTTACCTTCAATACGTTATCAAAAAGCACGCGCAGGGTGCTATCCTGAAGGTGCATCTCATGTTTATAAGCGTCGCGCAAAGAGTCTGCTATTGGCACATCGCTCGGCGAATCTAACGTCAAAGGGTTCACAGGCGTCCCATTTTTCCAAACACGGAAATCAAGATGCGGTCCTGTCGCATACCCCGTCATACCTACATAACCAATCACTTCCCCCTGCTGCACTCGCTTCCCAACCTGTAACCCCGCAGCATAGCGCGACAAATGTAAATACCCTGTGGTATAGACTCCATTATGGCGGATCTTGACCAAGTTTCCCCCTCCTTTATCATAAGCCTTTGCTATCACAACCCCGTCCCCAAGCGCCATAACAGGCGTCCCTTGTGGTGCTGCATAATCCACCCCCGTATGAGCCTTTACCACCTTCAAGATAGGATGCATACGCGCATAAGAGAAATGGGAGGAGATACGCGTAAAGGAGAGTGGAGCCTTCAAAAAAGCACGACGTAGACTATTACCCTGTGCATCCCAATAACTTAACACAGAGTCTTGTTGAAAACTATAGCCTTTAATCGTATCCTGATTGTGTATATAATACGCCGTCAATACGCGCCCCACACCGATTTCCACTCCTTCTACCGAACGTTTTTCATAAACTGCAAAAAACTCATCATTCGTAGCAAGAGCAAAAAAATCGACTGTCCACGCAAAAAGGTCAGACAAACGCAATGCTAACTCTGTTGGAGCACCCGCATCTCGCATAGCATTCCAAAGCGAGCTTGTTATCTGTGCATGCGCTCCTACAACATCGCAGCGCACCTCCAATGTATCAAAACGTATATTTGGCTCTTTTCCCGTGAAATCGACAAACAGATATTCTGTCGGCGTATGCGAATAAACCCAATACGAAACAGAAGAGTCGTTCTGACGGAAAAAATAAGTAGGACGCCCTGCACGAAAACGCTTTACACGGAAGACACTATCCACCAGCAATCCCAAACCACGTATACTTTCCCCATCTACTCCACAAGAACGCAGAAAATTCTCTAAAAACGAATTGGCGGGAAGCTTCACCGTATCAATTAGGTAATCTCCTAGAGGGACTCCATAACACTTCCCTACATAAGCAGAATCCTGCTCACAAGAGGGTGAAGTCAATGTTTCCTCGACAAGAGGCGCTGTCCCCTGCTGCTCTTGACAACCCAAAAGCAACACAGAGAGCCCAAACGCTAGAAGAAGAATTCGCAGATGGTAAGGCATAGCAGGAACAAAGGTACAAAAAGCATCCTAAAATAGACGACAGAAAGGAATATCCCGACCGATATTTCTCGCCTACTATCCTTTTTTATCCAAAAGAGAAGCAAACAAATCTTCGTTGCGCTTCCAAATCAGCTTCTTTCCAAAACCTAAACGGTTATCTGTGAACTTGAAATAAGTCACATCCAGCTGCCACAAATTGAGCTCCATCAGATTCGCAACAGGAAAGCGCTTACAGTAAGCCCTTTGAGCTTCCTTTTCTAAGGAAGCCAATAACTGAAAAACCGAGCCCTGAATCTGCAACCCTCGCAAAGTTCCCACTACGCTACTCTCCAGAACAATACTCGCCGCAACGTACGAGTTATGGCAAACCTGCCGCATATGCTTAGTATCTGGCGAAGAAGAAAAGATAAAGCATTGTTGTTCTGGTAAAAAGACATAAAAACAATGCGCGCTCCAAACCTCTTCATTTACCGATGTACTCAGAGTTAAGACATGATGTTCATCGATAAAACGCTGGATTGGCACGGGAATCCTTCCCCCCACTAATGTTTCGGCACTACTCATCCTCGTTCGGAGAGAATTTCAAAGCAACAATAGAGATATCATCAAACGTTTCTCGCAAACCGAGAAATTCTTCATGATCCATGCGTGCCACAACAGCATCTACCAAAGCTCGCGGGTCACGGTACAATTGAATAAAATTTTCTAAAAAGTCAATTCCAGACTTCTCCTTCCCAGCCACACGCCACTCAGAGACCCCATCAGTATAGCAGAACAACATCGTATCATCCGTCATCTCCACTCGCGAGACTTCGAAATCAGACAAGACGTCCACCATAGCCAAAGCCGTAGTAGAAGAGGTCAGAAGCTTCATTTCGCCGCTCCGCATATTGTATAACAACGGCGCATTATGCCCCATATTCACATACTCTAGGAGCTTCGTACGACGATTGTAGCGTCCAATAAAAGTGGTTATAAAAGCACTAGACTCTTGTGCGACATCAAGCATTAAATCATTAAGCTTCCGCACAATTGTATCCAATGGGACACCCGAAAGAGACTGTGCCTTAAAATGCGCCTTATAATTAGCTGTGATCAACGCCGCAGGAATCCCCTTTCCCGAGACGTCCGAGACACAGAACATAAGTTCCTCATCGTTAAGCACCAAGAGGTCGAAGAAATCCCCCCCCACCTCATAAAACGGACGATAGAGAGTAGCTATTTTTACTCCTCGAAGTTTGGGCAACCGATCTGGACGAATGACGAGAGAACGCTGCAAACTTGACGCTAATTCAAGTTGGGTGCGCATCTCCTTCTCGCGATTCTGACGTTCTATCTCATACCAGTTACGTAAACCGATATACGAAAGGTAGGTTAACGTCTGCGCAAAGGTAAGATGAATGATAATCGGACTCACGCCACGCACACGATCATTCGTATCCCCCAAGAGAACAAACGCTTGGCGCTCATTCCCCTGCACCACGGGGATAATAAGATCAATCTCCCTTAAGCCCACCGAGGTATTACTGCTTACAATCGTAGTACGAGTGAAAGGATAGAGATCTCGCTCTACATCCAAGGCAGCAATATCTTCTCTAGCACAATTCACATTGAGGAGAAGCTCCCACTTCTCCTCAATGCGAAAGAAATACAAGATCCGGTTAATTCCCAAATCCTCTTCGAGGATCTTGTTAAAGCGTTGTAGTAAAACACTAGGGGCATTATCCGTACCGAAATCGGAGGTATAATCTAATAGCGCCTTCAACTTCAGCAAGTTGAGCTTAAGTCGTTCATCCTGATTATTCGAACGCCCTGCGTTTCGACCAACTAAGACAGACATGACGCTACTTGGCTACACCCCTCTAAGCTAAAAAGCTCCTATACCTAGGATTTCACACGCTCCGAATACTCACGAGTACGGGTATCGACGCGAATCTTCTCTCCCGAGGTAATGAATAACGGCACATTAACGATTGCTCCCGTCTCTAACTCTGCCTGCTTTAATGCCGTAGAAGAGGCCGTATCCCCCTTAACACCAGGTTCGGTATAGGTAATTTCCAATTCCACAAAAGGAGGTAGTTCGCAAGTAAGCACTCGCTCTTCATCTGCATGCACAAGCACTTCACACACCTGTCCCTCTTTCAGGAGGTCATTATTTTCCACCAAATCTGGGTTAATATAAATCTCTTCAAAGGTTTCTACGTGCATGAAATGCAACCCGAGGTCATCCTTATAAAGATACTGGTAGGGACGAGTTTCTACTCGCACTGGGTTAATCTTAACCCCTGCGTTAAACGTATTCTCCAAGGTGCGACCATTCTCCAAATTCTTAAGCTTGGTACGCACAAAAGCCCCTCCTTTACCTGGTTTTACGTGTTGGAATTGTACAATCACATAGAGTTTCCCATTGAACTCTATACACATCCCATTGCGAAAATCCGCCGTTGTAGCCATCTAATCTTTAATCTTTTCAGATTTTACTTCCTCAAAAAACGAGCTCCAGCATTACTGCCTTTGCTTTTTATCCATCACTTGATCAATCATACCATATTCTACAGCCTCAGACGCCGACATCCAATAATCCCGATCTGTGTCTTGATGTACACGTTCAACTGACTGTCCCGTATGTTTAGCCAAGATCTCATTCAGTTCTGCACGTGCCAATTTGATTTCTCGTGCTTCGATTTCGATATCCGAAGCCTGTCCACGCGCCCCACCAAGCGGCTGATGAATCATCACTCTTGCATGAGGCAACGCAGAGCGCTTCCCTGGCGTTCCAGCCGCCAACAACACAGCAGCCATCGAGGCAGCCATTCCTGTGCATATCGTAGCCACATCGGAGGTAAGGTACTGAATCGTGTCATAGATCCCCAATCCTCCGTGCAGAACTCCCCCAGGCGAATTGATGTAGATATTGATATCTCTTCCCTCTTCGTTCTCCATGGACTCTAGAAAGAGCAACTGCGCCTGTATGATATTAGCCACATCGTCATCAATGGGAACCCCCAAGAAGATAATCCGATCCATCAAGAGACGCGAAAAGACATCCATTACCTGAACGTTCATCTGGCGCTCAATAACGACCTGCGGATTTATATAACTCGCCGATACCGATGCATAGCGATCTAAGGTCAGCGAGCTCAGCCCATGACTACTGCGAGCAAAACGCTGAAACTCTTTTCCGAAATCCTTCTCTTGCATGAAACAAAAATCCTACGAAGTACGGGACTCTCTATAGTTGAATTATTGTGCAGTTTCTGACGAAGCACTTTTTTCAGCCTCTCCCGTCTCCTCTCCACCTTCCGCGTTCTGCTCCTTCTCTGC
>CAJPTV010000022.1 GCA_905373665.1 Bacteroidia bacterium
TTTTATAGTCAATAAAATGAGGGTGTGTCGAATGTTTTGACACACCATCCTACAGGGGACGGGAGAATCGTATTTTGACACACCCTCAGGGCGTAGCATGTTGCACCCCTACGAACCCCAGAACCCCGCCGTTCGGCGCAAAGCATTGTTAGAGGGTGTGTCAAGACATTCGACACACCCTCTTTTTTCTTCGTAGGATACCGCAGTTAGTATCGTAACACCCTAACGTTCTTTTGCGCAGAATTTGCCCCGTAGAAACGCACAAAATAGACCCCTGAGGGGAGTGTCTCCGTATCCACCCAAACCTCGTTTCCATCCAAGCGCCCAGAGCGCACCACACTGCCCGTGAGGGTAAGTAGCTCGTAGCGCACAGCCTCTCCCGCAGGATTTGCAAGCCGTAAATGGGTAGAGAAGGGGTTAGGCGCTACCGTTACGGCAGACAACTGCGTATCCTCTACCGCAGTAGGCTGCTTAGGCTGATCGGGCTTGGGTGTGGGAGTGGGTGGTGTGGGCGGAGTAGGAGGCGTTGGGGGTGTCGGCTTCTCATCCTTCGCAAACTCTGCTTTCACGGTTACCGCATAAGCGGGCATGGTGAAGGTATAGTGCGTAGCATCGACCTTGGTAGAGGTCACCTCCGTGGTAGGCTCGTCGCTCTTAAAGAGCTTAAGCGTAGCGAGATGATAGCCTGCGGCAGGGGCGATCGTAAGGGTCACCCCTGTAGCCTCTGCCAGTTCGCCCGAGGGGGTAGCCGTCACTGTTCCATTTTCCGAAGCTGCTACCGTAAGCCTATAGCGCTGCGGGGTAGGAGTAGGCGGTGTAGGCTGCTCATCCTTCGCAAACTCCGCCTTCACGGTTACTGCGTGCGCGGGCATGGTGAAGGTGTAGTGCGTAGCATCGACCTTCGTAGAGGTCACCTCCGTGGCAGGAGCGTCGCTCTTAAAGAGCTTAAGCGTAGCAAGATGATAGTCCTCGGCAGGAGCGACCGTAAGGGTCACCGTTGTAGCTTCTGCCAGTTCGCCCGAAGGGGTGGCAGTCACCTCACCATGTTCCGAAGCGGCTATCGTAAGCACATAGCGCTGCGGGGTGGGAGTAGGCGGTGTGGGGGGAGTAGGAGGCGTAGGAGGCGTAGGCTGCTCATCCTTGGCAAACTCCGCTTTCACGGTTACTGCATAAGCGGGCATGGAGAAGGTATAGTTATCGCCTTCCTTCGTGAGCGCGACCGTCGTAGCCTCCTCCCCAGTCTTATAAGCCACGATACTCTTAAGGTGGCACTTCTGCTCAGGCTTCGGGGTTATCACCACCGCCGTCGCAGGCTTGAGATAGCCCTGTACCGACGACATTAACGTTCCGTTTTCCGAGGTGATGAGGGAAAGGAGGTAACGCTGTTCGCCGTCCTCTACCTTGGTACGCACGGTATTGATAACGCGCCCGCGTGCATCCGTAAGGATGGCTACAACCGAGAGCGTAGCCCCCTCAAGAGGCTTTTGTAGTTTTTCCTTTTGAGGGATGTAGAGCGTTGCGGTATGTGAGGTTGCTGCGCCGTTGTGCAGTGCAATCGGTGCTCCGTTTTGTTGCGAGCCCGTGTAGGTAGACGCTAGCGCCACATCTTGGAAGGGCATTTCGATGTTAGAGTGGGTAGCGTAGTCGAGCTGTTTCCAAGCATGACCCTCGCCCTTAAGGTTGTCTGCACACAGTACGTAGGCAATGTAATACTCCCCTTCCAGCTTCGCCTCCACCTGTGCGTTTACTTGCACTTCTTTACTCCCCGCAGCCCGAGTAGGCGCGAGCGTAATGGTCGCAAAAGCAGGGCGCTTTAATTCCTCCTCCAGAGTCGCATCTACCGAACCTATCGGGACAGACGACCCACTGCGCCAGAGCATCAACCTCGGTGTAGGCGAGGGGGGGAGTTGCTTATAGCTCCCGGGCGCGAGATACATCGGGTCTGCGTAAGTGCGGTGGAGGGCAATCCCAACGAAGCGTTCTCCGTACAGGTTGTGGAATTTCTCCATTTCCTTGTGCCCAGCAAGGCAGTAGCCACAGGTTGTGGCAGTAAACTCCTCTACCAGTAGATTGCGCTTATAAAGCCCTTCGGGCGCTACGGTCGTTAGCTTGGCTGTAATCGCTTTGGGGTTCGCAGCGTTCTCCTCGCTATTTACCCGCGTGATGGTCACTGTGACCTCTTGTTCGCCCACAGCGTTAAGCTTTCCGAGCTTGGCAGTGAAGAAGGTGTAGGCACCGAGTCCCTTCAGCTCGCCTCTTTCCACATCGCTCACCATCTCTTGGCTTGTCCCCTCTGCGGTAGTCACTGTGTAGTGCACCGAGGTGATAGGGGTGCTCCCTTGATTGATGAGACGCACGTCTGCCGTCCCCTCCCTACCTGCTACCAGATAGGGTGCTGTGAGGCGGTCGGGCTGTGCGGCGTGATTCGAGAAAGTACCTTCGAACTGTACCGCTATCGCGGGAACGTAAGGACGCTCGCCGACCTGAGTCCAAGTAGGGCAAGCCGAGGAATGACGCCAATGGTAACTGCTCGCATCGAGGTCTACGCCCGTCACGATGGGGAATTTACCCAATGCACCCGTATTGTTCTTTACCGTGAGGGAGATACCCACGTAGAGCCCAGCATCGGTAACCGTAATGGGGCGGGCGAAGGTGACGGTATTCTCCATACCATACTTGCTGGTCGTAACGTCCGGATCGCCCCCTTCCAAGGTCGCAAGGGCTGGCGTTTCGTGCACCTGAGCCTCGTTCCACTGGTTAGGCAAGGTTGGCGATGCCCAAACGTGGAAGTCGCTTAGCACACTCTTCGTACGTAGGTAGAAGCGAAGTGCCTTAATCTTCTTTCCCACCTGTGCCGCATTTTTACCGTCGATATAGATAGCCACGTCGTACGTTCCGGGACCGTTGCCCGTAGCACTGCGATACCCACTCGGGTCGTAGTGACCAAACCAAGAGGTGTGGGCTTCGTACTTCGGCACGCGGAGCTTGTCACTCCCCTGCTCCACCGTAAAGGGCATTCGGCACTCGGGGATGTTTAGCCACTGATTGGTGTTCGGGTCTTTGCGCGTCACCACGAGCTCGTAGCCTGTACCCGTAGGTAACCAGACGTGCTTCTTGATTTCAAACTCTTTGCTCTCGCCGGGGCGTAAGACGGTGGTCGGGAGATAGTCGATGTAGCGGTTTTGCCCGTTCGCCTTCACGTAGCAGGCAAGGCTGAGCAACACTCCCTGCGAGGCGGGGGCTGTGACCTTAAAGCGCTGTACAAGGGGCTCGTTGCCCGTTATCTTGTCCGTGGTCTGAAGGCAGACGACTTGGGGCACACCGAGCGAGAAGTCCGCCTGTGGGCTAAGTAGGGTATAAGAGAGCGCATCGGGACAAACCTGAATGGAGGGATCCTGTGGGCTCTTCTGAAGTGCATTGGGGTTATTGTGCGCGTCCCAAAAGAAATGTAAGAACTTCTCTTCTCGCTTAAACGGACCTTTGACAGGATAACGGAGGGTATAACTTTCGCCAGGGGCAATGGTCAGGAACTCACTCACCACGAGGTCATTCTTTCGCCGCGGGAGGACGGGCGTCTCCGTCTCCGCATACACGGCTTGGATGCGCGAGAAGTAGGTCGCCGTGCCCGTATTCTTGACCGTCCACTCCGCGTTGTTAAAGACACCGATGTTCAAGTCCGTATTCTTCCACGACACTTCGAGGCGTGGCGTCCCATCGCCCTTGAGCACCGTCTTCTTCCCATTGTGTACCGTCACGGTGACGGCGTTCGGTTGTAAGCGATTGTGCCGTACGGGGCGATAGGTCTGCGTTTCGACCTCGTAAGCATACGGGCGCAAGGTGTATACCCCGTCGGGGAGGTCTGCAAAGTTTAGGTTTACATCCTGCCCGCCAATGACCGTAGATTCGGAGATCTCGCGCGCCTCTTCGTTCGTTACAAAACGCCCTTTTTCCTGCCCCTGCGCGTCGACTATCGCAATGGCGGACTTTACTTTCACGGGCGTAATGGTCGTATTCGCAAGACTGAGCACTTTGGCTGGAAGTAGCTTTTGGGTGGAGGACTCGCCGACGTGGTCGTCGACGACAAAGACCTGATCTGCCACGTACTCCGCCGCCTTCGCACTGCCCGTGTAAGTTACCGAGGGTTGGAAGCCGATGATAGCGTCGTTGAGTATACTGTAACCTTCAACCGATCCGCCGCCAGCCCCTTGCGCACTAGGCACGAGGTGGTGAAGGAGGAAATAGCCATCGCTCATACCGCCCCAGCCCCAATTGACATGGAAATAGCCCTTGCCATCGTACCCATCGAGCACGAAAGCATGCGCAGCCGTCCCCTTAGAGTTGTAGCCCGTGTAGAAGACGGGGCGTGCCGCCTTAAGCTCCGCGAGCATCAGGGCTTGCCACTCACGCGGGGTATAATATCTCGCCACCACGTAACGGAGGGAGGGGGCATAGTCGAAGTTCTCCAACAGCGCACGATAGGCATTGGTGGTGTTCGAGGCACTAGACCATGCATTGTATTGCATATTCACGGCACGCCCGATCTCGTACATCAGGTGAGCTACGGCCTGCTTCTCTGCCTCTTGCGAGGCGGAGGTAAGGTTGTCGGGCATGTTGTCCCAATCCAAGGGCTTTTGCCCAAAGTCGGGGTCACTACTTGCCGAGCGCTTCGCCTGAGGTGGCCACGCAAAGTAGCGCATAATCTGTGCAGCCGCCGTCGCAACACAGCCCGTGGGGGCGTGCTGTCCTCCCACCATGGGGGTCAGAAGGTTGTAGGGGTCGGTTTGATTCCACACCAGCCCTTGGAGGAGGGGCGCTACCTCGCTCGCTTCCTCACGAAGCACCTCGGTTGCCCCCGTATGCTTCGCCTGCCGCAACCACTGCGAATATCCCGCTAGGTAGGAAGCGAGTTCTGTGGGGAGCTCTTTGGTAGGAAAAGTGGTCGTGGTCGAATACCCGAGAATGGGCGGCACGACATCATCCCCCGCTACTACGACAAAGCCCTTGCCGCTCGGGTTGCCAAAGACGTAAAAGTCCTTACCATCGTTATTGCCCCGCGTTGGCACGCCGGTGCTCGTATAAAGCAGGACAGGCGGACGCTCGCCGCGCAAAGGGGTCGTCTTTTGGAAATGCTGTACCGCGTAACGCTCGGCTTGCTTACGCGAAATGGGGGCTGCACATACCGCCGCAGTAGCAAGTAGCATACTCGCCAGCAGTCCCACAATGCAAAGTCTCTTTCTCATACCTTCGTTCATTTGGAACAAAGATAAAGAGTCTAAGCACGATAGCACGTCGCTAACGCGCTATTTTATTGCCAATAAGCAAGAAAGGAGGATAACGGACAGTAGAACAGTGACGATAAGGCAGTGCACCCCTCGCTAGCGCCCTACGTAGTCTTCGTGGTGCTTTTGGAAGAAGGCTTCACCGTCGCGCACGACGGAGTCTGGGGTCTCCTCTTTACGCCACAAGATGCGCTGCGCATCGAAGTCGTAGATGTAGCCGCAGGAGTCTGTCAACCATCCGAAGCCGTGGTTATATACCACCAATGCGCCTGTTGCTTGAGGGGACATGGCAAGGGTATTGCGCGAGAAGGGAAAGCGCGTGTGGGGTAAACCGAGCTGCGAGAGGACGAGCGCCGCTACATCCGTCTGGGAGGTTACGGTACTTATCACCGTATCTAAGCCTGTGCGTAACGCGCCGCCCGTCCAAACCATCGGGATGTGGTAGCGCAGCGGGTCGTCATTGCTGGAGTTGCCGGGGTAACGATGCCCGTGATCGGCAAGGATAACCACGAGGGTCGAGTCCCACCACGGACGTTCGCGTGCCGCGAGTAGGAAACGATTGAGACAGCTATCCGCATAGCGTGCCGTGCGGCGTATCCGTTGCTCTTCGGGGAGGGAAAGGTCAGCCGCACCACTCGGTAGGTCAAAAGGCTCGTGGTTGGAGAGGGTAAAGTACATCTTGCAAAAGGGCTGCTGTGCCGTATCACACTCCGCTAAAAGGCGCGGATAGACGAACTCGTCATGCACACCCCACTTTTGCCCACGGAGCTCGCGC
This sequence comes from Bacteroidia bacterium, assembly GCA_905373665.1. Taxonomy (GTDB): domain Bacteria; phylum Bacteroidota; class Bacteroidia; order Bacteroidales; family CAJPTX01; genus Bacteroides_D. Next base: position 6,055 of record CAJPTV010000022.1, read on the forward strand.
GGGAAGTCACGTTGCTCGACCACGCGCTCGAAACCGGCAAGGTAGGCGCACGTCCGAAAGTTCACAAAGTCGGCATTTCCGCCGTAATAGAACGCCGTGCTGTGATAGCCCGCCGAGTCCAAGACACGGGGAAAGAAACTCAACCGTTCGAGCTTGCGGGGAAACTTGATAATCGACTTTTTACCTTGCGCTGGATAGCCTGCCAACACGGCGACCACCCCCTTGTCACTGCGCGTCGAGGCGGCATACATCCTCGAAAAGAGCACCCCAGCGCGAGCGACCGAGTCGAGGTGTGGCGTGCAAGAGTCTTGTCCTAAGAGTGCTGAGAACTTGGCAGACTGGCTCTCCATCAACAGTACCAGCACATTGGGGCGCTTACAACGCAGCAAACGGGGGAAATCCTCGGTTTCTTGCATTATGCGCCTATAACGACGGTCAGCCTCCGCAGAGGGCAGGAAAGGGTCGTAATGAGTGAATGCGTAGGGAAGTTCCAGCAGCTCCCGCATAAAGTTCCACGTCGCGTTGACGGCGATATGGTTCGCAAAGGCGTTGGCGCTAAATGCCACACGACTGACGTTCATCGTAGCTACATCCACACCGCCACGGATCGGGAGCAGCATCACAGCCCCGAACAGGAGCGCCACAATGGGTTCAAACCACCGTGTTTTCCCTAAGTGCCACGCCTTGTTCCACACCCAGCGCGTATGTACACGGTAAGCCCCCCAGCCGATCGCCGCAATGGCTACAAGGAGTGCCGCGGTCAAGCCCCATGGGATCGACCCCAATGACTCACTTAAATGAGATATGTAAAGGAACGGCGTAAGGTCTACGTGAAACTGCCAGTTGCGATAGATCTCCCAATCAGCGACAGCCACCACAGCGCTCGCCGTGGCAAGCACCGTGCTCGTGGTAAGAATAAGCCCCCGCCCACAGCAGAATGCTACACTCCGATGCCCATAAGTCTGCAGCCCAAGGCGCACAACCGAGGCAAGAACAAGCTCCACACTCAGAAGCAAAAAGACGTACCCCAATAGACTGAAGTCCATCGGTAGCCCGTGCCACAGCGCCGCCAAACTCAGACGCCACCCACAAGAGAGCCCGCCTACCCACTGGTAGAGAATAAAAGCAAGACGAAAAAAAAACTGCAGCCCTATCCAAAAGAGAAAGAGCCGCAGTAATATCCGTAAACGAATGCGCATCCACAAGCGCCGTTACAAAAACGTCGCAGGCGACGCACTAAAAGACAATAATGTCTGGGTCAGACCCTGGGGTAGAAGGTGTAGAGGGCGTAGAAGTGGGTGACGGTGTCTCATTCCCATCCATCTTGCTGCGGTGGGTGCTATAGGCATCCGAATTAAGGTAGCCGCTGGTGTCATAGCGCCCCCCCTCTTCAAAAACCCAGAGCTCGTCCTCATCGCCCCCTCGGTTACGATTGATATAGGCTACCGCCTCATCCATGCTTGCAAAGTCTGCTACAGAAACCAGCTTGAAGCCATTCGGGGCAACAAACTGCTTTGCTGCGGGGAAGCTACTCCGCTGTACTTCCAAGAAGCGATCGGCATTGTCTTGATAGACAAAGCTCCCCTTGATAACATGAAACTTCAAACGCTGCTGCGCCTCGACCTCTGCCATCCGAGCGCGTTCGCGCTCCATTTCCACCTGTTTTAGGCTGTCGGTTATACGGAGTATGCTGTCGGCTCTCGCCTGCTCCATCGCAATGGAGTCTGCCCTGCGACGCGCCTCTTCTTCAGCATTCTGATTCTTGCATCCGAACGATACCGCCATAAGCCCCACGATACCAATCCAGAGGAGGTTGTTCTTCTTCATCTTCGACACGCTTTAACTCTTCGCTGTGCAAAGGTAATGAAAAATAAATACTGTCCAAGTCCGCCACGAGACCCAACTGTGCACATTAGCGTTCGTTAGGGGTGAGCACCTCCTCCCGCCACGCCTCAGATTGATGTAAAAGACTGGGTGTTCCTCCCACGCGGTGCGTCCTTGGCGGCGTGCCATATCCTCCTCATCTTGCTCGATATAGAGCCCTTTGAAAAGAGCTTTCTGCCCTTCAAAATAAGCCTTGAGGGTTGAGAGGAAAAGACTCTTGCCAAAGCGGCGGGGGCGGCTGAGGAATATGAAACGCCCAAACAGGAGAAGACGCTCTATATAGTGCGTTTTGTCTACGTAGCGCTCTCCATCGCTACGCAGCGATTCAAAACTTTGTGTACCGAGCGGTAGTCTATATGCTTCCATTTCCTTACTCTTTGGCTACTGTAAAGATAACAAAAAATTATGCGATCTCCCACAACTCGCCCCACATCACGTCTATCCTCCACCACGGGCTGTGCGCCCTTAGACGCCCCCCTCTATAACACCACACGCGCCCTCCCCACAGACTGTGGAGAAGGCGCGTGCGTTATTCTTTGCTCGCTAGAGCGAGAGACTACTTCTTTGCCTTGTAAGAGAACTCGATGCAACCTCTACCCTTCTTTCGTGTAGAATTTTCTTCCTTATCTACCTTGGTAATCTTAAGGATATACACCTCAGCATCCTTAACAGCTACGTAAATATTACCAACAACAACATCAGAAACGGTAGTGCTAGGACTTGCGGCATTGAAAGCAGTTTTTGCATCTGCCACAGTAACCTTGTCATAGTCAACAGTAACCTTTGCAAACTTAGTTCCATTACCTGTTTTGTCTACACTCGTAACCTTATCAGAGCTCCAACCTGCTACGAAATCCGTTTCTTTACCCGTAGACGTATTTATCATATAAAAATCAGCCTGCTTCCCAGTTTCTACAGAAACGGGCTTACCATTCTTAAGGTCAAACGCACCCTCCTTTCTACCATTTACATGGTTGACGGCACCGTCCTTTTGTGCACCCCAACCTGTTTCTGCTGGAGGATTATCATTACCACCTGGTGTAGTACCACCGAAGTTAAACTTTACACTGATAGTATTCTCACCCTTCTCGCTATCCACTGCCTTAAAAGTGATCACCCCCTTGGTCTTGTCCGCTGGAATCTTTGCTTCTGCAAAATGACCTTGAAAATGCGAGTCTACCTTCTTAAGATCATCGATCTTCCCCTTGTTCTCACCAGCAGCTGGATCATAAGTAACAGAGTAAGTAAGCTCTGTAATCTTCAACCCATCACCTGGAGTAACACGTATTTCGAGTGGGAATACGGTTCGACTTGTAAGTTCTGCAGTAATATTCTTACCGTCCTTGTCATTCACAACAAACTTAGGAGGATTCTTTGCCTTATCATCCTTCTTACAAGACGTGAAAGCCAAGAGGCTCACACCTGCTAGCGCCAAAAGCGCATACTTTCCAAAATTCATCCTTACTACTGTTTATGTGTTTGGTTAAAAAGCCTTTTTCTCAAATTGGTGACAGCACCCTTGCGCCACCAATTTGGTGCAAAGATATACCTTATTCTCTTACGACCGATCCAAAATCACTAGGTATTTTCTGCAATCACCGTTCAAAATCCATGAAGACACGACCCTACGGGGGCAAATGAGCTTTTCCTAAGCATCAAAAAAAAAGTCGCTCCCCTCCACCTTTCCTTCACAGACATAGCAATAACGCTACAGAGCTGGGCGATATTGTGTATCGTCGTTGCAACGTTCCCCATCATCGGACAAGCACCTCTTCCCGCCATGCCTCAATATTGCGCTTCCGTTCGTTGAAACTTACCCCCACCAAGTGTACTGTGCGCGGATCTGCTGCAAACGGCGTGGCATACCCCTGTGCCTTGATCTGTGCGATAGCATCGTCGGGCGTCCCTGCGCTCGTGACCTTAAACTCAAAAATATAGATATGTTGGGGCATCTCCACAACCATATCGACACGCCCCGTGGCGCAAACTACCTCAACGTGCGTGTACTGCACAAAAAGACGAAAGATGAGGTAGAAGACCGTCTGGTAATACTGTTCGCGCAGGTTCTGCCCTTTCTTGTTGCGCGGCAGGTTGCCGTAGGGGATGCCCGCCAAGAGCCCCTCGATTTGCTTCATGACACCAGCGAGGTTACCTGCTTTCAAATCCCGATAAATCACCTTGACAGAAACATTGGCATCGGAAAACGAGAGCGCGATATAAGCTGGTAACAAATTCTTTAGAAACGCATTACGCACCTCCTCGTTAGGATACCCTAGGAGGTAACTCGTCTCATCGGGGAGTCGCTCCTTGATGGTCAAATACCCAGACTGAAAGAGCAAGGGAATCGGATTGTCGTCATTCACCCGAAAATCTTGTAGCGCAGCGCTATCGATCTCCTTGTTTTCTAGATCTGGGACAAAATAGCGCAGGCGTAGAAGATACTTCACGAGAAAGGTCGGCGTGGCGGTAGCGAACCAGTAATCCCCCAAACACCTATCACGTAGCGCCTTCAACACACTAAAGGGGTTATAAACACTCTCCCCATCTTCGCTAAAACGATAGCCGTCATACTTCTTCTTCAAGCGCGCGAGCGTCTCTTCGTAAGAGACGTTCAGCTTCTCGGTCAAGAGGGTTAACTCGGGAGCAAAATTCGCTTCTAGTTCCGCCTCAGTAAAACCACAAATAGCGGAAAAGTCAGAGACCATGCTAATGTCGTCCAAGTTATTGAGCCCGCTAAAGATGCTCACCTTGCTAAACTTGGTAACGCCCGTCAGGAAAGCAAACTGAATATGCGCGTCGCTCCCCTTTAGCACCGAATAAAAGCCATGCAAGATCTCTCGAAAGCGTTCGTGCAACTCGGGCGTATGCATGGTGTCAATGAGCGGTTTGTCATACTCATCGATTAAGATGACCGCCTTCCTATTAGTCTTTTTATAGGCACGACGTACAAGACCGCGGAAACGGGAATAGAAATCCTTTTCTGAAGAACGAGACTCATACACTTCTTCCCATTGCACCAAGAGATCATTAAGAAGAATCTCAAGACTGCTCGGCTCTTGGTAATTGCTGTCGTTGAGATTGATGTGAAAGACGGGGTGCTCCTCCCACGCGGGGCGTCCTTGGCGACGTGCCATTTCTTCCTCAGCTTGTTCTATATAAAGCCCTTTGAAAAGAGCTTTCTGCCCTTCGAAGTAAGCCTTAAGTGTAGAGAGGAAGAGGCTTTTACCGAAACGGCGCGGGCGGCTGAGGAAAATAAAACGACCAAACTGGGAGAGCTGCTCTATGTAATGGGTTTTATCAACATAGAGTTCTCCGTTGCTACGCAACGCTTCGAAACTCTGTGAGCCTATTGGCAATTTGCGAAACTCTTCCATTACTTTTGCTTAGTTAGGTTGTAGTTGGGGTAAAGATAATAAAAAGAATGCCAATATGCAAGGCTATGATTCCTCCCTTTGCGCCTCGATGGCGTAGAGTAAAATCCCCGCAGCGACCGACACGTTGAGCGAGCTAATCTGCCCATGAAGCGGGATGCGCAACGTCTCGTCACACAGCCGCAAGAGCTCGTCGGGGACGCCCGTCCCCTCATCTCCCAAAATCAGCGCAAGCGGTCCGCCCAGTGCAGCTTTCGCATAATAGGTCTCGCCATATTCGGTCGCAGCCACAAGGCGCAAGCCACTCTCTTTCAGATAACGACACGTCTGTACGAGACTCTGCGTACGACAAACAGGGAAATGAGCCAATGCGCCCGCACTCGTCTTCACCGCATCGGCATTGATCTGCGCCCCCCCCTGCATCGGCATCACCAAAGCATGCGCTCCGGCACACTCAGCCGTACGGACAATTGCCCCAAGGTTACGCACATCGGTAATCCCCCCCGCTACCACAATAAGCGGTTCCTCGCCGTGCTCAAAAAGCGAGGGAATAATCCACTCAATCTTTTGATACTCTATCGGCGAGCGAAAAGCCACTGCCCCCTGATGTGTCCGACTCCCGAGGCGAATAAACCACTCTGTGGGGACGTGCTGCACGGGGATACCCCGTTCCCTTGCTCTCCGCAAAATGAGAGGGATCTGCTCGCCCGTCAGCCCCTTACGCAACACAATCCGCTCGAGCTCCTGCCCCGCATCGAGCGCCTCCATAATGGGGTGAAGACCGTAGAGAATCTCTGCCGAGATGCGCTTCTGATGGTAAAAGCGCGGTGCGGGGGCTTTATTCGACCAATCCTTCATTTTCTACAATCTCCAGTTCGTAACTCTCTTCTTCCCACTGTTTTAAGAGCTTTTGGTTCTGTGCCTGCACCTGCTCATACTCCTGCACGAGCGCCTTAGGGTCAGTGCGTTCGTCGAGTTGAGCCATTTTGTTTTCCAAAGCCTTAAGTTGCGACTCGGTAGCGGCGATTTGCTCTTCCAGCTTCGCAATGCTGCGGCGTCGCTTATTCAGCTCATTCTCATACTGTTTTCGCTGCTTCCAACGGTCGCCTCCTCCCTTCTCTGGGGTGGTCTTCTCAGGGCTTTTAGTTGCTTGCGCAACGCCCTTCTGCCCCCCTCCTTTTTGGTTCAGCTCTTCCAGCCCTCCGAGGCGTCGCCGCTCTAGGAAAGCGTTGATGCCGCCCAAATGCTGATGCACCCGCCCGTGAGAGAACTCATAGACGGTTTCGACGAGCCCGTCGAGAAAATCGCGGTCGTGCGAGACGAGGATCAGCGTGCCGTTATACTTCAAAAGCGCCTGTTTGAGCACATCCTTGGCCTGCATATCGAGGTGGTTGGTCGGCTCGTCGAGAATAAGCAGGTTGTAAGGACGGAGCATCAACTTAGCCATCGCAAGCCGATTACGCTCCCCTCCCGAAAGCACCGAGACCTTTTTGTCAATATCCTCCCCTCGGAAAAGAAAAGCGGCTAGGATGTCACGGATCTTGGTGCGGATGTCGCCCGTCGCGACCTCGTCGATGGTGTCATAGACCGTCCGTTCGGGGTTTAGCACCGCCTTTTGGTTTTGTGCAAAATAGCCTGTCAAGACATTATGCCCCACCTTTAGCTCGCCCGCCTCGTAGGGCAACTCTCCCTGTATGATGCGCGCCATGGTGGTCTTCCCCTCTCCGTTTCGTCCGACGAAAGCCACTTTCTCCCCCCGACGAATGGCAAACGAAGCATCGCTAAAAATGAGGTGGTCGCCGAACTGCTTGCGCACGTCCTTAGACTCCACCACCACATCGCCCGAGCGGGGCGCCTCTGGAAAACGAAGGTGAATCTGCGAACGATCCTCCTCTTCGACCTCAATCAGTTCGAGCTTTTCGAGCTGTTTGATACGTGCCTGCACTTGGTTAGACTTGGTGGGTTTGTAACGGAAGCGCTCGATGAAATCCTGTGTTTTTTCGATAAACTCCTGCTGGTTTTCAAAGGCAGCCAACTGTTGTGCCCGCTGCTCTGCGCGCAACTCCTTAAACTTCGAGTAGGGGGCATTGAACGTATAGGCATGTCCGAGCGAGAGTTCCACGGTTTTGGTAGTTACGGTGTCGAGAAAACGCCGGTCGTGCGATATGAGGATGAGCCCCCCCCGATACTCTTTCAAATAGTCCTCTAGCCACTGGATAGACTCAATATCGAGGTGATTGGTCGGCTCGTCGAGAAGTAGCAAGTCTGCCCCAGCCAAAAGGATCTTAGCCAACTCGACGCGCATGCGCCACCCGCCGCTCAAGATCGAGGTCGGTTGCTCAAACTGTTCGCGTTCAAACCCGAGTCCGAGCAGAGTCTGTTCGGCTTGAGCCTCCTGTTGCGCACCGCCCATGAGGTGGTGTCTTTCGGTGAGTTCGCCAAGGCGCACCGCCATCTCCGTGGCTTCTTCCGCATCCTTGTACTTCCCCTCCTGCAACAGGGTATCGAGGTGTTCGATTTTCGCTTCGAGGGCTTTCAACTCTCCGAATGCAGAGAGCGTTTCCTCGAGGATCGATCGCGTATCGCGGTAAGCGATGTGCTGTGCTAGGTGTCCGATAGCCAGATCTGCCCCTCTTGCCACAATCCCTTCAGAGGGCTCGAGCTCGCCGCAAATCACACGGAAAAGGGTACTCTTCCCCGTACCGTTGCGCCCCACGAGCCCGATGCGGTCTCTCGCCCCAATCAGAAGCGAGATGTCTGAAAAGAGCTCCTCGCCTTGGAAGCGTACGCCGACGTGATCGAGTGATATCATAGAGTCTTTTGCTTTAGGGTGCAAAGGTAGAGAAAATTAAGGGGGCAGCGCTGTTCGACAATCCGAACACTCTTATTCGTCGTTAAATAAAAGAAGCCACCTAGGTATCCTAAGTGGCTTCTTTATTTTCTAGCGGCGAACCTCCCCCCCTACATCAACTCCGCACTCCGACGTACGAACTTCGCGAGGGCTTCGCCCTTGAGCATGTTGTTAGCCAAGAGCGCCAAGTCGATGAGCTGCTGCGCCAGCGCATTGTGCGAACCATGAGCTCGGCAAAGCGCCGTACGCTCCTCGGCAATCATGTCGAGCCCCTCGTGAATCCGCTTGTGTTCGCTCTTCTCCTCCTCTGATTGATCTTTTTCCTCCTTAGCGCCGACCTTCTCCTCAAAAGCCTTTTCCTCGTCGCGCAGCGGCTTTTCGCGCTCATCTAGTGCAGCGAGTTGCCCACCGAGCGCCTCCTGCGCCTCACGCGTCAGACGCTCTACCAACGGGTGCGCCGTATTGAGCACGATGTTCACGCGGTCTGGGAAGCTGGCAAACATGTTGTACTGCGGACTCATCTGTGCCATGTCGCGCATCCGTCGCATAAACTCACTTTGTGTCACCACGGCTGGCAAGGCATCTGCGCCGAGGTCCTCCAACGAAACCGAGAACCCCGTCCTCTGGTCAAGAGCCCCATCCATCAGCGAGGTGAGCATCTTCTGCTCTGCCTCGGAAAGCGTCACGACGCGCTCTTCGCCTTTCTCTATCAGCTTATCCAGCGTATCAGAATCTACGCGGACGAACTGCACATCTTTCAGCTTCTGCTCGAGGAAGTTCACCACGTGCGAGTCTAACTGTCCGCCCATCTGTAAGACATTGTAGCCACGCCCCTTTGCCCCTTCGATATAACTCCACTGCTGTTCGGGGTCGGTGGTGTAGAGGTAGACCGTCTTACCGTCGCGATTCTTTTGTGCCTCTTCCACAGCCTTTTGATACTCCTCGTAGGTGTAGAACTTGCCGTCAACATCCTTCAAAAGGGCAAACTTCTCGGCACGCTCCCAGAACTTCTCGTTAGAGATAGAACCGTAGTCGACAAAGAGCTTCAAATCGTCCCACTTGGCCTCGTAAGCGGCGCGATCTTCCTTGAATATCTCCTCCAAGCGGTCTGCCACCTTCTTCGTGATGTGCGAGGAAATTTTCTTTACATTGCCGTCACTTTGCAGGTAACTACGCGAGACATTAAGCGGGATGTCGGGCGAATCGAGCACTCCGTGCAACACGGTAAGGAAGTCTGGCACGACCCCTTCTACAGAGTCGGTCACAAAGACTTGGTTGCAATAGAGCTGGATACGGTTACGCTGGATGTCGAGGTTCGACTTTAGGCGTGGGAAGTAGAGAATCCCCGTGAGGTTAAACGGGTAATCTACATTGAGATGGATGTGAAAGAGCGGCTCTTCATGCCCAGGGAAGAGGTACTGGTAGAAGTGCTGATAGTCCTCTTCCTTGAGCTCTGATGGGCGCTTAGTCCACAGGGGCTCTTCCGAATTGATAATATTACGTTCGGTCGTTTCTACGCTCTTCCCATCCTTCCACTCGGTCTTAAAGCCGCAAGCGATAGGTACGGGCAAGAAACGACAATATTTGCGGAGCAGCTCCTCAATCTTAGCTTGTTCCGCAAACTCCTTACAGTCGGGGCTCAGGTGAAGGATGATATCCGTCCCGCGCTCGGTGCGTGTCCCTGGCGTCATGGTGTAGGAGGGGTCGCCTTCGCAGCTCCAGTGCACGGGCTCAGCCCCTTCTTGCCAAGAGAGCGTCTCGATCTCCACACGGTCGCTCACCATAAAGGCAGAATAAAAGCCAAGACCGAAATGCCCAATAATGCTAGCTTCCTTGTCCTTGAACTTAGCGAGGAACTCCTCTGCCCCTGAAAGTGCTATCTGGTTGATGTAGCGCTCGACCTCCTCGGCAGTCATCCCGAGCCCGCGGTCGCTCACTACGAGGGTATTGGCTTCGGTGTCTAGACGCACCTCGATAGTCTCATCGCCCAACTCTCCCTTGAACTCACCAGCACGTGACAAGGTGCGCAACTTTTGCGTAGCATCCACGGCGTTCGCAATCAACTCGCGGAGAAAGATTTCATGATCGCTATAGAGGAACTTCTTGATAATTGGGAATATATTCTCTGAGGTAACGCCGATCGCCCCGTTTTTCACACTACTCATTTTCCTGCCTTTTTACAGTTACACTACCGCCCTCTTGTGCAAGCAGTGTGCCGAAAAGGCGCGCGTGACAAAATGACACAAAAAGGAGCACAGGCAGCCCCTCCGCATCGCAAAAACCTCTTTACGTTTTCCTTAATTCCCCCCTCCTTTGCACACTGCAGAGCACGGGCAGCTGCACGCTGCTCAGTACATACGCAGCATCTGCCTAACGGGAAATAGGTAAAATTACCTACCCTTTTTTCCCTCTTTAAGGGCGCAATTCTGCTGCGATTCGACTATCTTTTTAGTCAAATCTTTTCTCATTGCTAAAGAAATTGAGGTTCTGAATTCCTAAATTTCAGTACAGTGGAGAACGTGGCACTATTGCACAACAAAGTGCTTTTATGGCAAGGCTTTCGAGCAACATTTGGCACTATCAAGCGCTAAGGGGGAGCGTACTGTGGGGGGGCGGCTCTTTGTTGCAACGGATGCGTAACTTTGCCGTATGAAAGCGCTTTTTTCGATTGCATTTCTTCCGCCAGTGGACTACCTCTTGGCGCTTTCGCGCTGTGAGGTTGCGGCCTTGGAGGCGTGCGAGCATTATCAAAAACAGTCTTACCGCAACCGGTGTGAGATTGTGACCTCGCAGGGGATACAGACGCTAACGCTCCCGATACGGCACACGCACACGGGGCAGCCGATCCCGATCCGCGAGGCGGAGATAGAGTACCGCACGCCGTGGCAAGGCAAGCTCCTACGTGCTATCCGTTCGGCGTATGCCACAGCCCCTTATTTCATCCACTATTATGACGAACTGGCAGCGCTTGTCAGCATACGCGAGCCCTCACTTTGGGCATACAACCTGCAACTATTAGACTTTCTGATGCGCCACCTACACATTGAGCTCTCCTCGTTGGTGGAAACGACCTCGTACGAAACGAGCCTTGCCCCCGAGTGGGAAGACCTCCGCACGAGCTTTCATCCGAAGCAGTCGCGTACGGAGCAACTTCGTTACTACCAAGTGTTTGCCGATCGTCTTCCTTTCTTTCCCAATGTTTCTGGGCTAGACCTTCTTTTTAACGAGGGGGCGCTTGCTGGCCAGATGTTCTCTAGGGGCTAAGCCGTCCGCTACTGGGGCATATTCACCAACCGTACGTCCCCTTCCTCTGGGGAGGTGTAGATCACTAGACGCCCTAACTCACGGACAAGGCGCTGTAAGAGGGCTTGGAGGCGTTCGCGTGCCGCACGGTCGAGGTGCGAGAATGGTTCGTCAAAGAGGAGGAGCGGCGCCTCCTGTGCCAAAGCGAGCGCAATATTGGCACGCTGACGCTCCCCATCGCTAAGCGTTAGGACAGGTCGGTCAGCAAACTCCTCTAGGGCGACAAAGGATAGGGCACGTGCCACGGCTTGCTCATCTTGTGGGGTAGCGCCTCCGAACCAGCGCTGATATGGCCAGCGTCCTAGGGCAACAAATTCTTTAACCAAGGTCTCGGGGTCGACGGAGACGTGCGAGGGGGTGTAGCTCATCTGGCGTGCACGTTCGCGTACCGAGAGCTTTTTTACCTCAACGCCCCCCAAGAGGACGCGCCCAGCCAACGGGGGGAGCTCCCCTACGAGCGTCCGCAAGAGGGTGCTCTTTCCACTCCCATTCCCGCCGACCACGGCAATGAGCGCCCCGCCGTCCCAAACAGAGCAGAGATTGCGAACCAGCGGACGGTCTGCAGCATAACCGACGGTCAGGTTCTCAAGCGCTAATAATGGGGGCATCAATGAGAGAAGGCTATCGAATCGCCACGCTCGGCGGCTGTTATTTTGCCTTCTCGCCCCTTACCAAGGCTTCGAGTGCGGGATTGGCAAAGTGATAGTAACGGTAGTCGTGGCGATAGGCATATTCGCTGCGTAGGCGCTCGAGCTGCTGCGGTGCAGCCTTAAGGGCGCGCGAATCGCGTGCGATGTCGTACGTACGGGCTAGTTCCCACAAAGAAAAACCAGGCAGGAGGGGCGGATTTGCTCCATCCCCCTGTAGGGGCGGAAAGGCCATTTCAACCCCTAAGAACTGCGCTAGGGCGGTAATCACCGCTCGTGAGGCAGCGTATTTGCCCTCGACGCTATAGCCGGCAATGTGGGGCGTGGCAAGCTTAGCCGCTTCGAGGAGGGCGTAGTCCATCTCCTCACTGGTTTCTTCCTCGTAAACGTCTAGGTAATAACCCGCTATGTGCTTATACTGCAGCGCTAAGTAGAGCTCCGCGTCGTCCACCACACCGCCACGGGCGGCATGTAGGATATAAGCGCGGTGTTTGAGAGAATGGAAGAAGGCGCGGTCGAGGAGATGGTGCGTGGGGTGTGGACCGTCAAAAGTAAGCGGGGTGTGGATGGTTACCACCGCACACTCCCGTGCGATGCGCGAAAGGGCTACATAACGGAAGGGGTCTTCTTTTTCTAAGAAAGGGTCGCAGCGGAGGACGGAGATACCAAAAAGCTCGAGGAGGGTCGCGACACGCTCCCCTACCGCCCCACACCCGACAACGCCCACAGTGCGCTCAGAGAGCATAAAGTCGGCACTCTGATTGATTTGCGCTAGCGCCGAAACGACCCATTGCACCACCCCCCAAGCGTTGGAAGCGGGGGCATTGGCTACTGTAATACCGTGCTGGGCACAGTAAGGGAGGTCGATATGGTCCATCCCGATGGTTGCAGTTGCAATGAGACGCACGGCAGCGCCCTCGAGTAGCTGCGCATTGCAGTGTGTGCGGGTACGAACCAGCAGCGCGGTCGCATCTTTACATGCGGCGGGCGTAATCGCAGCTGCGGGGAGGTAGTCTACTTGGGCGTAGGGTTCTAACAGTCCGTGTACGAACGGAATAGCTTCGTCAATTATAATACGCATTGTGTCTAAACGAGTGCTTCATTGGCACGCGAAAGATACGAAGGAATTGCAAAAATGGCGGCTAGTCTCTCAATGCCCCGAGGGGCACGACACGCACCCCATCGGGACGCGTATAGGCCATTTTCCCTCCAGTGAGTATCATGAGGAGGGAGGGATCGGGGATCGGGAGCTGCTTTTCCCCTTCTCTATTGACGCGGACAAGTCGTTGCAATTCCAACAGATGTGCTGCACCTTCGTCGATCTCTCGGCTGCCGAGTTTGCACTCTATGAGGGCATAGCGCCCATCGTCGAGGTGTAGGACGATGTCGGCCTCTAGTCCATAACGGTCGTGATAGTAAGAGACTTGACTATTGTACCCCATTGTATAAGCCTTGAGGTCGCGGATGCACATTTGTTCAAAGATAAAGCCAAAGGTCTTGAGTTGCACGGATAGAGCCTCGGGGGTGAGTCCCAGTAGGGCGATTGCTACCGAGGGGTCGCAAAAAGCCCTTTTCGTACCACTTCGGATGGCCGTCTTGGAGCGTATCGCGGGATTCCAAGCGCTGATGTTCTGGATGATAAACAGGCGTTCGAGTGCCCCTTCGTAGTCACTGAAGGTATCTGGCGAGATGGATATTTCCCCCGATGCGCAGACGTCTTCCAAGAGGGTATTTTTCTTCACCAAAGTGGAGATGTTGCGTGCGTAGGCGTGCAGGATAGCGTGTGCTACTTTGGGTTCACGCGTCTTACCATCTATGCGTGAAATATCTTCGTTGACCACGGAGCGCACGTAGTCTCGGGCTACAAGTAAGCGGGCACTCGGCTTGGGGATGAAGAGCGTGGCGGGCCACCCTCCGCGTGCTGCTGCAAAAATCAGGCTTTCGACGTCCATGTTCGAGAGCTTACCGTCAATGTCGTAGTCGGGATTATCAAACAGCTCGTGGAGGGAGACCTCTCCGGTTGATTCGCGCGACTCCCAGAGACTCATCGGGAGCATCTGCATACGGGTAATGCGCCCTGTGCCCGAGTGTCGGATTTTCGACTTGTCCACAGCATTCGACCCTGTGAGGATGAACTGCCCAGGCACCTGCCGTTGATCGAGGAGCGTACGTACCGCATCCCAAAGTACGGGGGCATCTTGCCATTCGTCAATGAGACGTGGCGTCTCTCCGCGCAAAAGGAGGGAGGGTTTGGAGGCGGCAGTTGTGAGGTACTCGTCCCGCAGGTCTGTATCCTGCAAACGGATGATACTCGCCGCGCTCTGTGCTGCTGAGGTGGTTTTCCCACACCACTTCGGTCCTTCGATCAGGACTGCTCCAAAAGCCTCTAAAAGTTCGTTCAACCAGCTGTCTGCCGTACGTACAAAATAGTCCATTTTCCGCCTCCTTTTCACACTGCAATAATAATCAAATTATCAGATATATAGAGTTTGCGATCGGAGTTTTTGTGGTGTTTTGATCGGTACTTTTGTGGTAATTCGATCGGAGTTTTTGTGGTGTTTTGATCGGTACTTTTGCGATCCTAGTTCTACTAGCGCGGTTCTTTATACCTTTGCTTGCAAATGAGTTGGAGGATAATTCGCCCATTCGACACGCTGGGGCGTTATGTACTTTTCCTGCGGGCTGTGTGCCACTACCCGGGGCCGTGGCGGGTCTTCCGTCAGCGCCTTTTACGCGACGTGTGGGAGCTGGTGATGAGCTCCGTCTCGCTCGTGCTTTTAAGCTCTTTTTTCGTCGGCGCTGTGATTGCTTTGGAGGGGGCTATCAATCTTAACCACCCGATGTTGCCGAAGTATCTCGTAGGGCTGGGGACGCGCGACGTGTTGCTCCTTGAGTTTAGTTCGACCCTTACTGCCCTTCTCTTGGCGGGGAAAGTGGGGGGGAGTATCGCCTCGGAGATTGGTTCAATGCGCATAACCGAGCAGATTGATGCCCTAAACGTGATGGGGATCAATTCAGCGGCTTACCTCGTACTTCCCAAGCTGGTTGCGGCGCTCGTATTCTTCCCTGTTTTGACCCTCATGAGCATGGTCATTGGGCTTTTGGGTGGGGCTATTACGGGCGAGGTCTCGGGGATGGTCTCTATCGTGGATTATGTCGAGGGGTTACGCATTTTCTTCAAGCCCTATTACATCCGTTATGGGCTGATGAAGATGGTCGTTTTTGCTTTTATCATTGTGACAATTCCCGCCTTTTGGGGCTATTATGTCGAGGGGGGAGCTTTTGAGGTCGGACGTGCCAGCACGAAAGGGGTGGTGGTGACCTGCATTCAGATCATAGTCATCAACCTCATAATGACGCAAATCTTGCTACTATGATCGAAGCGCGGGGGGTAGAAAAGCGTTTTGGCGAACGGGTGGTGCTTCGCAACATAAACGCGCGGTTTGAGCCGGGGAAGGCAAACCTAATCATCGGGAAGAGTGGCTCGGGGAAGACGGTTTTGTTGAAGATCCTTGCTGGCTTATTAACCCCCGATACGGGCGACCTATTTTTTGAGAACGTCCCTGTCACGCAGATGAGCAAGCGAGACCGGCAGAGTATTCAACAAAAGACGGGGATGCTCTTCCAAGAGAGTGCTCTTTTTGATTCTCTCTCGGTGGGGCAGAACGTGATGTTCCCGTTGCTTCTTCACACAAAGATGTCGAACCGTCAGGCGATGCGTCGCGCTCTAGAGTGTTTAGACCGGGTGAACCTGCGTGGGATTTATAACCAGCTCCCGGGTGACCTTAGTGGGGGGATGCGTAAGCGCGTGGCTATCGCACGTGCAATAGCCAATAAGCCCAAGTTTCTTTTTTGCGACGAACCCAACTCTGGACTCGACCCGCAGACGGGCTTAGTGATTGATAACCTGATTCATTCCATTACCCACGACCTCGGCATTACGACCATCGTCAATACCCACGACATGAATTCTGTACTGGGGATCGGCGATCGTGTTTTCTTTCTACACGAGGGGGTGCTCGTATGGGAGGGGAAGGGGCTCGACGTCCTTACAGCCACCAATCAAACGTTAAGCGATTTTGTATTCGCCACCCCGCTTGCGCAGCGGGTGCGGCAGTCCTAAGGGCGGTCCTCGCGCCGGACGGGGTCCTAAGGGCGGACGGCCCGGGGTAAAGGAGGGGCATAGAAATAATCAACAGAGCGGCACAGCGTGCCGCCTTCCCGATTATCCCTTTTCAACCGAATGGTGGGGTTCTGTAGGGGCGCAGCATGCTACGCCCTGCGCCGTAAGGCGCATAATGAATAGATGCGAAAAATGGTGTTACTTTTTGACACACCTTCCTAAAAATACCCACCCCACCAGTCGGTGGGGTTTTAATTGTGCCCCCTTTCAGGGGGCGCTTTTTGTTTAGCGCAATGTGCGGTCCTAAGGGCGGACGACCCGTGATGGAGGAGGGGCAGAGGAGAAGGGGAAATGTTAATCACCACAGCGCGGCGTTGCCGCGAGTTTGTCTTTTCCTGATCTAGGTTGACTGATTTGTGATCAAAGATAGGGAAATAAAT
>CAJPTV010000023.1 GCA_905373665.1 Bacteroidia bacterium
GATGCCCGTTGCAAAGGTCATTTGCTTACAATAGTAGAACATCTGCTTCATCGACTCCCACGCTACTGTCCCGAACCAGACGACCTCAAGTAGCTTATCGTTACTGGTAAGAAGAATGTGCTTACCTTCACTTTCCCACTCACCTCTCATTTGCATATACTTCACCCCCTCAGGACCAGCCTCTACGGTATACACGCCATCTGCGGTGGGAGTAAAGGGATGGTAATAGGCTTCGCCTTCTCCTGTTACCGTCACCTTCTCTTCGGTTTTCACCACCTCACCCTTCTCGTTCTTGATCACGAGCTTATAGTCCGCCCCCACGATCGGAAGCTTAAGCTCCTCGCCCGCCTTTCCTTGCCACTTAGTGATAAACGGGCGTCCCTCGCCCCCTTGGGCGAATCCGCTCGCCACACTCCCCAAACTCAGCAGCGCTATCAGCACCGCTGCCATTACGACTCTCAATATATGCTTCATAGTATCACGCGTTTAGTAAAATATGAAGCAAGTTCTCAAAAAAAAACGTTAATGCAAAACAATGCGAGACTCCTTCCACTTGTGCCCTTCAGGAACGCAGGCTGGGGCTGGGGTACAGAGGGTGTGTAAATTGGGTATAAATTACTAATCCCCGTTCCTAGCCCCGCTTCGCGCTAAAAAATGCACCCCATTGGGTACGTAAGAGCGATATAGAACAGCATACAAAGAATGCTCACGCGGCTAAAGAAAAAGATCTTAGACGCTACTGCTTGGGCAATTGCAGCAACCAGTCAGCAGCAGGTATCACACGGATAAGATACCCATTTCGCTCGACCTCCGCCTCTTGGTCAGAATTGATAAGCAGGAGCTCTGTGCAGTGGAATTTTTCGGCGGCTTTTACCAGTGCATTTAGCTCTCGATTAAGGGTTTTCTCTGTCCCAATGTCATACGAGACCTGCACGAGCTGTTCCACGACGCCCCCCTTAGCAACGACGAAGTCTACCTCCCACTGCTTTTCGCGATAATAGAAGATGTCAGCATATCGTGGACGATGGCGGCGCATGAGCTCTATATAAACCACGTTCTCCAAGCGCCACCCGAGGTTCTCTGTGGAAAATGTGCCGCTACGCTCGGCAACAAAAGCGATGTCTACCCAATAGACTTTTTCGCGCGTCGCCCGTTCGCGGCTCTTGTAGGAGAACTTTGGGACGCCGAGGAAAAGGAAAGCCTCCTTGAGGTAGGAATAGTAATTCTCTATCGTGTGGTTTGAGACACCAAAGAGCTCAGCAAGGTGTACAGAGACAAACTCCTGACAGAAGTTGTCAGCAAGGTAGGTCGCCATTCGCCGCAAGACCTCCACGTGCCGCAGGCGGAAACGCTTAGCAATATCTTCTTTGATAATCGCATTCAGCAGCGACTCGAGATAGCCCCGCTTGTTGGGTTCGTGGAGCAACTCCGGGAAGCCTCCCTCTATCAGATATTCGCTCAAGGCTTTTTTTCGCAATGCCTTGTTTTTGGTAGAAAGAGCGTTCAGTTCCACACCACGCACTGAGGCATACTCTGCAAATGAAAATGGGTAGAGCTCCACCCGATTGTGTCGTCCCGTCAGGTGAGTCGTGAGTTCACTGCTGAGCAACTTGGCGTTAGACCCCGTTACAAAGATGTGTATTTTCTGACGGAGCATCCGGTTAACGAAGAGTTGCCACCCCTCGATATTCTGCACCTCGTCGAGGAATAGATACTTGAAGTCTCCGTAGACTTGGTAGAGGGCGTCGAGCACGTTGTCAAAATCACTCGGTCGCAAGGCTATCAAACGGTCGTCGTCGAAATTGGCGTATGCAAAAGAGACTCCCTGTTGTCGGAGGAACTTCTCACACAGGGTAGACTTTCCGCTTCGGCGCACACCGATCACGACCTGTGCTAGGGCGCTAGAGGCGGAGAGTTGTCCCTCTTCCATCCTCTCACACAGAAGCGAAGGGTCATGCAAAGCGAGCTCTTCTTTTTGGTCAGAAAATAGGGTGATCAGCCGTCGTACTTCCATCGTATCGTCGTTTTTCCGTTCACAGAGTTACGACAAACTTCCATAATAGGCAAGAAACGCCCCTCTAAACTTCCATAAATGGCGGGTTTTCGCGACACAAAGTTCCATATTTGGCTGAGTCTACTCGCTACGCGCAGTGGCAGGACGCGCGTGCTCTCCACCCGAACCGCAACCTATTGCTCAATGTGTGTGTGGGGGGGGAACGGGTATACCGCGCTATATCTGTAAAATCAGTTGTATCGAATTTTGGTAACCTTCGTAACGACTTTGTAGCTACAAAAAAGCGCGTGCGGGTACTACCAACTGGCAATACCCGCACGCGCTTCTGTCTGCCATCACAGACAGACTCGCCAAAAGAGTCAATTACTTCTTACCTGCGAAGTAATTCTTAATCTCAGCGTTGTCAACCATTTCTTCCTTGAACACCAACGCACCCGTCTTGGGCGAACGCTCCATCTTGATGCACTTGGTCTTGGTACGCCCTTCACCCTTCTGCAAGGACGCCACTGCCTTCTTTACCATCTTTCAATACTCCTCAGACTACCTAGATTAGACGCAACTACTTGATTTCGCGGTGCACAGTCACACGCTTCAAGATCGGGTTGTACTTCCGACGCTCGAGACGATCGGGAGTGTTCTTCCGGTTCTTGGTGGTGATGTAACGCGATGTCCCTGGCATCCCCGATGCCTTGTGCTCGGTACACTCTAAGATGACTTGCACACGAGCCTCTTTATTCTTCTTTGCCATTGTCTTACTTCCTTTCCCAACTCGCGAAGGCTAGGTGTGTGAACTCTCGCCCGACGCTTAATAGTTTTTCTTCAAGAGCCCTTCCTTCTTCGCCTTGCGAAGGGTCGCAGCTAGACCGTTCTTCTCAATCTCACGAATACCAGCCGTGGAGACCTTCAAGCGTACCCAACGTCCCTCTTCTTCCAAGAAGAAGCGCTTCATACGCAGGTTCGGTGAAAATGTACGACGGGTGCGACGCTTAGAGTGCGACACATTGTTACCGATGCGAACACGACGCCCCGTAATTTGACATACTTTAGACATCCTACCTTCTCTCTATTATACCCTATACCCAACAATTTGTGCACAAAGGTAGTACTTTTCTCGTATAACACCAAAAACTAAAAAGAGCGCTCAAAGCCAAACGGGGACGGCAATGCAGCCCTATCGCTCAAAGAGTTTTTAACGAATTAACTCTTTTGTGCCCCCAAAATGCCCCCGAGTTTGTAGTGAGATAATTCCCCCTTGGTGGGGAATTTGGGGCATTGGCTTACCTTTGTCACACAACACGTTGTAAGAAATACGCCAAACTATGGAAAAAGAAGTAAGCTCGGACTTCCCACGCTACCAGAAAAAGGAGGAGTGGAACGAGGAGACGACCCTGCAAATCGCGGCGCACTACGAGGCGATCTTGTCCCTCTTGGGCGAAGCCCCTACACGCGAAGGACTCCTGAAGACCCCCCTACGAGCAGCCAAATCAATGCAATTCCTCACCCAAGGGTATGCACAAGACCCGCGTGCGATTCTCGAAGGGGCGCTCTTTCGCGAAGAGTATCAACAGATGGTCATCGTCAAAGACATCGAGCTCTACTCCCTTTGCGAACACCACCTACTCCCCTTCTACGGCAAGGCGCACGTGGCCTACATCCCCAATGGCTACATCACGGGGCTCAGTAAAATAGCACGCGTGGTCGACGCCTTTGCCCGCCGCCTACAGGTACAGGAGCGCTTGACGCGCCAAATCCTCGAGTGTATCCACGAGACCCTTCACCCCCTCGGCGTAGCCGTAGTAATAGAGGCCGCACACATGTGCATGCAGATGCGGGGCGTAGAAAAGCAAAACAGCGTCACCACGACCTCGGCTTTCACGGGCGCATTCCTCTCAGACAGCCGCACACGCGAGGAGTTTGTACAGCTCATCAAGACAACGCGCAGTTAACCGATGCAACTCAGGGACTGGTTTCGCCTCGTGCGTTTCTCTCACACGGTCTTTGCCCTTCCCTTTGCGGCGGTGGGCTATGGGCTCGGCGTGCGCACGATAGGAGATTTCGCCCCCCTGACGCTCCTCTTAGT
Organism: Bacteroidia bacterium; assembly: GCA_905373665.1. GTDB lineage: Bacteria > Bacteroidota > Bacteroidia > Bacteroidales > CAJPTX01 > Bacteroides_D. The sequence continues at coordinate 4,095 of CAJPTV010000023.1, forward strand.
GCTGCTCTGTATGGTGACTAATCGCAATGCCGCCATGGCCTTTAACCGCCTTGTCGACGCCCGTTACGATGCCTTGAACCCACGAACGGCGGAGCGCGAAATCCCCCGACGCGCCATTTCGCGGCGTGCGGCGACGCTCTTTGTGGTAGTCAACTGTCTCTTATTTATCGGATGCGCGTACGCGCTGCAGCCCATCACGGGCTATCTCGCTCCCGTAGCACTTGCCGTAGTGCTTATTTATAGCCTTACGAAGCGTTTTACGTGGCTTTGTCACTATGTCTTGGGTTGTGGGCTTGGTCTCGCTCCTGTCGGGGCTTATTTAGCCGTTTCTGGCGTTTTTTCACTCGCAACCCTCTTCTTGGGGCTAGGGGTTCTCTTCTGGGTCGCTGGGTTTGATGTCGTCTATGCCCTCCAAGACGAAGCCTTTGACCGTGCCCATCGGCTCTTTTCCCTGCCTTCTCGCTTCGGCGCGCGCCGTGCGGCACATATCGCCCTGCTGACCCACCTTGTGGCAGTAGGCTGCTTTGGCATCGCCGTCGTGCTCTTGTCGCTCGGGGTCTGGGGTTACCTTGCGTGGGGACTTTTCACCCTCATTCTTGCGGGGCAGCACGTGCAACTCTACCGCTCGCGCTATGCCTTTACCCCACGTTTCATGCTCGTGAATGGGTGTAATAGTCTTCTGTTCGGAGGACTGCTCTGCCTCGGCGTGTTGGCGCTATAAATCCCCTTCATGGCTCAACGTTCCCGTTCGCGCTGGGTGTTTGGCGTGGTACTCCTTTCCATCTTTGGGAATTCGCTCCTTTTCGTACTTAAACTGTGGGTGGGGATAAAGACCCACTCGCTCGCCCTACAAGCCGACGCATGGCATACCATCTCCGACACCCTGAGCTCGCTCGTCGTGCTCGCGGGGGTCTATATTGCCAAACGTCCGCCCGACCGCAAACATCCCTTCGGGCACGGACGCTACGAGCTCCTCACGACGCTCCTCGTAGGGCTTCTGCTCGTCTGGGTCGCAGGGACGTTCTTTTACAAAGGGATTGCGTTACTCCTCGAGCGCCAGTCTGCCTCCTTTGGCGTAGCTGCTATCGTGGTCACGGTCATCAGCATCTTGGTGAAAGAGGTTATGGCGCGCCTCACCTTCGCCGTAGCCAGACGCTCCGAAAATACGGCACTGCATGCCGACGGGTGGCATCACCGAAGCGATGCCCTTTCTTCTATCGTGGTGCTCGCGGGGGTCTTAGTGGGAAGGTGGTTTTGGTGGATGGATGGCTTCCTCAGCCTTGTCGTAGCCCTCATGATTGGCTACGTGGCGTGGCACACCATCCGCCGTGCAGCCAGCACCTTAGTGGGCGAAGCGCCCTCCCCAGCGTTACAACAAACCATCCAAGAGACGGTGGCGCGCGCCGCGAGCCCCTTAGAGGTCGCCCCGCACGACCTCCGTTTACACAACTATATTCAGAACCAAGAGCTCACGCTCCACATCGTGCTTCCCAATGAGATGACCGTAGGGGAATCGTTTGAAATAACCTCTCGTATAGAACAGGCGCTACGCGAGGAGCTCTCGCTCAACGCCACGGTGCACATAGAGCCCCGCGCTCGTACATAGAAAAAAGCCCCCCGCGCCACTAGGGGACGATGGTCTTATAACGCCACAAGGGGGCGACGAGTCCGAAACCGTCCTTTACGAAATTCTCTAAGATGGCGGGAGCAGCAAACGGGTTATTCCCCACCTCTTCGTTCTTGTTCAAGGCTTGGAAGTAACGGTAGGTGCGCCCGTCAATCTCATAGATAATGAGCGAGTCCAGCTTCGGCGGCGTCTGTTGTGTCTCAAAGGGGTTGAGTTTCGACTTAGAACGGAGCGTAAGCACCCCGTCATAGCTCGTTTCACTGGACAGGTAGTCAACCTTCACCCGCGCCCGCTCGCCCAGCCAACCGTCATTGCGTGTCGTATAGGTATAGACACAGAAGTAACGGCGCGGCTCGCGCGGCACGTAAAAACGAACGAAGGTAGCCAACGATTGGTTCAGTACCTCCACCTCGGGGCGCGTAGCCGCTGCGATGGTTACCTCCTCCTCCAGTGGCGGATAAGAACCAAAGTCCACATTGATGCGGTAGCGCGTCCCCTCGGTCAATGGAAAGTCCTTCGTGTGGAACGTGTAACAGAGCGTATCGATCTGGAAGGGTACGGTGAGCTCGGCCTGCGTCTCAAGGTTCGTAATACGAACGAGAGCACTCGGGATAATCCCGTCCGTCGCCATCCGCCACGGGTCGCGCACCTTATCCAACGCACGGTAATACTCCTCCAAGTCCGCATTCAGAGGCAAGGTCGTGAGTACGTGGAGGCTCTGCATCGTATTTTGCGGACAAAGCAGGGCTTGGAGTACGAGCTTTGGGGCTACCACTGGCGTCTCCACGTCGTCCGCTACGGAGATGGGGTTGCAGGCAGCGAAATAGAGCCCAAGGAGGAGGAGTCCTCCGATGCAGCTTATGGTACGAAAAAGGTGTTTCATTTCGCTTAAAAGTTGAAGGTGATAGAGACGGAGGGGAGCAAGGGGAAGAGGGTAAACTTCTTCAGGACGTAGGTCGTGCGTGTAAACCCATGACGCGAAGGGACGAAGGTAGTTTCCCCTTCGGGCGAGGCGAGGTAGAAGAAGGGATTGCGTCGGTTGTAAGCATTGTACACATCAAACGAGACAATCCGTTCGGCATACTTCAGCTTTTTCACCCACTGGATGCCAATATCCAGACGGTGGGTTGCTCCCATGCGCGACCCATTGATTTCCCCATAGTCTATATACTTCGCATTAAGCTGCGTGCCTGGGGTTTGTGGGTGCTCTGGGACGCCGATGAGCGCACGCGGCAGCGTAAAGGCATTCCCTGTGCCGTAAACCCACGTCGCCGCCGCACGCCAATGCTCATTGAAGCGGTACATTGCCACGACCGAGATGTCATGACGCCGGTCATACGTCGCCCAATACGAGCGCCCGAGGTTCATATCGGGGAACTGCACCCGCGTCCACGAGAGGGTATAACCGACCCACCCCGTCAGGTTGCCCACCCGTCGTTGTAAGAGGAATTCCACCCCCGTAGACCAGCTCGTGCCGCGCGTCACCATATCCTCCCAATAGCGCCCCGCGTGCCCCACAAGATCATCTACTCCTAGGTATGAAGCCCCCTCGCGGTAGGTGATATTCCCCTTACTTTCACGATAATACCCCTCCACGCTCAGCGAGCTCTGAATGGGCTCTATGTCATAAACCCCGCCGAGCGAGGCTATCCAAGAGCGCTGGGGGCGAAGTCGCTTCGTGGCGGGAATCCAGAGGTCGGTCGGCAGTCCCACCCCCGTAGAGGAGAGCAGGTGCAGGTTCTGGTTCATAAGCGCATAGCCTGCCTTTAGCGAGAACTGGTCGGTAACGTAAAGCGAGCCCGAAGCGCGCGGTTCTAGGAAAAAATGGTTCGTTTGGTCAATACCGTAATATGCCCCCCGCAGGCCGAGATTGAGACGCCCGAGGTCGCCCACCCGCAAATCATCTTCGGCATACACTGCCGCTTCGATGGAGTGGAGCACCGTCCGTTCCGTCTCGTTAATCTTCCGTTCGGAGTACTTCAGCGTCGACGCCATAGGCATGAAGCGATACCCGATGGCTTGCCCCCCGAAGCGGATGGCGTGGTTCTCCCATTGCGTCCAATTGACGTCGTACTTCACCCCGAGGTTTTCGATACCCGAGCTAAAGGTCTGCGAATACTCGTTAGTGCGGATCTTGAGGTTCATGTAGGTGAGCAGGTCGTAAGAGCTATAAATGAGCGTCAGGTTGCTAAACGCATTCTCGCGCCAGAGGTGATTCCAACGGAACGAGCCCGTTCTGTTCCCCCACGTGATGCCCACATCCATCTTCGTAGACTGGGTCTTAAGGCTCTCTGCCCCAAAACGGTCTGCACCGAAATAGCCGCTGGCAAAGAGACGGTTACGGCTATCGAGCTGTACATTGAGCTTGGCAGTCAGGTCGTAGAAGTAAAAGACGGGGCTTACCTCAAGGTCGCGCATCAAGGGGGAAAGCAATATATCGGCGTAGGTACGTCGCCCCGTGACAAGGAACGAAGCCTTGTTCTTCACAATCGGTCCCTGAACCGACGCCTGCGAGGAGATCAGCCCTAGGCTCACAGAGCCCTTGTAACGCTGCATATTCCCGTCTTCCATCACAATGTCGAGCACTGATGCCAGTCGCCCTCCGTAACGCGCAGGAAAGCCCCCTTTAACGAGTTCTATATTCTTAACAGCGTTACCCGAAAAGAGCGAGAACATCCCCATCAGATGATAGGCATTGTAAACGGGCGCATCGTCTAAGAGAATGAGGTTTTGGTCAATCCCACCCCCGCGGACGTAGAGCCCGCTCGTCCCCTCGCGCCCCTTATTCACCCCAGGGAGGAGCTGCACGACGCGCATCACATCGCGTTCGCCGAGGAGCATCGGCACCTCAACCAGTGCCCGTTTGGAGATCTGCAGAGCCCCCATCCGCGAGCTTCGACTCGACTCGTTGAGCGCCTTGCCCTCAATCACCACCTGTTCGATCTCCTCGGGCTCAAGCCCTATATCAAGCACCGAATCGCGCTCCACGCGCAAGGAGATCTCTTTAGCCTGATACCCCACGTATGAGAAACGGAGCTTCACCTCGCCAGCAGGAAGGATAAGGGAGTAGTACCCATAGTTGTTGGTCGCCGTGCCTGTGGTCGTCCCCACCCAAACGACCTGTGCGCCGGGGAGGGTCTCTTGCGATGTGGTCTCTCTTACAAAGCCGCGCAGCGTATGCTTTTTACCCGTTCGTTGTGCCCAAAGCGCGTGAGGAACAATCCAAAGGGTCAGCAATAGCCCCACGACGACAACACTTCGGCACAGATACAAAGCCCGAGCATGGTGTCTTGATTTAAGATAATACATCGTTGTACACACTATTTTACACAAAAGTAGCCAATACGTAGTATATCAATAACAAAAAAGCGTCGCAAGACGTTCTACGTTAAAGGAGACACTGGATAAACGTACCGCGCACACAAAGTGTTTTCTTAAACTCGACGGACGCACAACGCTCATGAACTTCCTCGGACATTTGTACCTAGCGGGGAGCGACCCCAGCCTCCGGTTCGGCAACTTCATCGCTGACCACATCAAAGGGATTCCACTAGACTTCTACCCCCCAGACATCCAGCGGGGGATCATGATGCACCGCGCCATCGATTACTATACGGACTCCCACCCCGCGATGGCCGAGTGCCGCACCTACTTCCGTCCTGCCTACCAAAAATATGCAGGCGTGGTGCTTGACGTGGTGCTTGATTATTTTCTCTGTCGCGAGTGGGCTCTGCTCTCCAGCGCCCGCCTACGCCCGTTCATTTACCACTTCTACTTCCAGATGGCTGTCCGTTGGAAATGGCTGCCGCCCTTCTGGAAACAAAAACTGCCCATTCTTATCCGCGACAATCGCATCTACCGCTACCGCCGCATTGAGGGCATCTGCGAGTCGCTAGACATCATGGCACGTACGACCTCTCTCCCCGACGGCAGCGCCCTCGTGCGCGACGTGCTCACCCATCACTATGAGGAGCTGCTCCCACACGTCATGCTCTTCCTCCACGACATAGCCCTAGAAATGGAAAAGGCGTACGGTGTGCACCATACGCCTATCCCTGTACCTTGCGCCCTAAAGCGCACGGCTAATTAAACACATACTGCTTTGCCCCTAAGAAGACAAACACCTTACCGGGGTTGAAGGTCTTGGGGTAGCTCTCCTCTTCCGTTGCCGCCCCTTCGGTCGTGGTCTCTGTTTTCTCTTCGCCCTCGCCCAAGAGCTTACCCGCACTCCCGCGTAGCTGTTCCTTAGCGAAAGCCTCTAGCGTTTCACCAGCCAAGAGCACCACCTTTGCCCCTTCGTACTTGTTGTTCCCTTCGAGTACCTGTGCACGGAAGTCGCCCTCCGCTACAAGATTCAAAGAACGTGTCGTAGGTTCGTACAGATATGCACCCTCGTCATTGACCATGTAGAGCTGTACCGCGTCCGTCGTCTTACCGAGAGCCTTTCGCGCTTCCTTCATCCACGAACCGCCAGAGCTATTTTCAAACGCGTGGAGAGAGTTACTAACCTCCTGCAACGAGACCTTTTCCTGTGTAATCCCGAGCGTAGCAGTTGCCGCACTCGCCACAGTCTTCAAAAGACTCCCGAAGCTCCCCGTCTTAGCTTTCTCTTCTTTCGGTTCTTCTGGAGCAGGAAGTTGATACTTACGCTGTGCCTGTCCATAGCCAACGATGGCTAGGGCTACAAGAGATACCAATAATGCAAGTCTTTTCATCTGTTATCTGTTTCTGTGTTACCTTCTGGTTTCAAAGGTATGGGGTTTTTCTTATACAACAGCGCTTTTTGCAGAAAATACCTAAAAAGAGAATAGCGCCTAGCGGTTCGTTTACTCCCCCCCAGACGCTATTCAACACTCGCCGTCAGTGTTCAAGTATGCTCAATGTATAACAACGGCGAGGATTTTAGTAACCTAGTATTTCACGACCCGTACGACACGACTGGCACGAGACGCACCTCTCAGGTGCACAATATAGACCCCCGCGGCGAGGTCTTCCATATCAACCGCCGTTTCCGTACCCTCTAACACGCCTGCACGGAGTACAATACCCTCAAGGTTCACTAATTCGTAGGCGACAGTTGTCTCCTCAAAGCTCATTATCCGTAAGTGCGTCGTGAAGGGATTGGGGGCGATGCGTACGTTCGCCAATAGCGCAGCGGCTACCGCTTGAGGCACAGCGGCTGTTACCGTCACCGAGCATCTTGCGGTCTTACCGCCAACCGTAACGGTCACCACGGCAGTACCGACAGCAAGCGCCTTAACCCGCCCCTCTGCATCTACCGAGACCACCCCACTACCAGTAGCTACAGCCCAAATAGCTGTGGGGTGAACCGCCGTTGTAGACTTTACCGAATAGGTTAACTGATGTGTAGCACCGACAGACAAGAAGAGCGCAGCGGGAGTGATAGTTACGGATTCCACAGACGCGTTCCCTTGCACTACCGAGACCGTGCATATATCTTCATGCTGCCCATCCTCGCTCGTAACCTTCACCGTAGCGCGACCTATCTTCACTCCCCTGAAGCGCCCATTCTGGTCTAAGAGTTCTAGATTGTCGCTCCCTTCGCTTACCGACCACGTAACCTTCTTGTTCGTCGCATCGGTAGGATTGAAAGTCAACGTATGGGCAAGCGAGAGCTCCTTCCCGACCTCCACCTCTGCCGTCTTAGGCGAGAAGGAGAGCCCCAAGAGCGCAACAGGCGTTGCCGCTGCTTGCTTTACCTCGAGCGTCAGCGTCTTCCCACTCCCTGTTTGCGTAAAGGTTGCTGTAACGCTGCGCGGCTCGAAGCGCTCGTTCTTTTTCACAGTAAAGGAGACCTCTTGACTCCCCGTACCTTCTGTCACCGAGGGCGTGACCCACGTAGCCTCCGCAGGGGAAAGCGTTAACTTCCAAGCCTTATCTGAAGTTAGCGTCACGCGCGGAGCGCCACCAGCTGCTGGCACTTCGGTAAGCGTCTCTGGGGTCATAGAGAAGCCCGTAACCTGCACCGTGCACATATCTTCATGCTGCCCATCCTCGCTCGTAACCTTCACCGTAGCGCGACCTATCTTCACTCCCCTGAAGCGCCCATTCTGGTCTAAGAGTTCTAGATTGTCGCTCCCTTCGCTTACCGACCACGTAACCTTCTTGTTCGTCGCATCGGTAGGATTGAAAGTCAACGTATGGGCAAGCGAGAGCTCCTTCCCGACCTCCACCTCTGCCGTCTTAGGCGAGAAGGAGAGCCCCAAGAGCGCAACAGGCGTTGCCGCTGCTTGCTTTACCTCGAGCGTCAGCGTCTTCCCACTCCCTGTTTGCGTAAAGGTTGCTGTAACGCTGCGCGGCTCGAAGCGCTCGTTCTTTTTCACAGTAAAGGAGACCTCTTGACTCCCCGTACCTTCTGTCACCGAGGGCGTGACCCACGTAGCCTCCGCAGGGGAAAGCGTTAACTTCCAAGACTTATCTGAGGTTAGCGTCACGCGCGGAGCGCCACCAGCTGCTGGCACTTCGGTAAGCGTTGTCGGATTGAGACGAAAAATGAGATCTATCGTCACTTCCCGTGCCTTTTCGCCACCATCCATCACAGCATAGTTTGACTCATCCCATTGGGCGCCGACAGGCGATGTAATCTCACACTTCTCTAACTTAATACTCCCGATCTGTATAGCAACCTGAGTTTTCCCCTTAGCATGTAGCGTAGCCCCACGGACGATTAATCTGGCGGCGTCTTCTCCTCCCGCACACCCCCAAATACCAGCGCGTCCCCCATAAAACGTAAATCTCGCATCAGAGAGCGTCAGCGTAACTTTGCATTCACATTGAACGGCCCGATACCCATAATTCACAGCCTCTGCAAATAGGATCCCATCCCCTGTTATCAACGTGGAGCGTTTTAACAGAAAGCAGTCCGCTTCGGTAGAGATGAGCTTATTGTCCCCCGACACCGAAATCGTTAAACCAAGGACGTCATCATTACAGACAGGTATCTTCTCTTTCGGCAAATCCATACGCACGTCCTTCATGGTCAAGGTCTTCGAGGCGTAGTCATACTTAAACTCGCCGCTTGGAGCAACCGTAACACCTGGGATGTTCCTCAGATTGTTGCAATTCTCAGGTGTCACGTCTACGCCTGCAATAGATAAGCCGTAATATGGTTGAATGGTGACATTGCCAACAATTCCGTTATCGTTCCTCACACAAAGCAACCCATAATCCCACCAAAGCCCAGCAGCAAGCTTACAAGACTCTAAATTGAAGCCCGCAAGACCACTAATTGCATTGCCCCACCCAGAGGCTTTTACCGTAGCCATACGAACAAAAAGCTCCCCATTTCCTAAAATGCCTCTTGCGCCACTAGCAACAAGCGTTACCTCAGCTACTGTCAACTTAGCTGAGGTGTATATAGCAGGGTAGTAAGCGCTGGGAGTCAAGATCTTCACCGTAAGTGTCCCATTCCCCGTTATCGTCGTTGAGGCTTCAATCTGAAGCCCATCTGCACTTCCTGCGTTAAGAAGGGAGTTCCCAGCGACACGGATTGTTAAGTCCTGTACTGACGTGTTTTTGATAGCCGATTTCCCATCCAGCGCCCCGACGGCATTTACAGTTACCTCCTTCATGGTCAGGGTCTTCGAGGCGAAGTCATACTTAAACTCGCCGCTTGGAGCAACCGTAACACCTGGGATGTTCCTCAGATTATTGCAGTTCTCTGAAGTTACCTCCACCCCAGCGACAAACAAACCATACCCTTCCGCCATAACAGGCGAGAGGAAAAGGGTGAGCAAGACCAGCAAAAGCCCATAGCGCAACCATCTTTCCATTCTCAAATACCCTTCATCATTTAGATAACTAAAACGCCCCTTTACTTTTGTAGCAATGAGCGCCAATCAATGCAATGGCAAAGCTCGTAGTTTCTATATGACTCCGCTGTTCCAAAACGACAATAAGAAGTTCCTTTCACGCAATACTCTACTATTCACAGTATTACATGAAAAGAAAAGATGCTCGTATGACCTTAAAAAAGGCTACCGCTCAAAATGCTCGTGGTAAAAGACCGAAACGGCTAACCAAGCCTTGCCTGCGTGCTTATCATCGTTCAGCAAATCGACAAAGCCCGGCACGGACAAATCTGTGGAATGAACTAAGAAATGACGCGGCACTGAGGCAAATATCCCCTTGACTGCCGCACGCTCCTTCTCCGTAGAGAGCGCCAAAACGGGGACACGGAGCATCGGAATCGAACGCGCGACATAGTCCGTCCCCGCGAAATACTCCCCTGCCGAGACGGCGATAACGCCCTTAATGGCAAAATATTGGGTTGCTGCAATGAGCGCCGCCGACGCCACCCGATGCTCGGCAAACAAAAAGATAGGCTGTGTCGTGTGTTTACGCAACTCGGCAACGCGCCACCCCATGTCTGCTACCAACGAGTCGGCAGAGCTCTTTGAAGAGAGATATGGTGCTACAGAGGGCACGAGCAAGACATTTGCCCCGAGATTGTTAATCTTACGAGCGAGCGTTATCAGCTCATTTCCGTGCCGCGTTTCATCAGGAAAAAGGATACAATAGGGCGCTTGTGTCGAAACCATGATTTTCGTTCCTACCACACGCCCCTCGGACGTCTGCAACGGTTGCTGCGCGTAAAGATTACAGCTTACTAGCAAAGCACAACAGAGCACTAAAAAGAGACGCATCCCCCGATTCCAAGCATTAAGTTCTAACATCAGCGCTTCACTCCCTTTTTGCGTTTTAACAATAAAAATAACGGATAGCGACATAGCCGAAAAGGCTAGGTCACTATCCGTTACGAATCACTTTTTACTCCGCAGGTACGACACTCGCCTGCGTAGCAAGAATCGACACCACATTGTCGTGCTGCTCGACGATACTATTGCCCGCGATCGCAACACGTACCAAACTTCCGTCAGGCTTCGTTATCACCACCTCGCCCTTAGGTAAAAGCGAGGAAATGATAGCTTGGTGCTGCTCGAGCATCGCGAACGGACTCTTCGTCCCCGGTACAAGCACTTGGCTTGCCTCGCAGCAGAGGAGCGTTCGCTCTGGAGTTACTATGCTAACCTGCATCTATACCTCACGCCCATTACTACTTTTCCGAACCGCTCAACAGACGCTCACCCTTCTCAATCGCTTCCTCGATCGTCCCCACGAGGTTAAACGCTGCTTCGGGGTACTTGTCCACTTCGCCGTTCATAATCATGTTAAAGCCCTTGACGGTGTCCTCTATTGAGACCAACACCCCCTTCAAGCCCGTAAACTGTTCTGCCACGTGGAACGGTTGCGAAAGGAAGCGTTGTACACGACGCGCGCGATGCACCGTAAGCTTATCCTCTTCCGAAAGCTCGTCCATCCCGAGGATGGCAATGATATCCTGCAACTCGTTATAGCGCTGCAAGAGCTCCTTCACCCGCTGTGCCGTGTCGTAGTGCTCTTGCCCAACAATCTCAGGGGTGAGGATACGCGAGGTAGAGTCGAGCGGGTCAACGGCAGGGTAAATCCCCAACTCCGAAATCTTACGACTCAACACAGTAGTTGCATCCAAGTGCGAGAAGGTTGTCGCTGGCGCAGGGTCAGTCAAGTCATCCGCAGGCACATAGACCGCCTGTACCGAAGTGATAGACCCACGCTTGGTCGAGGTAATACGTTCTTGCATCCCCCCCATCTCCGTAGAAAGCGTAGGCTGATAACCTACCGCAGAAGGCATACGTCCTAAAAGCGCCGACACCTCCGAACCCGCCTGCGTGAAACGGAAGATATTATCAATAAAGAGCAAGATATCACGCCCTTCGCCATCGCCCCCACCATCACGGAACGACTCTGCTACCGTGAGTGCCGAAAGCGCCACCGTAGCACGTGCTCCTGGAGGTTCGTTCATCTGACCAAAGACCAGCGTAGCCTGCGACTTGGCGAGCTCCTCATAGTCCACCTTCCCCAAGTCCCACTTGCCTTCTTCCATCGACTTCTTGAACTCCTCGCCGTAACGAATAACGTTCGATTCGATCATCTCACGCAACAGGTCATTCCCTTCACGCGTACGCTCGCCCACGCCAGCAAATACGGTCATCCCGTTATACCCCTTGGCGATGTTGTTAATCATCTCCATGATGAGGACGGTCTTCCCGACCCCCGCACCACCAAAGAGACCAATCTTCCCCCCCTTCATATAGGGCTCGAGAAGGTCGATAACCTTAATCCCCGTATAGAGGACTTCCTTCTCCGTCTTCAGGTCTTCGTACTTCGGCGGTTCGCGGTGAATGGGGTGCGTCTTCTTACCTTCCAACTTCCGAAGACCGTCGATGGTGTCCCCGATGACATTGAGCAAGCGTCCACGGAGGACATCCCCCCCCGGCATCGTGATGCTCTCTCCAGTCGCTACGACCTCCATGCCGCGGCTCAGTCCGTCGGTGGAATCCATAGCGATAGTACGAACGGTTTTGTCCCCTATGTGCTGTTGCACCTCAAGGATGAGATGCGAGCCGTCCGCGCGTGTGATATCCAACGCGTCGTGGATGGTGGGCATGAGCTCGTCTGAGACGTCGAAGAGGACGTCCACCACCGGGCCAATCACCTGCGAAATCACTCCTTTGACCATATTCGCGACACTATACTTTTCTTAATTTGAAATCTATAACCAACGGGTAACGCTACCCTGCCGTGTGACATCCTGCACACAGCGCAAAGCTAGCGAAAAAATACAACAACGACGCGACCGCTACACGGCGCGCATAAGACGACGACGCCAATAAATCCATACGCCAGCACCAGCTAGCAAAGCGCCAAAAAGGAATAAAACGCCTCCCCACAAGAGATAGGAAAGCATCGCGGGGGGCTCACCAACGCCTTTCTCACTCCCCTGCGTTTTGTCATTGGCTTGGTTGATGATGTCTGTCAAAAGCTGCGTATTGAGCGAATGGGTATTCAAGTGCTCGCGCCCCTGTTCGCGAATCTCTTTTTTAAGCCCCTCGATACACATCTTAGAACGAGCGAATGCACTCCGATAATCCCCTAGACTCTCGTGCGTGAGCGCCACTTCTTCCAACAAGAGGGTGCGCAACTCTTCAAAATCTAAAGAGTCAGCAAGGGCGTATGCACGATGCCCCACCTCAACCGCCTTTCGCGTCTCCCCCATCAGACGATAAGCAGTGCAGAGGTTTCCCAACGCTTGGGTAAGCTGATACATCCGAGCCGAGTCTTGCAAGATTTGTACAGCACGCTGATGGTGCGAAACCGCATCGTCTAATTGCCCCAGCTCGCGAAGCATAAGCCCGATATTGTCCGAAGCCATCGCAAACCCGAGACGATAATCCAGCGAATCGAAGATGTCATAACTGCGGTAGTAGTGTTCGAGGGCGTGTGAGTAATCTTTAAGCTCGTAATACGTAGCACCGATGTTGTTCTCCGCATTGGCTGTCTCGAGGGCTTTGTGTTGCGCACGGTTGTAGTTGAGGTAATGGGTGAAATACTCGAGTGCCTGACCATACTCCTCATACTGGTAGTAGATCTGTGCGAGGTTGTTGTATACCATCGCAATCCCCGCGGCGTCATCAGCCAACTGAAACTGCTTACGCGCCTCAAGGAAGGAGAGAAACGCCTCTTTGAAACGCCCCTCGCGACGAAGCGTAATCCCGAGGTTGTTATAGGCACGTCCGAGTCCCTTGGATTCCCCTGCATTGTCGTAATAACGTATTGCTCGCGAAAAATGAGTAGACGCATCCGAGAGCGTCCCGCTCTGAAGCGCTGCCACGCCCCAGATAGCCTCCGCACGCCCAGCCTCAGACCATGTCTTCGAACGCAAGGCAACGTCCACCCATTCTACAAAAAAGGGCACTGCCGCATCCAGACTAGAGTCCAAAAGCGTATAAACCAACTGCTGGTAAAGCGAGAAACGCACCGAGTCGACACTCGCCTTCCGAAGCTCGTAGCGCAACGAATCTCCGCGTGCCCCCACGGCGGTCGAGAGGTTAAACCCCAACACCAAAAGAAAAAGAAAAGGGTAAAGAGCCTTGTGCATCATCCCACGTAATAGCATTGTCATCATAGTCACAACCGACGTCATCAAAAGTCACAAAAAAAGCGCGTGCGAGCGTTGTATATAACGTCTTGCACGCGCTTTTCGACCACGCCCTAAAGCAAGGGAGTTTCCTACTTCTGGATATGTGCCTTGTAGGCAGCTGCATCCATGAGCGCCTCGACCTGCTTGGGGTCTTTCACACTCACACGCACAATCCACCCCGCGCCGTACGGGTCTTTGTTCACACTATCGGGCGCGTTTTCCAGATCAGGATTAAGCTCCAACACCTCACCGTCAATCGGGAGGATAAGATCCGACACCGTCTTCACCGCTTCAATCGAACCAAAGGTCTCGCCCGCCGAGAGAGCCTCGCCCACCGTGTCTACATCCACGAAGACGATATCGCCCAACTCACTCTGTGCGAAGTCTGTGATACCTACAAAAGCCTCTGTACCTTCGAGGCGCACCCATTCGTGATCGGCGCTGTAGCGGATATTCTCAGGAAAATTCATTGTCTATATTCCGAATTAGATTAGCTCCTTACGCACAAAGATAGCTTTTTCATACAATACAGCGCTAAGGGCGCGCCGCCCATGGTTGAAGAGGGGCATACAGGAGCGTGGGGCAGAATCCTAAAAAAGGGAGCGCTTCCTCATAGCTTAGGTGAAGCGGCGAGACGCTTTAGTACACTCTACAAGAATGAAACACGACGATACCCCTCAGGATATGCAAGGCTCTTCAAACGCACCTGCGGAAACACCTCGCAAGGCGGCATATATGGCAACGGACGAAGATGCACCCCCTCCACCTCGCGACGCGTATTCCATAGCACCTTCTCTGCGTGCTTTATAAAGCGTTTCGGATAATCATCCCCGCTGATATACTGCCCCTCCAATGGTAGAACACGGAAGTTCTTTTTACCTGCAATTACGGGGCGTTCTACGTAGGTAAGCAGATACTGCGGCGCATGTAACGTTATCCCCCGCGCACTCTTTTCTACCACCACGTGCACCAACATTGCCCCAGCACGAGGGAAGGTGCGTTGCGCCGAAATAAAATTCCCCATCGAGTAAATGCAGAGCTGGCGCAGCACGCCCGCCGAATCCCGCACCGTCCGCAAAGGCTGCACCACGTGCGGATGATTCCCCACCACGAGCGTTGCGCCATTCCGTAACAAGAAGTCCGCCAAACGACGCTGTTCGGCAGAGGGCGCATCCTGATATTCTATCCCCCAGTGCATCGCCACTACAACAAAATCAGTACACCGACGCGCCTTTTCCAAGTCCGCAGCCATCTGCACCGTATCAATGAGGTTCACCACCACGGGTTTCGCAAAGGGAATACCGTTCGTCCCATAAGTGTAAGCCAAAAGCCCCATCCGCAACCCATTCTTTTCAATAATGCGCGGGGTCAGCGAATCGCGTTCCTCGGCATTACGAAAAGTCCCCGTAAAGGGCATCCCTGCTTGCTCGAGAACCGCAATCGTGCGTTTAATCCCTGCCGTCTGTCGATCGCACGTATGGTTGTTAGCCGTCGTAAGCACCGAAAAACCCGCTTGTCGAAGGGCGTAAACCAACGTATCGGGTGCACTAAAACAAGGATAGCCCCGATAGGGCGTCCCACCCAAGGTGAGCTCTAGGTTTCCTACCGTGACATCGCTCTGGCGAAGATAAGGCGCTATATAGGTGAAACAAGGTGCATAATCATACCCCCGCGCACGCTCCGCCGCCTCTATCTGCGGCAGGTGTTGCATAATATCCCCCGTTAGAGTCAAACTCACACACCGCGCAGCACTATCCGCTGGGTAATAGGGCGTCCATTGTGCCGCACAACCGACATGCAGCAACAGCAACAACAGGGTCAATTTTACAGCATTCATCCCCCTCTCGCTTTCAGAAAAGACTGGTAACAGAAATGCAGCGCAAGCCATACGCCAGCAGCGATCCCCGCCCCCAACAGAGCGCCACACAGCAGGTCGCCCGGATAGTGCAGCCCCAAATAAATACGGCTATAACAGACGAGCATTGCCCACAAACAGAGCCCCCACGTCGCCCATCGTCTTCGTAACCACAAGCTACTTAACAGCGCCACACCCCACACATTAGCCGCATGCGAAGATACAAAACCGTAAAGCCCACCACGATGCCCCGTCGGCAAATAGACCTCTCCCTCTAGCAACGGTTCGTGCGACGGACGCAAGCGCTGTACCACATCCTTGAAAGCCACCACCGAGATGCGATCTGCCAAAAGCACAACAAGTCCCACACAAACAACATACCCTACCAAGCGACGCCAGCCGCCATCCTTCCACACCAGAAAGAGAAGAACCCCATAGAGCGGTAACCACGTCCACGTGCCCGAAACAAGCCCCATCGGCGCATCAAGCCACGGGGTATGGAGTCCGTTCAAAAAGAGGAAAAGCGCCTGATCCCACCTCACAAGCGTTTCCATAGCTCGCCCCTATTGGTTCGCTTCTTGCAAGAGCTTCCACAAGAGATCTAAGAGTGCCTGCAATCCCTCGCCCGAGAACGATGAAAAGAAGAGATAAGGGACGTCCACGACCAACTGTTGTTCGATCTGCTCACGCCGTTCTTGGGTAATAAGGTCACTTTTGGAGATAGCCAACGCTCGTTTCTTTTCCAAAAGCTCGGGCTTATAAAGACGCAGCTCCTCACAGAGGGTATGATAGTCGCGCTCGACATCGTCCGTATCTGCCGCAATAACAAAGAGCAGAATCGCATTCCGTTCCGTATGCCGAAGGAAGCGCAAACCAATTCCACGCCCAAGGTGCGCACCAGCGATAATCCCCGGTATATCAGCCATCACAAACGAGAGCCCATCTCGGTAGCGTACAATCCCCAGCTGCGGCTGAAGGGTCGTAAACGGATAATCGGCAATCTTGGGCGTAGCCTTAGTCACCTGTGCCAGCAACGTCGACTTGCCCGCATTCGGGAAACCAATCAACCCGACGTCGGCAAAGCTCTTCAACTCAAAGACGACCCATCCCTCCACGCCAGGCTCTCCGGGCTGCGCAAATCGCGGTGTTTGTAGCGTGGGGCTCTTAAAGTTCCAGTTCCCGAGTCCGCCACGCCCCCCTTTCTTGATGACGAGCGTCTGCCCCTCCTCGGTGATCTCCCCTATCTGTTCGCCCGTCTCCTCATCGATAGCCACCGTGCCAAGCGGCACCTCTATCACCCGATCCTCGCCACGTGCACCTTGGCTTCGCTGACGTCCGCCCGACTCGCCGTCCCCTGCCTTTACATGCTTAGTATACTGGAGGTGCAACAGCGTCCACCGATGCCGATTGCCCACGATAATCACACTGCCGCCAGTACCACCATCGCCCCCATCGGGTCCCCCCTTGGGAATGAACTTCTCGTGCCGGAGGTGCGCACTCCCTGCCCCTCCCTTTCCCGAACTACAGAAAATACGGATACGGTCTATAAAATTCTGCGATGGCATCTACTTCCACTGTATTGTTAGACAAATGTACTTCTATATTCCTTAACGGGGCAAAGCGGAAAGTTGCGGCAAGGTCGTCATGACCGCATCCCAAGCCACCGACGGGGTACGCCAAAGCTGCCCCTGCGCATCGCGCAAATAAGCATAAGAGGCGCCCTGCGGGTAAAGTAGATACACCAACGTATCTGGCGAACGACGCAACCGCAACCGTAGCTGCAAAAGCGGACTTTGACTATCAACGCGAGCATACTCCTCTGCCTTAATACTGTCTTGTGCCTCCACGCTCACCCCTGTCAGCGCATAGAGAAAGGCACTCATACGCACCGTATCATACGGCAACACCGCTCCTCCTCCGCCCACAGCCGACAGGGCTACACGCGACGAGTCCAGCATCGCCACGCGGAAGGATTCTTCTGGGGTCTCCGTCCACTCCAATTCGACAAAGGCAAGGTCGCTCGGACGTTGTATTGCCCATGCCGAGGCAGCAGCCACCCACTGCCGTTTTTCAAGCGAAAGGTCGTCAATGGTCGACTTCGCAAAGCCCGCCGTACGCACGAGGTAATACCGTCCCGCATACTCAAGGAGGAGCTCACCGTCAGCCTGTCGTCCGAAGGCAAAGGCAAACTGATGCCCGGCCGCCTCAAGGCGCACAGCTAACCCCGAATCTTGCAAGCGACGGCGTTGCGCCTCGTCTAATTCACCTACGATGGGGAAACGCACATCGATACGCTTAAAGTAGTCCCACAGGGTCTGTAGTGTTCGCTCATAGACGCGCTCTCCTGCCGCGGTTTGCCAACCGTCCGCCTGCTGGTAGAACGCTAAAACCTCCGTCCCACGACGCAGCTCGATACACGTAACCGCCCCAAGACTCTCGGGCAACACAAACGACTCTTGCGCAGCATCCCATACACGCCCACGCCACCACCAGAGTGCGCCCGCAGTAAGCAGTAGGAGGAGAAAGAGGAGGGGAAGGAGGGTCTTGTGTGATAGTTTTACCATTTCTGTGTTACGTGTCGCCTACTCCGCATCGGCAATCGTTGCCACCATCCGCAAATACCACTTCACATCATCAAAGTCTAGCCTACGCCCCACCCGCTTCTGCAACCAGAGGCGCGCGGGCTGATATGCCCCCACGTAATGATCCCACACGCGACGCGGAACGTGAGCGAAATACTGCGTGTCGTTGATCCAGACGCGCCCCTCGGGGGCGTTCGCGTCAAGAACGTTTCTTTCACCCAAAG
>CAJPTV010000024.1 GCA_905373665.1 Bacteroidia bacterium
TGTAAATGGCACGAACCACCCCGACAAGGAACGTACCCGTCCCCGTGGCAGGGTCGAGGATCTGCAGGCGGTGCTTCCCATCAGGCGACTTCGAGGAGTCTGCCAAGCCCTCCCTTAAGTCAAACTCTTTCTGTAGCAGTTCATCGACAGTGCGTACAATGAACGACACTACGGGAGCGGGCGTGTAGTAGACGCCGCGCGCCTTGCGTCGCTCAGGGTTATAGGCAGTAAGGAAATCTTCGTAGAAGAGCATCACGGGGTCGCGCTCCTCCTTGTTGGCGTCCAAGAGGGCACGCACGTCGGTCGCCCCGAAGATACCGACGAGGTCGTCTATTATCCACGCTACGCGTACGTCGAGGTCATAGACGCCAATCCGTTGAAAGAGCTTGCGTAGGAAAGGGTTGCTTTGAGGGATGAGCTCTGCCGCCTCTTTGCGCGAGAACGTATCTAAGTCGTTAGCATGATAGCGTGCTGCAAAGAGCCCATAGATAAGCGTCTGCGCATACCAATCGGCAAACTCTACTGGCGAGACATTGCTCATCAGCACGTTCTTTATACGCAAGAGCTGCTGGTGAAGGTCGTACCCCGTCTCGCTGGTAGGGTCGCCCAGTACAACGCGAACAGAACGCGCCAACAGCTGAGCCTTCCCCGCCATCAGCAGCGCCAACCGCTTAGGCGAGGTAATGGGCACGGGCTGCGCATCGCGTAGATGTGCCACGAGCTCGGCAAACTGCGCCTCGGCATCGGGAAGGGGCTCTAAGCGATTGCCGTCCTGCTCCGCGACACACACTTCCAGCAGGCACTCCCCCTCTTGGTAGAGTAAAAAGCAGAGGAAGTCAGTAAAGATGATACAATCAAGCCCCTGCTTATAGCGCTCGAACTGTTCCTTGTTCTGTTTCACCCCTCGCAGGTCGGGGTCGCCTATATCCTTGGTTTCAAGGTAAGCGACGGGGGTATTCTCCTTGTTAAGCAGTACGATGTCGGGCGCGCCACACTCGATGCGCTTCGGCTCATCAATAATACGAAAACGCTTTAGAGGCTCAAGGGCAGTTAAAAGCTCAACGAGTGCGTGGCGGAGGCTATGCTCCGTGGTTACGCCCGTCTTGTATTCTTTGGCAAGGCGAGCGAGATAGTCTTGTAATGGCGTGGGCATGGTGGCTTGTTTGGTAGGGCAAAGATAGGAAAGTCCTAACGCTACTCCTTAGCACCAAAGTTCACATTCAAGGTTGCTTGTATGGACCACTTTGCCCGCGACTGCGGTCCGAGCGGATCTCCAAACGGAGAGAAGGAAAGAGTATAGCCCCACTGCCACGGATACTGTGCGCGCAAGAGATGAAAGTCGTGCAGCACCTCAACCCCCAACACCCGAGTTTGCTCTACCTGCCTACGAAGCGTCTCATACAGGCGATAGCTGAAGAAGAAATAGGTAGACACCCGTTTCAAGTAAACCGTTGAAAAGAGATTAAGATCGGGGTAGAGGAGCGGCAGTGCATAATCGACATCCGCCTTAAAGAGCTGTAAGCCCCGACGCAAAGCGAGCGGCGCATCAAACCATAACCCACGCGAGGGGAGCGAAAAGTTCTGCATCAAAGCGTTCCGCTGTTGCAAAATCGTGTAAAGCGAGAGACGCACCCCATGCGTAGCGCCAAAACCTGGTGCATAGCCCGTAGCTTGTAACTCATACACGTTACCGAAGAGACGCGCTGGGTAAACCACCGAACGCCCCGTAACGCCTACACGAAAGCCCCACTTCGGATAAAGATTCTGCCGCGGGGTGAGCCGTAACATAGAATAGGAGAGCCCTGCGCGTAGCGTCGTCCGCACCCCGTAGGTCGTTTCGTACAGCAGATCCTCCTTTTTCCAATATACCACACTCGGGAGGTTGTTTATACTCAGCCCCAGACGTCCCGAAAGCGTGTGGTTATACATCCCCTCGCCCCAACGGTAGGGGAATGAGAGCGAAAGCTGTGTATGATAATACCGCCTTTGCTGTGCATATTGCCCCGCCAGTGTACGGTAGCTCATCGTGCGTTCGTCAGTATAGAGCCCCAACGATAGACGCGGCCACGTACCGAGCCAATCTATGGCGAGCGAGCCCCCATGTCCATGGTTGTAAAAATAACCACCATAGACTGCCAACGTTGCTGTCGGGTTCTGTGACATTGCCGAGACACCCAGCATAATATCTGAGAGCGTCTCGATATCCCCCTTCGGGTTCATGTAGAAAGGCGCCCAACTGTGCCAATGCAACATATTTCGCAAAGGGGAATAGTGTCGTGCTGCCGATGGATTGGCTGGCGTATGCTCCAGCCTCCTTGGTTGTGCATACGGCTCTGGTTGACGAAATAGGAGTTGCGGCACTAAGGCAGAGAGCGCCAGCGTGTCGGTTACCTGTCGTGGCACACGCCGCACCTCGTAGCCATTGATCGTATAAGCTGCGTAGAGTACTGCCGTATCGCAGGGCTGCACATATTCACTCCCGTAGGGGGAGAGTTTCAGCTGTTGCAAGCGCAGCTCGTTGGTACGCAAGGTATCCCCCTGTCCCTTGTTCCACGGTAAAAAGAAGCCTCTTCGCACGAAATTATGGGTTGCGGAGAAGTACATCCCTGCACTATCGCAACTCAAATAAGCTAGGTCTAACTTGACGGGTGGGAGTACGGTATCTAGCCGTCGTGTCCGCCAATCATACTGCAAGACGAACGCCCCTTCATCGCTTACTGCCCGCAGGAGGGAGGAGTGTTCGTTCTCGCCGCGCGTCAGTTCCCTGAGCTCCATATTTCCAAACGGTGCACGTTCCAATGCCAAAAGATCGCCTGTTTTTAGACTTCGCTCGGTGATGGTGTAAGCTCCCGTAGGTGTCAATTCTATTGCCCGCACAATGCCCAATGCCGTATAGGGTTGCGGCGAGAGGGCATGCGTACCCTCCGTAAGTTTACGCACCGTCCCCGTGGTCAGATTACAGAGCCAAATATTGGCTTCCTGTTCTTTAGTGAAAAAGGGATTGGGGTTCAATTGCACCCACGCTGCCACCGTATCCGAGTAGCGAATAGAGCCTTTTACGCTACGAATAGGGGCTATTCGCATAGCGTCTTTCGAGAGTAAATCCTCTTTAGCACAGAGAGTTTGCCACTCGTCATAGCTCCGTTGCAAGTAATAGTACTTTTGTGTGGTAGGGGAGTAGTGCGGATAGAGTTGACTCTGGTATTTTCCCCTCCGCTGCACCTCGGGGATAGTGTCCGTTTCCCGCGTCCTCTGCACCAAGGCATCTAGTGCTTGCTGAAAAAGCTGTGGGCGCGTCTGCCCAGCAAATTTCTTTAACGCAAAGTAGAAGGGAAAGATCCGATAGGCGTGCCACGTTGTATAGTTAAGCACCTCTGGCCAGAACATCGCGCCGTACTGTGCATAGCCTTGCGCCACCATAAGCGCCCCAAATTCGTAATGCGTCGGCACGAAATACTTGTACGACCCATTCAGATATTGGTCATACGAGAGGCGCTGTCCCGTGAGAAGTTCCGTGCGGTAATGTTGATAGGTCAGCGCAGAGTGTAATCGTCCGATCCGCCCATGCGCACTTTCGTAATACATCGCGTCGCCTTCTAAGAACCAGCGCGGAGTGACGGCTGCGCCGAGGGCAACGGCTTGTTCGCCCAAGAAATAACTTAGCGTGCCGAGGGCATTCCAATTCAGTGCATTCATCTGGGCATAGTGGCGTAGCTCGTGCGAAAGGAGGTGAGTCAACCACGGTGTGGGTTCCACCGATTCGCCAGCCGACATGCTATAACATTCCATTCGCGCGGGTGTCCAGGCCACAAACCCATTGCTATAGGTGGTGCGGTGTCGGAGCACGATGGGGAAGTTGTTCACGCGGCGCGAGGTCAGATTTACAGTAGGGAGGTTATACCTAACGACATCCGCCACGCGCTGTGCCGCGGAGTCTGCCCCGAGGGGATAAATAATCCGAAAGTTCTCTACCCGCAGCTCCTTACGGCGCAGAAAAGCCGACTCCCCGCCATCCATATAGAACTGCGCATGGAGCGGGAGGGAAAGGAAAAAGAAGAGGGTATGGAGAACGTAGATCAGAGGTCGGCGCATGGTAAAGGAGTTTTATCCCCTAATTTAAGCCGAATCTGTAAATTCAACTTAAAAGAAAGAGCTCCATTTTCGTCATAGTAAAGTTGAGCATATTGATGCCTCGTGGTACTAGCTCTTTCTAAATATGCATTTTGGAAAAGATAATCCTCAAACTTATTCCTATTGTAAAAGTTGTAACATACAATTTCCCCATCTTTCTTTACAACAAGATAACCACCATTCGCATCAAATATACCTCTCCATTTAGTAGCAGGCATCATTCCCAATGCTATCGATGTTAAGAGGTGCTTCACTTTATAGCTATACGACGTTTGTAACTCATTATCTTCTAGTAAACTCAACATATTCCTATCGGCTATCCTCTCAATTAAAACAGGAAGTGAAGGAGAATTGGAGTCTAGCTGTTCTAACAATAACAATGCAATTAAGAGCGGTAAATCTCCATCCAACATCCTCAAATTTGATAACAAAACAGCACTATCTGGACGACTGTATACTAAATGCCCTCCTCGCATACGTATTGCTTTGTAGCGTTCAATTACTTTGTTTCGTCCCTCTATTGCATTGATCTTAGCAATATCTTGAGCTGAGAGCACAATCCCTTTTACATTAAAAATAAAATTGGTTGATTGACTCGCATTGAGTAAAGTAGCATCTCCTCCTAGCTGAGATTTGATACTAAAATTCAGTACTGGGTTTATCAACGTGCGAGGATCGTGCACCACAATATGTATATCCGCTTTACTTGTGGAAAGAGCTTTTATAGAAAAACAATGAATTGTAGACAGAAATTTCTCAATGGAAGCCAAAGCGAAAGTTCCACGTTTACTTTTTATCTGTTCAAACAAATCTGAGGCTTTCTCTGAAAAAGCCGACATGGGAAGCCTTAACAACTCCTCCCCAGCATCATTGCATACTACTACGTCTCCTTTTTCAATTCCGTAAATCATTTGTACGCGTCTTTCTTGACGCATTATCCGAACAATTGGATAAAAAAAGTCCTTCTCAAGATTACCTTTTTCATCCCCCTCATACAAGAGACCTTCCGCTAATAAGCGTAAGAAAGCATAGATCTCACTCCATTCTCCCTTATTCCCACTCAGAGGCATCTCTATTACAATATATTTTTTAGTATTTCAACAGCTGTAGCTTGAATAGCAGGAATAGCAACAGAATTCCCAAACTGTTTATAAGCCATTGTATCTGAAACGGGTATGAGAAAATCGTCAGGAAAACCCTGCAAACGCGCCCATTCGCGCGGTGTCATACGTCGAATACCTTCACGATTTACCTCTCCTTTAATGTTCGTTACAGGACGGAAATCCGTAAGACGCTGATCTATGACAAGATTTCTCTCACGCCCCATTCCTCCTACCAAAATAGCATTAGCGACTCCATTATCTGGGATTATTTCAAAGCCAAAACCATGACCTTTAGACAAATGACGCTCTTTATGTACCCTTAACGAACATAAATACTGCGTGGAGAGATAGTATTTCGAGGATACTACCACTCGCTCCTTTATATCGGCAAACGTTTTACTTGTATCAGTTGCTGAAGGATAAGAAAATGAATCGACACCTAGATCTTTACGAAAACCTACGACATAGACGCGTTCTCGGTTCTGTGGAAGTCCAAAATTACGAGCATTTACTATCTCAGGTTCTGGCACATAGTAACCGAGTTCCTCTCGGAGGATACGTAATATCGTCTGAAGGGTCTTTCCTTTCTCATGAATCATCAATCCCTTTACATTTTCAAGAAAAAAGGCTTTAGGCTGTGTACGTCTAAGAATTTCAGCAACATCAAAAAAGAGTGTGCCCCTTGCTTCTTCAAATCCTCGCTTTTTACCCGCTAAAGAAAACGATTGACACGGAAAACCCGCACAAAGCAAATCATAATTAAAAGGGATTGCAGACTTAACCTCTTCACGAGTAATATCGCCGTATGGTATCTCTCCAAAATTAGAATAGTACGTCTGCTGCGCTGCCTTATCCCACTCTGATGAAAAAAGACACTTTCCTCCCAAATTCTGTAAGGCAAGTCGAAAACCACCTATACCAGCAAACAGATCGATGAATGTAAAACGAGGAGAAGCTGGGGCAGGAAACGGGAATAACACTCCTAATGGTAAGAGACCATTAGGGAAACTGACTGTCTCTAGTAACTCTTTTCCACCTTTCCAAAAATCCGTTCTATATTCTTCGATTTCTTTCATACAGCAACCAATAATCCCCTATAAAGATAAAACAATTTTTCAGGCACTCTTTCAAGCCAACTCTCTCCCACATGTACAATACACATCGCCAAAGGTACAACAAAAAAAAGCCTCCTCGGTACTCGACCGAAGAGGCTCAATTTAACTAAAATGGAATGAATTACTTACCCAAGGTTGCAACCATCACCGCCTTAATCGTGTGGAGACGGTTCTCTGCCTCATCGAAGACGATAGATGCGGGTGACTCGAATACCTCTTCGGTTACCTCGAGAGCATCTGCGCCGTACTTTTGGAAGATTTCTTCGCCCACCGTCGTTTCACGGTTATGGAATGCTGGCAAGCAGTGAAGGAACTTACACTCGGGATTCCCCGTAAGTTCCATAGCCTTAGCGTTGACTTGGTAAGGCATCATCTGCTTGATACGCTCTGCCCATGCTTCAGCAGGTTCGCCCATCGATACCCATACGTCGGTATAGAGGAAGTCGCACCCCTTTACAGCCTCGGCTACGTTCTCGGTGATGGTGATCTTAGCCCCCGTGGTCTTAGCCACATCCTGAGCCATCTTCAAGATAGCGGGGTCTGGCCAGTAAGCCTTGGGCGCAGCAGCACGATAATCCATCCCCATCTTTGCAGCACCCATCATGAGCGAATTCCCCATGTTGTAGCGCGCATCGCCGAGGTAGCAGAACTTCACCTGACGGAGGGGCTTGTCAATGTGCTCCTGCATCGTGAGGAAGTCTGCCAAGATTTGCGTCGGATGCCATTCGTTGGTCAAACCGTTCCATACTGGTACGCCAGCATACTGTGCAAGGGTCTCGACCTTGTACTGTTCGAAACCACGATACTCAATCCCGTCGTAGATGCGACCGAGGACGCGAGCCGTATCCTTCATAGACTCCTTCTTCCCCATCTGCGAGCCTGAAGGTCCGAGGTAGGTTACCCCTGCACCTTGGTCGTGTGCAGCCGTTTCAAAAGAGCAACGGGTACGCGTCGAATCCTTTTCAAAAAGGAGGACGATATTCTTTCCCTTCAAGAGTTGCTGCTCAGTGCCTGCATATTTTGCCTTCTTTAGGTCTGCTGCAAGGCGCAAGAAAAAACGAATTTCTTCTGGAGTGAAGTCATACAACTTCAAGAAGTGACGATTCCGCAAATTGACTGCCATGACTATCTAACGTTATAAAAATGAAAAACTCTTACTTAGAAAAATCTTCTTACTTGGAGATGCGCGTCCCGCCGTTCGAGCCCAACGCTTCCGCATCGGTGATTACGCTCACCTTTCCACCGTGGGTCACAAAGTCGACAGCTGCCTGAATCTTAGGTGCCATGTTCCCTTCACCAAACATCCCTTTAGCTGTATACTCTGCCAACTGCGCAGTGGTCACGTTCTCGAGCTTCTGTTCATCGGGCTTGCGGAAATTGATATAAACGTTCGGCACGTCCGTCAAGATATAGAACTCTTCTGCCCCGATAGTGCGTGCTAAGAGCGAGGTTGCCGAATCTTTATCAATCACAGCCTCGATAGGCTCGAGGGTCTTGTCTGCGCGATATGCTACGGGGATTCCGCCGCCGCCAGCTGCTATCACGATCACCCCATCCGATGCCAACTTCTTTACGAGCGAAGCATTGAGCACCTCCATCGGCTTGGGGGAGGGGACTACCCGACGCCAACCCGAGCCCGTGGTACGGACTTCCTCCTTAAAGACCCAGCCTTGGCTTTTAGCCAGCGCATCAGCTTCCTCTTTGGTATAGATCTTCCCGACGCGCTTGGTCGGGTTCTCAAAGGCTTTATCTTGCTTGTCAACAAGGACGGGGCTAACGAGCACACAGACCTCGCGCGAGATACCATGCTTCTGCATTACCTGACGGAGGGCGCTCTCAATCATATACCCAATTGACCCTTGCGACTCTGCCACACAAACATCCAAGGGCATAGAAGGGATGGAGAAGGTTTCTTCGCCTGCCGCCTGTTGCATCAGGATATTACCGACCTGAGGTCCGTTTCCATGCCCGATCACAAGATTGCAGCCCTCCTTGAGTAGGGGCACGAGGTGCTCCATCGTGTCGAGGGTATTCGCAAGCTGCTCTTCTACCGTTCCTTTTTGGTTGCCTCTAAGTAGCGCATTTCCGCCAAGGGCAACAACCACTGTACGTTTCATAACCAATCTTTAGGCTTTGTAAAGCACAAAGGTAGCAAAAGGTAATGATTAGGAAAAGAAAGGGGGGAGCGATAAAGCCAACGAAAGGCAAGGGAGAGTATACAAAGAAGCCCTCCTGTCCAAACGACAAGAGGGCTTCTTGTATACATACTTAACGCCGAGACGCTACTTCAGTAGCTTTACGGTCTTTTGTGCGTTTCCTTGTGCCTCTAAACGCACGAAATAGAGACC
The DNA here is from genome assembly GCA_905373665.1 of Bacteroidia bacterium. Taxonomy (GTDB): domain Bacteria; phylum Bacteroidota; class Bacteroidia; order Bacteroidales; family CAJPTX01; genus Bacteroides_D. The sequence continues at coordinate 8,698 of CAJPTV010000024.1, forward strand.
TGAGGGGAGGGCTTCTGTATCCACTACGACCTCGTTCGTGTCAAGTACACCCGAACGGAGTACTGCCCCCATCAGATTTACCACCTCGTAGTGTCCTGCGACGCCCTCTGGGTTCACAATCCGCAGCTGCGTGGTAAAGGGGTTCGGAGCTACTACGATACCTGCCAATAGCGCATCCTCTACTGCCTGCGGTTCACTCGCCTTATCCTCTTTCTTCTCAAAGAGAACAGTTACCGTGCTCTTCCCTGTTACGGTAAAGGTCATTGTTCCTTTCGGAAGAGCAGTGCCGTTCACCTGTACCTCGGCAAGCACATAGCCCTTTGCTGGCATCGTCACTACTGTCAGCTCTGTACCCGCCTCTACTTCCGCAAGGTTGTTCGCACCTGAGAGCGCCACAAAGCCCCCCAGCCCATTCTTTACCTGTGCAGTAACGGCAAAGGTTTGCTTCTTAAAGAGCGCTGTTACCTCTGTGTCTGCGGTCACTGTGAACTTATTTCCTACAAGGGGCTGCTGATTCACTAAGACGTGCTTCAGCTGGTAACCCGCCTCGTGGGTTGCGAGTACCGTCAATACCGTATTTTCGGGCACACGCTGCAAAGTCTCTGTAGTATAGCCCTCGATGGCGAGTGTCCCGTGCTCAGCTTGCGTCAAGGTTACCCTAAAGGTTTTATTAGGGTTAGGCGTAGGAGCGCCCCCCTCTTTTTTCTCAAACTCTGCCGTCACAGCAATCGTCTCTTTTACTACGAATGTATTCCCCTCGAGCTTCTCACCATTCACCAGTATCTGTTTTAACGAAAAGCCGTCTTGAGGCATCGTTACCACCGTCAGTTCTGTACCAAACTCCACAGCTTTCAGATTCTGAGCACCAGAAAGAGCGACAAAGCCCCCGGTCGCATCTTTTACCTGCGCAGTCACCGCAAAGGTTTGCTTCTCAAAGACGACCTCGACCTTCGTTACAGAGGTTACTGTAAACGTATTGCCCGCCAGCCTATTTTCGTTCACCAATATTTCCTTCAGCTGGTAGCCATTCTCCGTATCGGGCGTAGTATTCACGCGCAACTCTGTACCATACTCTACAGCATTGAGATTCGATGCTCCATCCAGTTGGATAGTTCCCCCTTTGCTATCCTTTACGCTGGAGGAAACTGCAAAGGTCTGTTTCTCGAAGCGTGCCATTACTGTGGTAGCAGCCGTCATCGTGAACCTATTGTTCTGAACAGGGAGACCGTTCGCCTTAAGCTCCTTCAATACATAGCCCTTCGTCTCCGCAGGCGTCGCTACGACCTTGACTACCGTACCGTAGGGTACTGCGGAGGGCGTTAGGGGCTGATCAGACTCGTCAGTAAAGGTCAGCGTACCCTCGCCAGTAATCTGCTGTTCGATGGCAAAGGTTTTGAGCGCAAAGAGAGCCTCTACTTCCGTATTTGCTGTTACCGTGAACGTATTGTTCTGAATAGGCACATTGTTCGCCTTGAGCTCCTTCAATACATAGCCTTTCGCTTCCGCAGGCGTTGCTACGACCTTTACGACCGTACCGTAGAGTACTTCCGAGAGCGTGAGCGGCTGATCTGCGGCATCAGTAAGGGTCAGTGTCCCCTCGCCCGTGATTTTCTTTGTAAGAACGAAGGTTTCTATTACCGTTACCTCGCATTGGTCCGTATGCCCACCGTCCTTTGTCGTCACGGTGATGGTCGTCTTTCCCCTGCCTACTGCCTTGAGCAGACCGTTGTCTATCGTCGCTACCTTGGGGTCACTACTAGACCAACTAAGGTCGGTATTCGTTGCATTCGTAGGGTATACCGTAGCAGTGAATGTCCACTCTTCGCCTACTTTCCGTTCCAAACTCTTTGGTTCTAGCTCTACCCTTTCCACCTTGATGAGAGCAATTTTTACCTCTTTGGCTTTTTCTCCATCGGGGGTTACGATGGCGTGCTTGCCCTCATCCCATTTTCCGTTTTCTGGCTTTATAATAGCACACTCTTGGATGCTAAAAGTCTTAAAATCGCCAATAGCGTAGTCTGAGCTTTTAACCGTTAGGGTCGTGTTGCGGATTGTAAGATTCTTAGCTTGCGCGCTTCCGCTTTGTTCCACAATCCCCCATTTCCCTTCGACGTTGAGTGTCAGGTTACTTATCTCAAGACTACACTCTTTTTGGATAGAGATAGCGGCTGCTTTGGGCGTAAGGAGCGAAAGTGCACCATTGCCATCGAGGGCAGTAGAGGCATTAAGTACAAGGGCAGTTTTCTGAGTTTTCAAGCTATTGTTTCCACTCACGAAAATCTTCAGGTCAGAGATTTTCTTGTTTGTAATCACATCTGCGTCAGCCTCCTTTACCTCTACGTTCTTTATTGTGAGGGTTCTTTTCTTATGATTGTAGGCAAACTGACCTTCGCTGTGTAATTTTATAGCGGCAGGGTTTATCTTACTCAAATCGTCACAATTCGCTTTGGTTACTTGCTCCCCAAGGATGTCAAGATCATAGACAGCCTCGATATTCACCGTCGTCACCTTTGTTCCATACTGGTCTACTATGGCGTGCTTTTGTGCTTGAAAGGAACCATTGTGTGGGACGATGATTTTCGCATCCTTTAGGGTAAGAGCCGCTAGATCGTCAATAGCGCCGACAGTTCCCTGAGCCTTGAGTCTGGCATCATTGAGAACAAGGGTCTCTTGCTTGTTACCACCTATTCCCCATTTCCCACCACTCACATTGAGGGTAATCTCTGAAAGAGTTAATGTCGTTGCACTAGTTATAAAGATCCCAGGTGCATTAGCACTCGTCGTAGTGATAGAGAGCTCCCCATCGCCCTCTATAGAGGTAGATGCATCAATGCGGCACGGAAGTTTCGTTGACTTTAGCGTATTCTTTCCAGCGATGCGAATCTTTAAGCCATCAATGCCCGTGTTGGTAATGATCCTTTTGTCCGCCACATTGATATCCATATTCTTCATCACCAGCGTTTTCTCTGCGGGGAGATACCTAAACTCGGCGTCTGCACTGGGGGTAATGCCCGAGATTTCGTGTAGTTTATCTTTATTCGCATCGGTAACCTTTTGCCCAAGGATTTCGAGCGGGTATTCCTCTGCCATTGCGGGCGAGAGGAAGAAGATCAACAACAACACCGATAACAGCCCGTAGGGAAGTGTATAGTATTTCTTTCTCATCGTCTCTTCTTTGTTTATATGAATGTTATTGAGAATAGCCCTTGTTTATGCAACAAGGTTGGGTAACGGTAAACCAACAAGAGGGTGTGTCAAAACACAACACCGCTTTTCGCATCGATTCATTATCAGGGCGTAGCATGCTGCGGCGCTAAGGGCGGTCCTAAGGGCGGACGGCCCGTGGTGGAGGAGAGGCGTAGAGATAATGACCAAGGCGGCACGTAGTGCCGAGTTGCGGGCGAAAGCACGCTACACCCCTACAGGGGACGGGAGAGTCGTGTTTTGACACACCTTCCTACAGGGGACGGGGTATGTACATTTTGACACATTCTCCTCTCTACTGAATGGCAGGAAGTAAGTCGTTATTGTCTTCTATTCTTAGCATTCTCAGATCCTTCACGCAGGTAGCAAACCACGGATATTCCTTGGCTAATTTCTGGACAATTAAGACACACTTCACGGCATCTATATCGCTGTTTCCAAAATAGACACTACCCTGCGGATGAGAGAAGCCATTCTTCATTAGGAAGTTTCTCACCAATGCATAGCAATTGTTGTAAGAGATGTCTTCGGCACACTCTTTCAAACAATTCGTATCTAGATCAAAAACCACGGCATACATAGTACTCGACAGATTGTGTTCGTTTGTCAGCAAAGATAAAAAATCTGCCACGAAGGCTACCCTATCCTAGCCCACCACAGGTTGTGCCCCAGTTAGCACGGAGGGAGCGATCATCGCCTTCGCATTCTCTTTGAGGAAGTGAAGACGGTTGAAGAAGTTCACTTCACTCACCCCACTATCCAAGTCAAGGAAGAGAAGGCTAAGGTTGGGATAAAGTTCCCGCACCTTACGCTCAATCCCCTTGGCTACGATATGGTTGGCTATACAGCCGAAGGGCTGAAGACAAACCACGCTGTTAATTCCCTCCTTAGCGAAGCGCACAAACGAAGCGGGTATTAACCACCCTTCGCCAAACTGTGCGTTCAGGTTGATGACCGAAGAAGCCATCTCCGCCTCGTGGCTCGGCATCCCTATCGGACGATAGAAGGGGAAGGACTTTACGTGCTTCTCCATCTTCCGAATCACCCTAAAGAGTATATTCTCAATGATTGGGAGGATCGAGACGCCAAACGAGGACTTCTCTATCTTATCCTTCACGCGGACAGGCGCACTTGCCAGCCCTTCGAGAAAGAACTCACATAGGGCAGGTACTACGGGCTCGATCCCTTGCGAGGCGAGCCAATCGACCACGCCACGGTTCGCATAGCGATTATATTTCACAAAGATTTCCCCGACGACGCCCACCCGAGGCATATCCTTAGGCGTTATCGCTTGGTTAAACTCTGCTGCAGCACGATCCAAGAACTCATACATGCGCTTGGTTTCACCACGCTTGAGCGCCATCACCCCGAGCTTCGTATACTTGTCAAAGAGCGCTTGTGCGATCCCCTCTTTCCGTTCACGCACACGCGAAGCTTGGAAAAGCGTAGACATGATGTCGGCATAGACTAACGCTCTTACAAGAGGCAAGGCAAGCTTCTTCCATGGGATCTTAAAGCCAGGCTGTTCGTTAAACTCGCCCGCCCCCGTAGAAACCGCAATGACAGGCACATCGTCTAACCCGACCTGCTGCAAAGCCTTTTTTACCAAAGAAATGTAGTTCGTGGCACGACACTGTCCGCCCGTCTGGGTAATCCCAAAAGCCACCTCCTCACGCTTATACTGTCCACGCGCAATGGCTTGCATAAAGTCCCCAACGACGAGGGTTGCGGGGTAACAGATCTCATTATTGCTGTAGCGCAGCCCGTAAACAGCCGTAGACTCCGAACTAGGCGGAAGGTTTACCGCCTTATACCCCGCCAACTCGAACAGGGTAGGGAGGTAGGGAGAATAGGGGTCGCCAAACCACGGCATCAAGATCGTACGGTGTCGATCCTTCTCTTCAAAGACCGCATGTTTGATGGGCTTGGTAGCCTCTTCTTGCGTAGCCGCCCCCTCCTCTCTGAGCTTCAAACTTTCGATCAAAGAGCGGATACGTAGACGAAGCGACCCGACGTTGCTCACATCGTCAACTTTGAGTACCGTCGCCGTCTTCCCTGCATGACGAAGAATTTCCGTAGCCTCGTCCACTACGTAAGCATCTGGACCACAACCGAAGGAGGTGATTTGCACGTAATGCACATTCTGTGGCGCTACTGCCGTCCAATGTGCTGCCGCCACAATGCGGTTTGTAAAGCCCCATTGGTGTACACTGACCGAAGCCTTCGGGTCGAGTGCATCGCGACGCGCCAAATCTTCGGTTACGACGTCTACGCCAAACTCGGTGATGATTTGCGAAATCTTGTGCTGTATCAATGGGTCGGCATGGTAAGGGCGTCCTGCCAACATCACGAGCGTACGCCCCTCGGCTTGTGCCTTGTCTGATACTGCCCGATTCTTCGCAATGAGCTCAGCAAAGAAGTGCTCTTGCTCAGTCGTCGCAGCAGCAAATGCCTTATCAAAGCGCGTCTTTGAAAGATCAAAACGCCCACGCGCTACCTGCTTAAGGTATTCCCAGCACTGTTTTTTCAACAGACCTGTGTCCTTAAAGCTAATCGAGGGGGCATCAATCTCTACCCCCTCAGGGAGATGACCACTCAGCGCACTACGCAATACCTCGGAGTAGCCCGAAACAACTGGGCAGTTGAAACTATTGCTTACGCCGGTCACCTCCTTCGCCTCATAGACCACGAAGGGAACAAAGACACGATCGACCCCACGCTTTACCAAATCGAGGACATGGCCGTGAGCGATCTTGGCAGGGAAGCAGACGTTGTCTGACATCACGGTGTGTGCCCCCTTTTCGCTCACACGAATGGTGGACTCTGCCGAGACCTTCACCTCCATCCCACACGCAGTAAAGAGGGTATACCAGAAGGGGAAGTGTTCGTACATCCCCAAGATGCGGGGAATACCGATAACGAGCGAGGCAGGCTTTTGATCTTTACCGCTCTGATCTAGCACCTTCCCTTCTGGGGCTTTCCCATAGTCAAAGAGGCGTTTGTATTTCCACTCGCTCGTATTTTCGCCCTGTTTATGGGCTTCGCCTTGGTTACTAAAGACCTTTTCACACTTATTCCCCGCAAAGTAAATCTCTCCGTTTTCAAACTGAAAGGTCGTTACCTCACAACGGTTATAACAGCCCTTACAGCCGCCGAGCTTAGTCGTATGCTCTGCCACGTGCGCTACGTCGTGGAGCTCGCGCTGTGGGAAGTGTTTGAGAGTAGCCTCTTGTGCCGCATGGAGTGCTGCGCCGAATGCTCCCATAAGCTCTGGCGCATCGGTAATAATCACCTTACGCCCCGTTTCCAACTCGAAGGCACGCGATACGGAGGGGTTACGGAGCGTCCCGCCTTGCACCATCACGTGGTTACCTAGTACATTGAAATCTTTGATCTTTAAGACCTTGTTCAGACAGTTCCGAACGACGGCATAGCCCAGCCCAGCTGAGATGTCGCCATGCGAAGCCCCTTCGCGCAAAGACTGTTTGACACGTGAGTTCATAAAGACCGTACAGCGTGTCCCCAAGTCACAGGGAGCAAGCGATTTACATGCCTCCGAGGCGAAGTCTGACACCTCCTGCCCTAAGCTTCGCGCAAAGGTCTCTATAAACGAGCCACACCCCGATGAGCAGGCCTCGTTGATCTCTAAGCGCGCAATCGTGCCTTGATCGATAAAGGCGGCTTTCATATCCTGCCCCCCGATATCGAGGATGAAGGAGACCTCGGGATCAAAATAGGCAGCCCCAACGTAATGGGCAATCGTTTCTACCACACCAAGGTTTAATCCAAAGGCTTTGCGCACGAGATCCTCTCCGTAGCCCGTGACACAACTCCCGCCAATCTGTAGGGTAACGCCCTCCTTTTCCGCCAGCGTTACGAGTTCGTGCAAACTCGCTGCCACAGCCCCGAGGGGGTCACCCGAATTCTTACGATAGGCGCGGAAGACGATCTGCTTCTGTGCATTGAGCACAATCACCTTCGTCGTCGTAGAGCCACTATCTATGCCTAAAAAACACGCCCCTTTGGCGGCTGAAGAGAGGGGAGCAGCGGGAAGGCGATACTGCGACTTGCTGTCGATCCAACGATTATACTCCTCTTCGTCACGAAAAAGCGGCGTTAAGCCCCGAGGACGTACGCCGACGCTCACGCGGTTTTGATCTTTGAAGAGCTGTAAGAGTTCGTCGAAAGTATAGCTCTTCCCCTCGGGCTTTACATGGAGCGCCGTCCCCCATGCGGGGATGGCTTGTACACACTCGGGAATGATGAAATCTTCTGGCAACAACTCCGAAGCCTCTTGAAAGGCTTTTCGTAAGGGGATTATGTGTGCGAAGGGACCCCCACAAAGAATAACCTTAGGGCGTAGCGTATACCCGCGCGACAACGTAGTCAATACCTGCACGCTCACAGCATGGAAGATCGAGGCAGCAATATCCTCTCGCTTCGCACCCCGCGCCAAAAGGTTTTGAATATCGGTCTTGGAGAAGACTCCGCAACGCGATGCGATGGGGTGCTTCTTGGTTGCTTGTTCTGCCAATTCGCCCAGACGTTCGACTTCTACCCCGAGGAGCACCGCCATTTGATCAATGAAAGCCCCCGTGCCACCGGCACAGCTCCCATTCATACGAATATCTGGTGGACGCCCCTCTTCGAAGAAGATCATTTTGGCGTCCTCGCCCCCTATATCCACCAAACTCGCGGCCTCGGGATAGTGCGTTTCAGCCACACGACACGCGGCGATCACCTCCTGCACGAACTGCAAGCCGCAACGCTCGGCAATCCCCATCCCCGCAGAGCCTGTTACCGCGAGCTGTACGCGCTCCCCTTGACGGTTACGCGCCAGTTCTGAAAAGACCCGCTCTAGGGTTCCAGAGACATCGGCATTGTGCCGTGTATAAAACGTATCTAAGACGTGTCCCGCACTGTCGACGGAAACGACCTTCAGGGTAGTAGACCCCACGTCGAGCCCCACACGTATTACTTCTCCTGCCATACACCACTGCGCTACACGCGCGTTAAAATTCTGACCGTGCCACTACGGTCACGTTGTACCCATTCATAGCTTCTGCAAAGACCATACCCAGTTCTTTTGGCACGAATGATCTCCAAAGAGAACGCAAGGGAGATATACTTTGTTCAGAGCATCACACCCAAAATGAGGAAGGAAGTAGACTCCTAGAGAGGGTGGGTACTCCCACTAAATAACATTTCCAGCTGCAAAGATAGTGCTTTACTATCCTAATTTTTTTCCTCCTTACTCCCCCTTGTTGGGCTCTTTGCGTTCCTCAAGCAGGTATTTTAACCATGGTAAATCTTTCGCAGTTGTTAGCTTAGGGTTGGGCTCAGTAGCCTCTACAAGGCGAATCGGTAGGTCAGGAGCTACGGCACGCATGAGCCCTACATCGTCGGTAAGCTGTGCATCTTTGGGTTCGCAAGCGTACATTTTTTCTAACACCTCTGCACGGAAAGCTTGGGGGGTTTGAGCACACCAAAGCGACGAACGAGGGGGGATATTTACAATAGTATGCCCTTCGTTAACCTGATAGACTGTATCGGGAGTCGGAGTAGCTAAAACAGCGGCTGGGGAAATAGCGAGCGCCGCAGTGACAGCATTAAGATCTACTATCGAAAGGAGCGGACGCGCTGCATCGTGTATCACAAGGTTGACCCGCACGCCTCGTTCTCGGTAATAGCTATATGCGTTGTAACTAGAGAGGGTACGTGTCGCCCCACCGAGGACATAGCGGACAGGCTTTTCCTTCACAAAACGCTCGACCCATGCCCGCAAGGCTTGCTCTCTTCCTTGCGGGAGCACTAGGCAAAGCTCGTCGATCAGCGTAGAAGCTGCGAAGGTTAGCACGCTATACAGGAATAGGGGTTTATCCTCCAAAAGGAGAAACTGCTTGGGGATCTCCCCGCCCATTCTCTCCCCCTTTCCCGCCGCTAAGATCACGCCGACGGTACGTGTTTCTTTTTCCTGCATAAGATCAACTCTTTAATAGCCCTACGGGGAGTACGGAACAGTAATAGCACAGCGAGTAGATACGCCCCTGCAAAGATAGCTCCTCGCAGGAAGAGCGTAGCCCAAGGTGAGGGCATTTGGAGGTAAGAAAGGGGGTATAATAGTGCGAAGAGTAGGGGAGTGAGTAAAAGGATATCTCGTAGCAAGGAACGGAAGCGAAGTACATCCCACAAGATGATGATATAAACGGTTTGCAACAACACCTCCGTGAGGTTATAACTTAGTGCTGCCCCCCATGCGCCCCACAGAGGGATCAGAAACCAGTTTGCCCCAAAGTTTACTGCACTCGCTAGGAGCAAGGCGTAAAGCACCCGCCGTTCGCGCCCGATCGCCATTGCAGCATGGTAAAACGAGAGCCCCGTTAGGGTTACTGTAAAGATCATCGCTTGTAAGATATCGGCTGCCCCTACGAAGGCATCACTCAAGAGAAGCGAACAAAAGGGAGCTGCTATCGTGAAGAGCCCTCCCCCCGCAAGTCCCGCTGCCAATAAGCTATAGGTTTGCTGCTGACGAAGCATACGCTGAAACGCCTCTTTTTCCCCTTTTTTCCATAAAAGGGCATAACGGGGGAGGAGGACATTCCCCAGTACGGAGACCATAATCACCGCAATGCGAAGCAGGCGTGCCGAATAATCGTATAGCGCAACCTCCTCTTTCGTGGAAAGGTAACCTAGCAAGATTCGATCAAGGGTAAGCAGCAACGTCGTAAGCAGGATGGGCAAAAAGACCCCAAGGCTGGGACGAAACATAGCCCGCAGGGTCTCCCGCAGCGATGCCCACGAAACGCGCACCCCGAAACGAGAAAGGGGAAGCCAGTAGAAGACATTGCTCAAAAGCTGTGCCCCTTGCTGCAATACGATCAAAAGCGCTAGCTGATCTGCACGATCTACCCACCAGAATACTAGTCCCGCCCCCCCTAGGCGCATGACAAGGGTACGCAACGCCACACGATCAAAACGCTCAAAGCCGCCGTAAAACCAAGTCAGATCCGTTGCTGAGCTCAGCAAAAAGATCACGAATAGGAGATAGTAGCTGGCGTAACCATCGGTCGTAGTCCACACCCAGACAAGATAACCTAACAGCGCCAGCAAGGAAAAGAAGGCTTGAAAGGTTAAGCAGCGCGCAAAGACTCTTTGTAGTAGCGTAGGGGTCTCGCGTACCCGTGCCACTTCGCGTAAGCCGTAGAGCTGAATCCCAAAGAGCCCAAAGATGGAAAAGTTCGTAGCCACGGAGAGCCCGAAGGAGTTGACACCGAGGAGGGTCGTCCCAAAGATGCGGGTAATGTACGGGGTTAAGATCAAAGCCACCAGCACATTTGAGAGCTGCATCACCCCAAGGGCGATGGCATTACGGGCGGTGCGCATCCTCAGTAGCTCTGCTTATTATGCCTCTAGGTAGCGTCACACTATCGATACTGGGGCAAGGCACTGGGGTAAAAAGGGAGTCAAGGGCGGGATCTTTGTGCAGTTCGTGTGCCACGAAGCACTCCATTACCGCATGGTAAGCGCGCCCGAAACGATAGAGCGAGTCATATACTGCAGGGGAAGTAGTAGCGTCCGCCATCGGCTTGTTCGTAGCATTCAACGCCACGGTATACCCTGGGGCAAGAAGCAACTTCCGATCATAGAGCGCCACACGGGGATGTGGCGAGGTAAGATCAAAAAGATTACGCCCTGTGCGGAAATAACGCGCCCCAGAGAGGGCAAGATGAAAGAGGGTAGGGAAGATATCGTTATGCGAAGCATACTGTTCTGTATCCGTATCCCGTCCCCGCAGCAGCTGTTTTGGTACAAAGAAGACGATAGGGACACCGTAAAGCTTGAGGGGATCGTCACAATGTTTGAGGTTTTGCTTCAGGGTGTGGTCTCCTGTAAAAGCGATAATGGTTCGTTCGCCAAGCTCTGACTCGCGCACCGCCTTAAGGAAGCGCCCCAGCTGATCGTTCTGGTAAGCTAGGGCAGCAAAGCTCTTGCGCGCCACCTCCTCGGGCATATCGATCAAGCGCCACAGAGAATCGGGAATATGAAGCCCGCGCGTATGCTCGGTGTACGGCGTATCGTAGGGGGTGTGGTGCGAGAGGCTCATTCCATAGATAAACTGCGGCTGCTCTGCTGTGCGAAGTACTTGTAGGATTCGTTCAAAGAGTGCTTCGTCGTGCAATCCCCATGTTCCTTCGGCAGCGGTGGGTGCGACATAGTCGCGGAGCTCGCGCTCGCCCTCCACGTAGTCAAATTCTTGTGCAGTGAGGAAGTTCTTCACATTGCGCCACCCGAGACGTTGCCCCGAGACATAGCGTGTAGTGTAGCCTTGTTGCCCAAAAACCTTAGCTACGGAGTAGGGGAGGGGAGTACGAAAATGGGAAGATTGTGCCACGGGGCCTTGTACGATACCGAAGAGGAGCTCCTCTAAACTTGCTAGTGTACCACTCCCGCCGCTGAGCGTATGGGTAAAGCAATAGCCGTAGGGGAGTTCTTCGCGCAGTGCCCCCAGTAGGTTAAAAGGGTCTTGTTGGAACTGGAGGAAGTAGCTCCCCATGCTTTCCATTTGTAAAAAGACCACGTGGGGGGAGTGGCGACGCAGGGAATCGCGACACGGCGTTAGCTCCACACAGGGGGCAAATAGAGAAGCGGAGGGGGCAGTAGCTGCAGCATCTGCCATCCCACAATAGGCTTTCACCGCCTCGGTTTCACTATGAAAGCCCCAACGACGGAGAATGACCTCGGTATCCAATTCTAGTTTATACTCCTCGGCGTGTGCTAACACATCGTAGAGGGCAAAGAGTGGCGAATTGGTAAGCTGATTGATCAGCGCTTGTCGCGATACGTTGAGATGTATAGCCCGCAAGGGATGTGTATCCAGCGTGCCCCGTGCTAGGAGGAAGAGCCCCGCTAGGCAGCCGAGAGTTAGCCCAATCCGCACTAGGAAGCGAGAGGGGGATTTCGCCCTGTAGGGAATGCGCATCCAATAACTTCCCCATAGTGCCGTGCCCGTAGCCACTATAAGCGTCAATAAGAAGACACGCAGGACGGGAAAGTCTGACACTATCGACTTGAGTACGGCCGTCGTATCATCATCGATGAGCCCCCAGGCGGTCGCGTCAAAGTGGGAATGAAAGAAAGAAAAGTAGTAGTAGTCGACTACGCAAATCAGCCAAAGCCCTACGAAGAGTAGCGTTTCTATCCCCACCCATACGCGTCGCACCCATACCTGCGGCATAGTACGCCCAGAGAAGAGATAAGCGAACGGAAAAAGAAGGAGAGGAAGGAGGAAACAGGTGCTTAACATCTTTGCATCGAAGCGAAGCCCCATCCATGCCATGGCGAGGAGGTCGGCAACCCACTCCGAAGTAAGGAGATCTTGTCCTTGTACGCACAACAAGATAATGCGAAAGAGGAAGAGCCCCCCGATTGCCACAAGAAAGCTTAGTAGTGTAGCACGCAACAAATGCATAAAGGCGTGGCTATATTTCAGACTCGCGGCACGCCGAAGGCTCTTTTTTCTGTTCATCTGCCCTAGAAGATCGTTAGGGCAAAGGTAGAAAAAGGTGCTCAGGGCGGTGCTAAGGGCGGACGGCCCGTGGGCGCTAAGGGCGCGCCGCCCAGTGGGCGCAATGTGCGGTAAAGGCAAATCACTAGGGCGGTCCTAAGGGCGGACGGCCCGTGGTGGAGGAGAGGGTAAATGTTAATCACCAAGGCGCGGGTCTTGATGGCGCGGTGCGCCATGTCCCAGGGTTGAACCCTGGGCTAAAAATACCCACCACCGCCATACGGCGGGGTTTAATCGGTATTTTTTTTATTGCGCCCGTTGGGCGAGAAGGCGGCACGTTGTGCCGAGTTGCGGGGGTGTGTCAAAACACAACACCATTTTTCGCATCGATTCTTTATGCGGCGCTAAGGGCGGTCCTAAGGGCGGACGGCCCGTGGTGAAGGAGAGGCGTAGAGATAATGATCAAGGCGCGGCATTGCCGCGAGTTGCGGGCGAAAGCACGCTACACCCCTACAGGGGACAGGAGAGTTGTGTTTTGACACACCCTCACAGTTTTCGATGGGAAGGCAGGGCAAAATCGGTATCGAGGGGGGCAAAAAAGGCGGGTAGAAATAGGCGGCACGAGTTGGTAGATTTAGGAAAACATAAAAGCCTATTTTAATAACGAAATAGTAAATATCGCGACTATAGAAATAAAGGAAGTCATATAAAATAGGAGGTGCGAAGGGGGTGAAAAATAAAAAAAAGAGGCTATGCAAACACAGTCTGCCTGCCGTCTGCCTAGGGTCTGTCTGCCGTCTGCCTACAATCTGCTCCTAATTTGTCATGTGGAGAAGGGGATGGAATTCAGGAAAACGTAAAGAG
>CAJPTV010000025.1 GCA_905373665.1 Bacteroidia bacterium
GCTATCTGATAGGGGCGCATCACAAGAAGCGTCTTCGTCGTGTCAAAAACGGAGTAGGTAAGGAGGATTTGCAGGAGGGTATTGCGCTGGAAGAAGGTTGCGGTAAAATCCTTCAAGTCTTTAATGAGCGTATTGTCCGCACGTGCCCAATGCATCGTGAAGTCAAAGCTATTCTTGTCGCGATTTACGGTGTTGGAAAAATAGCGCGTATCCGTACCGTTTGAGATGACAAAGAGCTGCAGGTAACGAAAGAGCGAGCTCGCTGCGTTAAAGCTCTCCTTGGCGTAACGGTGCACTTGGTTGAATGCTTCGCGAATAGCCACCCCACGCTTCTTAAGCTCGATTTGCACCATTGGCAGCCCATTGACTAGGATAGTCACGTCGTAGCGGTTGCGCTGCGTCCCCTCTTGTTGAAACTGCGTGAGCACCTGTAGCTTGTTGAGTGCGACGTTGGTCTTATCTACGATGCGGATATTCTGTTCCCGTCCGTCGTCAAAGCGAAACTGGTAGGCATCGTCGTGGTGGAGCTTCTCTGTTTTCTCTATCAGCGTGTCGGAGGGGTTGTCAAGATACTCTGTTAGAAGCCGCTCCCACTCCGCGTCCGAAAATACTACATTGTTGAACGCCTCGAGCTGCCGACGTAGGTTGACAAGCAAATCTGCTGGGCTCTTTAGATTGAGGTATTCGTAGCCCTGCTTTTTCAGGTCGGCAACGAACTCGCGTTCGAGATCCGCCTCGGTTTGATAGGCGGTATTACTCTCGCGGTACTCGGTATACTCGTCAAGAACGATATAGTGGTTAGATTCTGCAATGACACTTTTAGCGCACATAGTCTCGCCTCCGCCAATTTACAAAGCTCTCCTAGCTAAATGTTCAACAGCACGGATCTGCTCGTTAATGTCTGTGCGTAACGTGTCGATCTTCTTTACAATCTCCTCTATCGTTGTGTTGAGTTCACGGATATCGGTCTCCTCTTCCGCCTCCGTTTCTTGCACCACAGTTCGTTCCCCCAGATAGGTCTTTACCGAGAGGTTGTAGCCGTTCTCTACAATCGTTCGGTAGTCTACCGAGGTTGCAATATTGGGCAGGGCTTGCTTGGAGGCGAAGATCTCAAGGAGCGCTGTAATGTGCTCTTCGGTGAGGATATTGTTGTTCACATCCTTCTTGTAAAACTGCTCGGAGATCGCATCAATAAACTGAATCTCTGTGCTCTCCTTATGCTTGGAAAGTACAAGAATGTTGGTTGCTATAGACGTACCATAAAAGAGCCTATCGGGGAGGGCAATGATAGTCTCCACATAGTTGTTATCGACCAGATATTTACGGATTTTCTGCTCTGCGCCTCCGCGATAAAAGATGCCAGGGAAACAGACAATCGCCGCCCGTCCGCGTGCTGAAAGATAATGCAGAGTATGAAGTACAAAAGCGAAATCTGCTTTCTTTTTCGGCGGGAGCACGCCCGCAGGTGCGAAGCGGTCGTCGTTGATAAGGGTGGGGTCGTCAGTTCCTATCCACGTGATGGAGTAAGGGGGATTGGATACGATGACATCAAAGGGCTTCTCCTCAACGAATTGTGGTGCGGTGAGGGTATCGCCTAGCGCTATGGAGAACTTGTCGTAATTGACCTCGTGGAGGAACATATTCATCCGCGCTAGGTTGTAGGTCGTATGGTTAATTTCTTGTCCAAAGAACCCCTCCTCTATCGCATTCTCACCCAGTTGTTTCTTCACTTGCAAGAGTAGCGAGCCCGACCCCGCTGCTGGGTCATAAACCTTGTTTACTGTGGTTTGTTGATGAAGGGCTAGGCGTGCCAATAACTTTGAAACGTCCTGCGGCGTGAAGAATTCACCCCCCGACTTGCCCGCATTCGCCGCATAGTTCGAGATGAGGAACTCGTAAGCGTCTCCAAAGAGATCGATATGGTGCTCTTCAAACTTACCAAAGTTCACCTCTCCAACGCCACTGAGTACCGCAGCAAGACAACGATTGCGGTCAGCCACCGTGTTACCAAGGCGCGTGCTTGTGGTATCAAAATCAGCAAACAGCCCCCTAATATTCTTTTCCGAGTCATAGCCGATTGCCGAGTTCTCTATTGCACGGAAGATTGCCGAAAGGTCGGTATTAAGGTTCGGATTAGAATAAGCCGTCTTAAGTACATTGGCAAAAAGTTGCGAGGGGTAAATGAGATAGCCCTTGCTACGAATTGCGTAATCCCGAAGCGCATCCGTGATGATACTATCCTTCTCCGCAGCGTAATCTAGTTCAGGAGAGCCCGCCTCCATATAAGCCGTGAAGTTCTCACTAATAAAGCGATAAAAGAGCGTCCCGAGGACAAACTGCTTAAAATCCCACCCGTCGACCGCTCCGCGTACGTCGTTCGCAATCTTCCAGATCGCTGCCTGTAACTCTACTCTTTGTTCTGCACTGCTCATGATTGTCCTTTAGCCCTTCGTCTGTAGGACAAAAATAAGCAAAAAGCTAGGGGTAGTGTCTGTAAAAGTGTGTAAGCCCGCCCCCGTGTTCATTAGCACGAAGGTAATGAAAAAAAGAAGAGGGCATGTCACAATGCGCGACACACCCTCATTCTCCTTACAAAAACAACTCTCTAGTAGTGGAATACCCTTAGTACGCGTTTCGCGCCATTTTCGCCCGTTAGACGCACGAAATAGAGCCCTGTGGGAAGGTCTGTAGTATCAACCATCGTGTCAGAGCCTGCTAACACTCCCCTACGAAGTACAAGCCCCGTAAGGTTTACAAGCTCGTAACTCACAGCAATGCCCTCTGGGTTTACGATACGCAACTGGGTGGTAAACGGGTTCGGCGATACTTCCAAACGGGCAAGGATTACATCCTCTACGGCTTCTGGGGTCGGTTTGGGCGTATCTGCGGGTTTTGCTTTTACCTTTACCCGACACGCTGCCTTATGCCCCCCGTCCTCAGTCGTTACCGTAATAGTTGCCTCGCCTACGCCGACTGCAGTTACCTTGCCGTCCGCTACGGTGGCTACCTTGGCATTACTGCTTGTCCACGAAACCTTCTTGTTCGTAGCATTCGCGGGGGCTACGGTTGCCGTAAGGGTTTGCTCGGCGTCGCCTATAGTGAACGTAAGGGTTGTCTTATCGAGGGTGACCTCTGTTACGGCAGTCGGAGTATCTGGCTTAGCGTTTACCTTTACCCGACACGCTGCCGTCTTACCTCCGTCCTCGGTCGTTACCGTAATGGTAGCTTCGCCCACGCCGACTGCAGTTACCGTGCCGTTCGCTACGGTGGCTACCTTGGCATTACTGCTTGTCCACGTGACCTTCTTGTTCGTAGCGTTCGTGGGGGCTACGGTTGCCGTAAGGGTTTGCGCGGCGTCGCCTATAGTGAACGTAAGGGTAGTCTTATCGAGAGTGACCTCTGTTACGGCAGTCGGAGTATCTGGCTTAGCGTTGACCTTCACTGTACACGATGCCGTCTTACCTCCGTCCTCGGTCGTTACCGTAATAGTTGCCTCGCCCACGCCGACTGCAGTCACCTTGCCGTTCTCATCTACCGTAGCCACATCTGTTTTATTGCTTGTCCATGTAACCTTCTTGTTCGTAGCATTCTCAGGGGCTACGGTTGCCGTAAGGGTTTGCGCAGCGTCGCCTATAGTGAACGTAAGGGTTGTCTTATCGAGGGTGACGCCTGTGACCTTTACGGGATTGACTCTCACCGTACACGATGCCGTCTTACCTCCATCCTCGGTCGTTACCGTAATGGTTGCTTCGCCTGTTATGGTCGCAGAAGTGCCAAAGCTAAGAGCATCAGCCCAGTCGGTAGTAATTTCATTCGTTCCCAACACCTCTATTTTCAAGTCTGATGTCCCGACACTTACGATAGCGTTCTTTTTAAACCGCGGGGTTATCTTTACGTTCTTCATGGTCAGGGTACGCGTCGCAGTATTATACTTCAACATGCCATCTGTGGGGACTGTGACCCCATAGATCTTATCCAGCTTGTCCACGTTTCCCGAGGTTATTGCCTTCTCTGCGATATGGAACTCGTAGAACGGCTCAATCTTTACAAAAGTTGCCTTCTGATTCAGATCGCCGCCATTCGTAACCACATGCCCGGGATAGTGCCACTCCCCCGCTTCGGGGTCGACGATATGCGCTTTGTCTAGATTCAAGACCTTGAGATCAGTAATAGCATACCCCTTATGTATTGTTTTAGCCGAAACCGTAGCGTTTCGGATAACGAGAGTTCCGTTACGCCCATCTTGACCAAAGAAGCCATTCTCGCCTTCGACATCGAGGGTGGTGTTCTCAACGGTCAGTGTAGCACCTTTACGAATATATACAGCAGCATGATACCACCCTGTTTTCACCGTAAGCTTCCCATTGCCTGTTATAGTCGTAGAGACGCCGAAGCTAAGACCGTCAACACCGCTCACAATCATCTCGTTGCTCCCCAACACCTCGATCTTTAAGTCTGGTACCTCCGTGTTTTCAATAGCAATCTTATTCTTTTCCTCTGGAAATGTAATCTTCACATCCCTCATCGTCAAGAGCTTCTTGGCAGGGTCATACTTCAACTCGCCGCGAACCCCCTCAATCGTGTTCAGCTTATTGCAGTTCTTAGAGGTCACGGCCACCCCCGCGATATAGAACCCGTAATTCGGCTCGATTCTCGCCTTTTTTGCCTTTGTGTTCCCAGCCATTACCGCATGCTGGTTAGCGTCCCATGCTCCGCCTTCGGGCACGACGAAGCTACTTTTCTCTAGGTAAAATTCATCAAGATCAATAATCGCATGCCCATCCCTTCCTTTAGCATCCACCGTAGCGTTGCGGACAATGAGCTTCCCATACGTAAAAAAAATTTTATGCCCCAAAATACCATTATTGCCTTCAGCGAAGAGGGTCGTATTTTCAACGGTCAGTGTAATCTCTCCATAAACATATACAGCAGAATTATTCCCCTCTGTTTTCACCATAAGCTTCCCTTCGCCTGTTATAGTCGTAGAGGCACGGAAGACAAGACCGTCAGCGTTGTTCGCCGAGAGCTCGTTGTTCCCAGAGACTACGATCTTTAAGTCCGACGCACTCGTGTTTTCGATAGCGATCTTACCCTTTGGCGGTGTGATCTTGACGTTCTTTAGGGTTAGGGTCTTCGAGGCGTGGTCGTACTTCAACTCGCCGCGAACGCCATCAATCGTGTTCAGCTTATTGCAATTCCCAGAGGTTACTGATACCCCTGCGATATTTAGTCCATACCCCTCTGCCCTTGTCTTGGAAGTGGCAAACACCAACAGCACTAGGAGCGTTGCAGTGACAAGACCGTATATTCTTTTCATCGTCATCGTTTGTTGGATACAAAGTTTACAGCTTTGTATCCAACTCTAGGTTCCAGTCCGACAATAAGATGTTCCACCCATGCAATGGGTTGGCGGTCATAGTGTTAGATAAGTGAAAGAGTTTGCGCCCCGTCCATCACGGGATGGAACTTACTAATAGGCGGGGAGGAGGAAACTATTGTTAGGGAATCGGAGCAGATCGTCCTCCTGTCCGTTTTCCACTGCACTACTCAGTAGTAGTAATGTCCTTTCCTGCTCCTAGGTTGACTCTGATTTGTCGGTCAAGGATAAGGAAATAAACTGGGGCTAGTTGTTCTGCACTGCTCATGATTGTCCTTTAGCCCTTCGTCTGTAGGACAAAAATAAGCAAAAAGGGTATGCTGGCTATTTTTCTACACATACGCCCGATACCTCACAGACAAACGATAAAAGGGCGTATGCTAGGCACGCTTAGCACACAAACGCAACAGGCGGTAACTCAACAGTGTACCAGAGAGAGAGCTTCAAGCTCAACGCTCCGCCCACTTCACCTGCGCCCTACCCTCGTTGGCAATACGCTCTTCGAGTTCACGCACGAGGGTTACCTCCCGACGATTGAGGATAATACTCCGCACCTCGTTCTTTACCGAGTTGAAAGGAGCTATATCCCCCACAGCCTTCCACTCCTGAAAGGCGAGGAAATAAACCAACCCATCAATTGAGAACTCTGCATGCCGCACCCGACGATTATCTACCGCAAGGTTGAGATCTGCTGGCAGGTACTTAGCAAGGGAAGTTAGCGACTGCCACGTCTCGGGCGTAAAAAGGAACTGTATCCCCGCCTTCATGGAGAGCGACGAGAGTCGCTGCATATTCTCATCGTTGAGCGGCAATGTATAAAGTCGTTTCACCTCCGCAAGGTGCTGACTCGCCTCTGGGATTGAGAGCAAGAGCACCCTCACCAGCGGTCGCTTAAGCGCAAAGAGCGGTTGATTTTCCTCGTAGAAACGCTCCATTTCCGACTCAAGAACGGTCGTATCAAGGTTCGTGAGCACATACTCACTTTCAAATGACTGCGTATAGAGCGAACGACGAAAGTCTGCCACCTGACGCTCGACCTTCGGATTATCCTTCCCCATCTCCTTCTCTGCATAGAGGTACAAGAGGGTACTGCGCACCCACGTTTCGAGGTAATGTTTCACCTCCGTGGCGCTATCCTGCGACGACTTTCCTTGATACAGATCCACTGGTAAGTCCCTTCGCAAAAGCGCATGTTCGCCCACCTGTACAAGCACTTCCTCGTGCATCGCTCGCTTTTCCGTACAGCCCAGCACTCCTAGCAGGAGGAGAGAAAGGAGACTCCCCCAGACCACAACAGGCATCACAAAATGATAAAAGCGAGAGCAACGGAACGCCATGCGCAACAAGAGATTATTTAATTCGCCACCCCTAGATGTGCCATCACCTCGCCCACCAAATAGGTACTTCCTCCCACAAAGATGAGATCCTCTGGCTCAGCCTCTTGCTTTGCTGCGGCAAGCGCCTCTGCCGAGGTGGCAAAAGCTTGTCCCTTAAGTTCGTGTGGCAAAGCGCGCTGCATCAGGTCGCCCACCTTAAGCGCACGCGGCACATTCGCTTGGGTGAAATAATAAACGGCGTCTTTGGGCAAAAGCGCCAAAATCCCATCGATGTCCTTATCGCCCGTTAGTCCCAGCACGATACGTAGTTTCTTATGAGGGGTGTTGTTCAATTGTGCTACGACACAGCGCACGCCTTCCACGTTATGCCCCGTATCACAGACAATCCGTGGGTTCTCGCTCAGCCACTGCCAACGACCTAAAAGATGCGTCCGCTCTACCACGTGACGAAGCCCATCCTTAAATGCCTCCTCCGAAATGGCACAACCGTAAGCACGCAACTGATCGACCGCGCTCAGTACAGTCGACAAATTCCATGACTGAACCGCGGAAAGGAGATCCGTATCAAACTCTATACGCGTGTTCTTATAGGCATGCTCAAAAGAAAAATGCTGAAGCTTACCATCCTCGCTCAAGTGCTGGTCTAAACATTTCCAAGTGCTCGAACCGACCGAGAACGACGTCTGCATCGCAGCCGTTGTCGCCGCAAAAACACCCCGCACAGGACCGCGTGCATCGCCCACGACAACGGGCACACCCAACTTGACAATGCCCGCCTTTTCCTTAGCTATCGCCTCTATCGTATTCCCGAGCAGATCGGTATGGTCTAAACTCACGTTAGTCACAACACTCAAGATGGGCTGTATAATATTGGTAGAGTCTAGACGTCCTCCAAGCCCCACCTCTATTACCGCAATATCCACCCCCTGATCTGCAAAATAGCTGAAAGCGAGGGCGACGAACATCTCAAAGAACGAGGGTTCG
Source organism: Bacteroidia bacterium (assembly GCA_905373665.1). Taxonomy (GTDB): domain Bacteria; phylum Bacteroidota; class Bacteroidia; order Bacteroidales; family CAJPTX01; genus Bacteroides_D. The sequence goes on from CAJPTV010000025.1 coordinate 7,699, forward strand.
ATCTCTTCAAAGAACTCGCGGTGACTCTCTACATACTCCACCACATACTCTTCGGAGATCTTTTCCCCATTGATACGGATACGTTCGCGGAAGTCTATAAGATGCGGCGAAGTGCAAAGCCCGACCTTATAACCCGCGGACTGCAAAATACTTGCCAATGTATGAGAGACACTCCCCTTGCCGTTCGTGCCCCCGACGTGTACACAAAGATAAGACTGGTGGGGCGCACCATCATACATGTCGAGTGCTTCGCTATTGTCTAAATTCGCTTTGTAAGCGGCTGCACCTGTACGGTGAAACATAGGGAGAGAGGATTCCAGATAAGCGATGGTCTCCTGGTAATTCATTCCTTAAAATCAAAGATAGGGATAAGAAGTAGGATAAAATCCCCCGTCTTGGGCGGGGTTACATCTGTTCTGGTGTCTCAATGCCGAGTAATAGGAGGGCGCTGCGTAACACCTTGAGCGTTGTAGAAGTAAGCAATAAACGCTGTTGCTGCACCTTCGGATCACTTTCGCGCGCAATGGGACACTCGTGATAAAACTGGTTAAATCGACAAGCGAGGTCATAGACATAGTTCGCCACCACAGCAGGGCTCAGCTTAGCTGCCGCCTCAGCGACCACACGCCCATACTCATGCAAGGCGAGCAACACCACACGCTCGTAACGGTTAAAGGATGTACCAACGATCGGCTCAGAGAGCCCACACACGGTCTTCGACAACTCGGGTAACTTGTTCAGTATCGATTGCGCTCGCGCACACGTATACTGCAAGAAAGGTCCCGTATTGCCATTGAAATCGACCGACTCCTTCGGATTAAACTGCATCCCCTTCACAGGGTCTATCTTGAGCATAAAGTACTTAAGCGCACCGAGCCCGACCTGTCGGTAGATCTCAGCAGCCGTAGCCACATCCAACTCCGCAGCCTTGCCCTGTTCCTGACCAATACGTGTAGCCTCTGCGATAAGCTCAACTATCAGGTCATCGGCATCAACCACCGTCCCCTCACGCGACTTCATTTTCCCCTCGGGGAGGGTAATCATACCATAGCTCAGGTGGAAAATACGCTCACTCCACGAATAGCCCAAGCGCCCCAAGAGCTTACGCAAGACTTGAAAATGGTACTCCTGTTCGTTCCCCACCACATATACGATGTCGTCAAGACTATACTCGCGGAAGCGCTCTACTGCCGTCCCTAGGTCTTGGGTCATGTAAACCGACGTCCCATCCGAACGAAGGAGAAGCTTCTCATCAAGCCCCTCATCTCGGAGGTCTATCCACACCGACCCATCATCGTGCCGTTGGAGAATACCACGCTGCAACCCATCCTCTACGATCTTCTTTCCCAAGAGGTAGGTTTGCGATTCGTAATAGACCTTGTCAAAGTGTACGCCGAGCGCCCGATAGGTTTCATCAAACCCTGCGTAGACCCACCCATTCATCTTTTCCCACAGCGCGCGCGTCTCTGGGTCATTAGCCTCCCACTTACGCAGGAGCTCTTGCGCCTCGAGTAGAATCGGCGCTTGTTTCTTAGCCTCGTCCTCAGAAACGCCATCGGCTTGCAAGGCTTTCACCTGCTCACGATAGGCTTGGTCATAACGAACGTAATAGTTGCCCACGAAATGATCTCCCTTAGTGCCCGTAGACTCTGGGGTCGCTCCGTTACCGAAGTGCAACCATGCAATCATCGATTTGCAGATATGGATGCCGCGGTCGTTCACCAAGTTTGCCATCACGACCTCCGTCCCCGCAGCCTCAAGAATTCGGCTCACGGACCACCCCAAGAGGTTGTTGCGCACGTGCCCCAAATGGAGCGGCTTGTTGGTATTAGGCGAGCTATACTCGACCATCACGCGCCGCCCTGTCTTAGGAGCACACCCCCAGTCTGGGGTCTTATAGGCCTCAAAAAGCCCTTTGGCTAAACAATCGTCGCTAAGCGAAAGGTTTAGAAAGCCCTTCACGACATTGTACCCCACGACCCTATCAGAATGCTCCACAAGCCACTTGCCGAGTTCTTCTGCCAAGACTTCTGGCTTGGTACGAGCGAGCTTAATCCATGGAAAAACGACAAGCGTATATTCCCCTTCAAACTCCTCGCGCGTCGTCTGTAACGCGAGCGGGGCGAGGTCAACATCTGCACCGAGGCGGGCTTGAAGTGCTGCCGCAACATCGGCGCGGAGGTCGGTCATCAGATTCATAACAACGTTTTGTGTGAATGTCTAGAGATGGTGAACGTGCTTCTCACACCTTCGTTTACTGCAAAGTTAAGAAACCTGTTCGTTTGCACCACAACAATTCTTATACTTTTTGCCACTACCGCACGGACAAGGGTCGTTTCGACCAATCTTCGGATCGCGACGGATAGGCGTATGGTTCACAGCCCCTTGCTGTTGTTGCACGGCTGCAGCTTGTGCCGCGCGACGCGCATCCTCTTCCGAACCGCCAACCTCTTGACGCCCCGTGTGAAGCCGCTGTTGCTTCCGCTGGTTCGCACGCCGCTCGTCAGCCTCGGAGATTTGCTGTTGCTGTTCCTCCTCGCTTGACACAGGGAGGTGTACGCGCAAGATGAGACGCAAGACGTCGCGGTTTAGCTCCTGCATCATCTTCTCAAAGAGAGAATACCCCTCAAACTTGTAGATGATGAGCGGATCTTTCTGCTCGTAGGAGGCATTCTGAACGCTCTGTTTCAGTTCATCCATAGCCAAGAGGTGCTGCTGCCAGTGACGGTCAATTTCGTGAAGGATCACCGTGCGGGAAATCCCCTTAATCAACTCACGTCCTTGGGTTGCCACCGCCTTCTTCAGGTTAATCACCACATTGATGTCCTGTTGCCCATTAGAGAGCGGCACTACGATATTGGTGTAACGATCGCCGTGCTCTTCCACCACATTTTGGAAAACAGGATAAGCACGCGCCGACATGGCCGACATGCGGAACTTATAGCGATCCCACACCATCTCTTGCAGTAGCGCAAAGAGCTTATCTTGGTCGCAGGAACGGAACTGTTCTTCGGAGATCGCATTCTCCATTGCGAACTCGCGCATTACCGCCAAGGAGAACTCCGCAAAATCCTCCGTCCCAGCATAATCAGCAGCGATGTCACCACAGACACTCTGCACGATATCATGCATATCCTCCTCGATACGCTCGCCAAAGAGCGCGTTACGACGACGGGTATAGATACGCTCACGCTGCATATTCATCACGTCGTCATACTCAAGGAGACGCTTTCGGATACCGAAGTTGTTTTGTTCCACCTTGCGCTGCGCCTGCTCGATCGACTTGGTCACACGCGAATGCTGGATAGCATCGCCCTCCTTGTGTCCCAAGAAGTCCATAATACGCGCCAAACGGTCTGAGCCGAAAAGACGCATCAGATTGTCTTCCGTAGAAACGAAGAAAAGAGAAGACCCTGGATCGCCCTGACGACCCGCACGACCGCGCAACTGTCGATCGACACGCCGCGACTCATGACGCTCCGTCCCGATAATCGCCAAACCACCCGCGGCACGCACCTCGGGACTCAACTTAATGTCCGTACCACGCCCCGCCATGTTGGTAGCGATGGTGACCGTCCCCTTCTGTCCCGCCTGTGCGACAATCTCTGCTTCGCGTTGGTGCTGCTTCGCATTGAGCACATTGTGCGGTATCTTCTTAAACTTGAGCATACGGCTCAACTGTTCCGAGATTTCCACCGAGGTCGTCCCCACCAAAACAGGACGTCCGGCAGCTACGAGACGCTCGATCTCCTCAATGACTGCGGCGAACTTCTCCCGCGCCGTCTTGTAGATGATATCGGGCTGGTCGTCGCGCTGTACTGGCTTATTGGTCGGTATCACCACGACGTCGAGCTTGTAGATATCCCACAACTCGCCCGCCTCGGTTTCCGCAGTACCCGTCATCCCCGAGAGTTTGTGGTACATACGGAAATAGTTCTGTAAGGTGATGGTAGCAAAGGTCTGCGTCGCAGCCTCAACCTTCACGCGCTCCTTCGCCTCTATCGCTTGGTGCAGCCCGTCAGAATAGCGCCGCCCTTCGAGGACACGCCCCGTCTGTTCGTCGACGATCTTAACTTGGTTGTCAGTGATCACATACTCCACGTCGCGTTCAAACATCGTGTAGGCGCGCAGGAGCTGCTGCACTGTATGAAGACGCTCTGCCTTAAGTGCATATTGCCGCATCAGCTCCTCATGCGCACGCGCCTTAGCGTCCCCCTCGAGCCCGCTCTGTTCGAGTTCGGCAATGCGGGTAGCGAGGTCTGGCAGGATAAAGAAATCGGGGTCAGAAACGGCCTTAGACAAAATCTCTATACCCTTGTCAGTCAGCTCCACGGCGTTCTGCTTTTCATCGATTATGAAAAAGAGCTCGTCCGTGACAAGGTGCATATTCTTGCCGTTCTCCTGCATGTAGTAATTCTCCGTCTTTTGGCGGAGATTCTTCACCCCAGGTTCACTTTCAAACTTGATAAAAGGCTTGTACTTGGGCAATCCCTTGTAAACCTTGAGCAGGAGCTTCCCCTCCTCCTCGTTGCTCTTTTCTTCCCCGTGGAGCTTCTTTGCTTCAGCCAGAAGGCTCGTAACGAGCTTCTGCTGCGAGTCTACCAGTTGTTCTACCTGCGGGCGGAACTCCTCAAAAAGCTGGTCGTTTTCCTGCGAGGTGGGGCCAGAGATGATAAGCGGCGTACGGGCATCGTCAATAAGCACCGAGTCAACCTCGTCGACGATCGCATAGTTATGCTTACGCTGCACGAGCCCCTGTGCGTCAAAGACCATGTTGTCACGCAGGTAGTCGAAACCGAACTCGTTGTTCGTACCGAAGGTAATGTCGGCTTGGTAGGCCTTTCGGCGCGCCTCCGAGGAGGGTTCGTGCAGGTCAATACAATCGACACTCAAGCCGTGGAATTCGTAGAGCGGCCCCATCCATTCCGAGTCACGACGTGCGAGGTAGTCGTTGACCGTCACCACGTGTACCCCCTTGCCTGGTAGGGCGTTGAGGAAAACGGGCAAAGTTGCGACGAGCGTCTTCCCCTCACCAGTAGACATTTCGGCAATTTTGCCTTGATGAAGGACGAGCCCCCCAATGAGCTGCACATCATAGTGCACCATGTCCCACGTGAGCTCTGCCCCACCAGCACGCCAGTGGTTCTTGTAAATCGCCTTGTCGCCCTCGATACGCAGGAAATCCTTACCTGCCCCAGCAAGTGCACGGTCAAAGTCCGTAGCCGTTACGGTGAGTTCCTCATTGTCGCGGAAACGGCGTGCCGTCTCGCGTACGAGTGCAAAGACCTCGGGAAGTACCTCGCGGAGAACCTCCTCGATGGTATCCACCACCTCTTTTTCCAGCTTCTCAATGTCACGGAAGAGTTCGTCACGCACCTCGAGCGAAAGCTCCTCTGTATCGAGCCGTTCACGGATTTTCGCAATCTCGGCTTCTTGCGGTGCGAAACGTTCGAGGATCTTGGTACGGATGCTCTGCACTGCAGCACGGAGCTGATCGTGCGAGAGTTCTTTATATTTTTCGCCAGCTTGGCTAACGGCGGTGACTACTGGAGTTAGTTCTTTGAGATCTCGTTCGGCTTTTGTGCCGAAGAGGGCGGAAATCACACTTTTAATCAGACTCATAGACTTCTCGTTGATATAGACCGTGGTGGTAAGCGAGGTTTCTTCTCTCCTTGTTACTAGAGACAAAAGTAAACATATTTAGCAAATAGGGCAGCACCAAAGGCTCACAGCACCATGATGGGCGAGCGTAGCCTATATAGACCCACTGCGCCCCTTGACTTTGCTCTTACGTTACCTTCTCGTTACCTAACTTACCCACTCTAACGTTCAGGATTTAACCGACTAAGCTTCCTCTACGCGCCACTCCCCTAGCGTGCGTGCAGCTTCGTCAAAGTTTGCGCCAATAAGAAGAAGCTTCTTGCCCTCAGTACGGAACTGATCGGCATACCCCTGACGCTTTATCTGAGCAATCGCATCCTCCGGTGTACCTGCACTCAGGAGCTTAAACTCAAAGATATAGACCGTGTCATGCGTTTCCACGATACAATCGGCACGCCCTCGTGCGGAATGCATCTCCGTACGTACCCATTCGCCCATGAGCTTAAAGATCAAGTAAACTGCCGTTTGGTAATGATCCTCCGAAGCCTCTACCCCCTTGCCATAAGGACAACCCGCAATAAGGGACTTCAACTGCTCCATAAAATCATCCACACGCCCCTCCGCCACAGCTCTCTTAAACTTAAGCGTTAGGGATTTCACTGAGCCTTGAACATGAAAAACTCGTGGAACGAGGAGACTGAGGAAAGCATAGCGCACCTCGTCATTCGGGAAGCCTAGACGGTATACACCATCCTCCTCAATATACTCTTTTATGGAAAGATACCCCGATTGGAAAAGAATCGGGATCGGGTCTTCGGTTACCGCCTTGTAAGACTCTAATTCGAGCGCCCCGTACTCTATATTGCCGTCCAGTGCCGGGATATCCAGCTCGGCATCCCTCAGAAAGTCACTCAAGTAGCTACCCGTAGAGCCCGTAAACCAGTAGTTACCCAAATCTTTGTAGCGTAAGACATGGAGGAGACTAAACGGGTTGTAAACCCTCTCACCTTTTCGTGTGAAAAGGTAACCATCATATCGACGTCGGAGGAGTGTAAGAAGCTCAGACACAGAAGCGCTATTATGATAAACGGCAAGCGCTTCCAGCTCTGGCATAAAGTTCGCTTCCAACTCACTTTCCGAAATGCCATACATCGTGGCATAGTCCTCTTGCATACTGATATCCACGAGGTTGTTGATTGAGCTAAAGATGCTCACACGAGAGAAGCGTGTAACCCCCGAAATCATCCCAAAACGTAGGTAGGCATCACAACCTTTCAAGACCGAAAAGAAGGAGGCCAACGTATTCAAATTGGCTTGGTAGATCGGCATCATATCCTCTCGGTAAAAGGTCTGGAGGAGCGCCCTATCATACTCATCAATCAACACCACTACTTGCTTCCCCGTCTGTTCGTAAGCAGTCTTTATGAGCCGCTCAAAACGTCCCGCGAAGGAATTCTCTCGCTCGGGGTCAAAGGTGATGTGAAAGCGTTCCTCGTACGCAGAAAGGAATAGATGCAATTTTGCAGAGAGCTCGTTGGGTAAGCTATAATTGCCCGTACTAAAATCGACCAAGAAAACCGTATGTTGCGTCCACGCCTCACGCCCCTGTTTACGAGCGAGCTCTTCCTCGGCTTGTTCAAGATAGAGCCCCTTAAAAAGCTCTTTCTTGCCCTCAAAATAGGCAGCAAGGGTGGTAAGCATAAGGCTCTTTCCGAAACGACGGGGACGGCTCAAAAAGAAGTATTTAGAGTCCTTGACCAGACTTTCGATATAGGCTGTCTTATCCACGTAAAAGAAGCCTCCTTTACGAAGATCACCAAAGTCTTGTGAGCCAATAGGCAATCTCTTTTCTTGTTCCATAGTTTTCCCGATTGTTTGCGTAAAGATACAAAAAAGGGGCACAGTACCCACTGCGCCCCTTGACTTTACACTCTAGTCACGGATTACAACTCTTGGAAGCTCTCAACAGTGGCAGTAGCCTCGGTTTTCTTAATGAGCCCTTGGAGGACGTTCCCTGGTCCGAGCTCAACGAAATCCGTGAAGCCATCAGCTACCATAGCACGCACTATCTGTGTCCAACGCACAGGCGAGGTTAACTGCTTGATGAGGTTCGCTTTAATCTCCACAGGGTCAGTATGCGGTTTTGCATCAACGTTCTGATAGATGGGGCAGTTCGCCTTGGCAAACTGCGTCTTCTCTATCGCATCAGCCAACTTTTGGCGAGCAGGCTCCATGAGCGGACTGTGGAAAGCTCCACCGACCTTGAGCGGCATCGCACGCTTTGCCCCCGCAGCCTTAAGCTGTTCACACGCCTTTTCAATCCCTTCCATGCTCCCCGAGATCACAAGCTGTCCGGGGCAGTTGTAGTTCGCAGGTACGACCACCTCGGGGATGGCTGCACAAACCTCCTCGACCTTCGCATCGTCCAAACCAATGATGGCTGCCATCGTAGAGGGTTGCAACTCACATGCCTCTTGCATCGCCTGCGCACGTGCCGACACGAGACGCAAACCATCCTCGAAAGAGAGTGCCCCGCTCGCCACCAATGCGCTAAACTCGCCAAGCGAGTGTCCCGCTACGGCTTCTGGCTTTGCTGCGTTGAAAAGGCGTGCCAATACGACCGAGTGAAGGAATACGGCAGGTTGGGTCACCTTCGTTTGCCGTTGCGCCTCTTCTGGACCATTGAACATAACCTCTGTGATATCAAAGCCAAGGATCTGGTTGGCTTGTGTAAAAAGCGCCTTTGCTTCGGAGGATTGGTCGTAAAGGGGTTTCCCCATCCCAACGAACTGTGCCCCCTGTCCGGGAAAAACAAATGCTTTCATGAGCTAAAAGTTTTTGTGTCTATCCTAGACAAAATTACTGCTTTCTGAGTAATAGAGCGTCCCCTAACGATACTCTTGTACCAAACGCACCGAACGTACCGAGGGGAGCGAGGCAATACGGGTAAGGAGCGTATCGGGGGGAATATCCTCCGAGATGCGAATATGAAAGATTGCCCGTGCCGGGACATCGCCCCCAAGGTGGAGGTCTATCGTACGTACACGGATTTTACTCTCTTTCAACATACTGCGCACCTCTTGTAGAGCAAGTGCCGAGGGGTCATAGATAAGCTCAATGGTCTTGAAAAATTCGGTTGTAAAGAGCCTTTGTTCAAACGACTCGAAGCCCACAAGCACAATCAATACAAACACCGTAGCGACGACGGCAAACCAAAAGAGCCCCAACCCGATGATGATACCAATGGCCGCCGTAACCCAGATGGTAGCAGCCGTGGTAATCCCCCGCACCGTAGCGCCGAACTTAACTATCGCCCCTGCACCAAGGAAACCGATGCCGCTCATTATCTGCGCAGCTATGCGCGCCGCATCGCTTTTGAGCGCCACACCCTCCGTGGCAAGCGGGAGGTACATAGAGGCAATGGTCACGATGGTAGAACCAATGCAGATGAGGATATGGGTACGCATCCCCGCAGGTTGGCGGTGCATCTCACGCTCGATACCAATGCAGAGCCCCAGAAAGATACTCAATAGGAGACGCAGCAGGAGGGTGTGAAAGGGCAACGAAGGGTCGGAAAAGAGTTCCATGATACGGGGGGATTAAGGACGCTTAGGCAGATCGTTCCAATCACTTACGCCGGGGATAGGGTTACCCTCTGAGGCATTCGGTGAGCGGATGTATAGCAGACGTACGAGCGTCTCCGCAATGTCGTGAAGGTAGACAGGCGAAGCAATTTTCCTACTCTCTAGCTTCCAGCCGTAAAAGACCAGTGGTATGTGGTTTTCGTAGGAATAGTGCGCATTACGCGCCTTGGGCGAACGATCTGACTGTACGACCCAGCCTGGAAGCAGGTCAATAAGCAAATGCCCCGACCGCTTCGGGTGAAAGCCCTCTAATGCCCGACGCAAGCGCGGATTTGCCCCACCCGACCATTGTGCCACGTGCATCGGGTAAACAGAAGCCACCCCTGCAAAGTCTTGTAGAAACTTCGCCGCCGTCTGTTCTACCTGCTGGAGCGGGAGGTGCGACTTCTCCAAAAGCGCTTCGTTGAGGTAGAAGGATTGTCCGGCGTAGCCCACCACGACGTCTTTCGCGCCATAAAGCGCAGAGAGGTAACTAGAAAGCATATAGTTCGCCTTGTCTGGGTTGAAATACCCCGCAGGGATTCCCCCCTGCGAAAGCACCCACGGGCTCGGCGCAGGCGCGTAGGCCGAGGTGAGCACCACGAGGTACTCTTTACGCCCGACGGTGTAATCGAGGTACTCGAGGAGGTTAGCCAGCTCCTTATCGAAACGCACGAGGGCGTCACGAAACTGCGCAGACTCCTGCCCATAAATCTCGGCAATCCGCTCAAAGGGGGTAAAGTAGACCGAGAGACAGTCGGGGGTATTGCCCCGCCCCACGCCGTCATATTCCACGGCAGCGATAATCAGGTCTCGCAACAGCGAGTTTCCACTCGGAGTATAGGGCAAACGTGCATAGCCCGAGCCAGGGATCGGGAGCTCCCCTCGCAACGCCGTGTCAGGCTTTTCGGAGGTGGGTCTACGCGCCAAGCGTCCCGCAGGGGCAGTGGCTTTGGGAAGCTCCCACGTGGCGGCATTGTAGGTCGGCGCAAGGTTCTTTTCGTTGAACTGTTGCACCCAAGTAGGGAGGGCGTCAGCATAATAGCTCGAGGTGACCCAGCGTCCGCTCTTGGGTTCAAACCAAAGTGCTGCGTCAAGCGAACGCCCGCCTAACAAGATGGCATCGACAGGGTCGTAGGCAATGGAATAGAGTCGTGCCTTAGGGTAACGTTGCCGCCAAGAATCTGAGAGCGAAGAGACTAAGAGCTTGCGCGGGGAATAGCTCGCCCCCGAAGCTTGATTAGAACCAATGGTGTGCACAAAGTCGTCCTCGCCGAAGCGTTCGGAACGATAGGTCACGTGCGAATACCACGCGTAGTCCACCACGCCGTGGCGGTTAGGATTTGCCCCCGTAGCAAGGGTAGCAAGCCCTGCAGGCGCATTACCAAGAAGATAGGCATAGCGCGCATCATGACAGACCACCCCACGCGAGTAGAGGCGTGGCAGTCCGTTAGGGTCGAGGGCTTCCCAATGGAGGTCTACCGTCTCACTACCGAGCGCTCCTAACACCAGCTGTAAAATGAGCTTTGGAGGCTTATCTAAGCGCGGATTATGAGCTAGTAGTATATACGGAGCAAAAAGAAGGAAAAAGAGAAACGTGAGGGCTTTTACGCGCGATATGGATATGATGCGACGTTTCTCCTCGTCTGGCGTGTGTGACATCCTCTCCCCCTAGACATTAAAGCGGAAGTGCATGATGTCCCCATCCTTCACCACATAGTCCTTTCCTTCGATAGCCAACTTACCCGCGTCGCGACATGCCGACTCCGAACCGAGACGCACGTAGTCGTCATACTTAATCACCTCGGCACGGATAAATCCCTTCTCAAAGTCCGTATGGATGATGCCCGCCGTTTGAGGCGCTTTCATCCCCGTGCGGAAAGTCCACGCACGGCTCTCGTCAGCCCCCGTCGTGTAAAAGGTTTCAAGCCCTAGGAGGGCATACGCCGCTTTGATAAGAAGGGCAACGCCCGGCTCTTTCAAGCCCATCTCTTCAAGGAAGAGCGTTCGCTCCTCTGCACTTTCCAGCTCGGCAATCTCCGCCTCCATTTGTGCCGAAATAACCAACACTAGCGTATCATCTGCCGCCACGGCGTTGCGCACCGCCTCTACGTGTTGATTGCCCTTTGCTGCGGAATTAACGTCCACGTTGCAAACGTAGAGGACGGGCTTGATGGTCAGGAACTGCTGTTCGAGGATATAGGCACGTTCGTCATCCTCTAGCTTCATTGCGCGGAGGTTTGCCCCCTCCATGAGGTGCTGGCGTGCACGCTGTAGGAGCTCCACTTGCTGTTTGAGGGCACGGTCTGCTGAGACGCGCGCCTGTTTCTCCATCTTCACGAGGCGAGCATCGATGCTCTCTAGGTCGCGGAGTTGTAGTTCGGTATCGATAATCCCCATGTCGCGGATAGGGTCTACGCCGCCCTCTACGTGCGAGATGTTAGCGTCTTCGAAGCAACGCAGGACGTGGATAATCGCCTGCGTCTCGCGGATGTGTGCTAGGAACTGATTGCCCAGCCCTTCGCCCTTTGATGCGCCCCGTACCAAGCCTGCAATATCGACGATTTCCACCACGGCAGGAATCACCTTCTTAGGGTGGTCAATCGCGACCAAGCGCTCGAGACGTTCGTCTGGGACGACGGCTACCCCCACATTGGGGTCTATGGTACAGAAAGGGAAGTTGGCAGCCTCGGCCTTTGCAGAGGAAATGCAGTTGAAAAGGGTCGACTTACCGACGTTGGGCAGTCCGACAATACCACACTTGAGTGACATATCTAGGGAATATTGTTTATTCGCGTACGAGAATGACAAGGGTCGCCCCGTAACCAAATTCTTTGAAAGAAGCGTCTTGGTACTTACACACTGGGTAATCCATCCGCAAGACACGCTGTACTTCGCGCTGCAGGGTCTGTTTCCCCACCCCATGAATCGCCACCAAGCGCTTAATGTGTACGTTCTTGAGTGCCTCGTCCATAGCCCGTCGGAAGTGCTGGATTTGGAACTCGAGCTTCTCGGTGGGGGTCATCGTGCTCTCTTTGATGTTGGTAAGCTTCTCAAAATGGAGGTCGACCACCATCTGCTCAGCCGCTGGCACGCCTTTGGGCGGTTCTTTGCGTGGGGCTTTTTCCTCCTCTAGGGTGTCTGAGTTCTGGTTTACCAAGACTTCAAGTTCGTGCTCTTTGGCTTCGTCGCGTATGGCAAGGAGGAGGAGCTCCTCTTCCAAGAACCTATTTTCGCGAAACGAACGTGGGCGTGTGAACTCATTACCATTGATGGTGAGGTCTGCGCCAAAGGGCGTGCGCAGGTCATGCGCCCCCAGCGAATAGTAGAGCCCTTGGATGTGTAGCGAAACGTAAAGGAACAGCTCCTTTGCCTTGATATCGCACACACGACGGCAGCACTGGCGCGCCACCTTCCCGCCGAAGAAAGTGATAGATTTTGCCCGCTCGAAACGCGAGAGGGTGAGAAAAAGGTCGTCGTTCGACTCGTTGATGACGTAGAGCGTATACGGGCCACGAAGAATATCTTGCGGGTCAGCGGGTGCAAAGCCCAAGTAGAGCCCCTCGACGCCGATGCGCGGAGAATGTAGGGGGATGTGCACCGACTGCTTCTCTGGTTCAGGGAGGATAGGTTCGCCCCTCTGCGCAGCCAACGATGCCACCACAGAAGGGGGTGTTTGTGGCGCGATATGTTCGCTCTTATTGGCGAGGGAAACGAGCTCTGGAGGCGAATCCACCACGAGTTCGGAGGCAAGCATCGGGATCTCGAACCCGTCAGGGGTTCGCACCAACCAACGGAGTTTATCGATTTTTTTAACGACCTCGCCGCCGCCTACCTCGTTAAGGAAGCGGACTTTGTCCCCGACTTGGATAGTCATGTTCTTTTCCCTCTCTTGTCGCCCCCAGACGTTTGGGAGTGGACACAAAGGTAAGAAACTAGCGGGATTGAGTCCGTAGGGCGGACGCCCCGTAGTTGCGACAAGCGATTAGCGTGTATTAAATAGGGAAGCCGCCTCAGGTAAAACTGGGGCGGCTTCTTTGTTCTAACTTGTTATAGAGTGGGGGAAGAGATTATTTTACCAAATCATAGCGGCGGAGGAAGGCGAGCAGGGTCTGGAAGATGCACTCCGTGCGCTCCTTGATATCCTCTTCGGTAAAATCTGCTTTGTTGGAAGCAAGATCGCGCAGGTCTCTAATCATGGTAGGTTTACGCTTGTCGTCGCGCGTCCCGAGATAATAGGCACGTTTGTCTTCGAAGCGGAAGTCAGAGGCTCGGATATTGAGATTGCTTTCCATGATAGACTTATTCCCCAAGAGTTCAACACAGCTCGGGTCGCTAAGTGCTCCTTGTACGGTGGCTCTGTTCTTGGAAAAGATATGTTCGACGCTAATCTTCTTTCCCGTGGGGATGAGTTCTTGTTGCGGATTCTGGTACGCATACCAGTAGAGTAGGAATTTCACCGACTGGTTACGCGAAGCACTAAAGGTTTCAAAAGCTTCGCGGATATAGTCTTCATTCCACAAGGCATGCTTCGTGAAATCAATAGTTCGATCCTTAGCATAATTCGCCATTTCGTCATAGAGAGGGGTACGGAGATAATCAAGCCCTGGTTTGCAAACCGCATACAGCAAAACACAAGCAATAAGACGCTCCAAGAGGTCTAACCACGCTTCGTTGGTCGCGGGCGGATCGAGAAGATAATAGACGGTTATGAAGTGTGAGGGGAGTATGTTAGAGGCCTGCGCAAGAATAGAGAAACACTTAAGCACATCTAGAGAATAGAGGCTCGTATCCTGCTCAAAGATATCGCTCCAGAAGCGTGCAATCTTCTGTAAAGTTGGGAAGACCTCGTCCTTTCGCAAAGCGCTGTAGTCATTTTTCTCAAAGAAGCTCCGAGTTCCTTGGGTCATCAATCCCGTCTCGTTCTCCAACGCCCTAATGTAGAACATATATTTGATAAATAGCTCGTCCATCGGGGTTGCATTATACGGGTGAAAAAGCTGTTCACAACGCTCGGAAAGGTCTCGCCACTGTTCCACAAAGTTGCTTCTTTCCTCCTCGCCTTTTTCCTTGTAAAACCTGTAGAGTTTCGAGTAAAAGATGTCTGCATCTGAGAGGGGAAGCCCTCGGTCATTGAGCGTAGAAAAGATGAGAAGAGCAGCGTCCTGATCCGAGGTCTCGATTGGAAATAATACACAGTTGCGCATGGCACGCTGTGGAAAATAGGCAAAGTAGGAAGGACAGTCATTTTTGAATACCGCAATCTTCTTTTCAAAGAAACGGTAGTTCTTAGCATACCGATTCTTCGCCCCCGCAGGGGCGTTTCCAGTG
>CAJPTV010000026.1 GCA_905373665.1 Bacteroidia bacterium
GGGGGGGCAAGGGGCTTCGTTTAATATCTATTTTTTAGGTGTTAAGAGTGCTGTAACTATTACCCCGTTTCAACGTCTGATTGTTAGATATTGATAATGGTTCAGTAATAACTCATAACGAATAATGAAGAGAATCTTTCACTCCCTATTCCTGCTGCTCATAGCTAGTAGCCTTTTCCCTCTCTCCTCCCTCAAAGCACAGCCTACCCATAGCATTAGCCTCACGGGCAAGGTAAAGGAGGCGACGACGAATAAGCCGATTCCGTATGCCACGGTCGCCATTATTGACGGCGAGGGGAAGACGCGCGGCGCGGTAACCGCCGAGGACGGAGGCTTTGAAATCACCACCCCAGCAGGTAAGATGAAGCTGGTGGTCTCCTGTATGGGCTATGCAAAGCATGAAGCTGAGCAAGAGGTTGCGAAGTCAGAGGATTTGGGCGATATCCTCCTACAGCCCGACACGAAGGAGCTGGACGAGGTGGTCGTAAAAGCTGTGAAGCCTATGATTCGGCGTGAGGTGGGGAAGATAGTCCTTGATGCGAAGAGTCTTGCCCCGATAGCGACCAATGCGATAGATCTGTTGAGGCGTACGCCGGGGCTGTTGGTTTCGGATGATGGGAGCGTTACAGTGGTGGGGAAAGGGAGTCTTTTGATTCTTATCAATGGACAGGAAAAGCATCTGACGGGGCAAGAGTTCGGTGCTTATTTGCGTGGTTTGCAGGCAGAGGATATCAAGACAATAGAGGTGATGACGATCCCGCCCGCTAAGTATAGCGCCGAGGGGGATGTGGGGATTGTTAATATCGTTTTGCAACGGAAGCTATCGGACTATTTCGGGGGGACGGTCTCGGATATTCATTTTGTGGATAAGGAGCAGGCGAATGACGCTTCGTTGAGTCTGAAGTATCAGAACGGCTCGCTTTTTCTCTATGCCAACGGGCGATTGGGGCTTGGGAATTGGCTCAATGAGACCGTTTATGACAAGCGATACCAAGCAAGAAGGTTGGAACAGCACCAGAGTGATAAGCGGTCGAACCTGTATACGGACCCCTCCGTGGGATTTGAGTGGGGGCTGCCCAAGAACTTTACCCTCGGGGGGCATTATTCGGGCTTATACTTCGAGCCAGACCACGAGGTGCGAGACGAGGTGGCGAGCGTAGACAATGCGACGAATACGGAGAGTCATTTCCAAGGGCTTACTCAAAACAACCATCGTCTGTTGCGTCACACCGGAGGGGTATTTGTGAAGAAGAATTGGGGCGAAAAGAGTGCGGTGTTCGATGTAAGCTATCTTCACAACGATGTGGGGATGAACGACCGTTATAGCGCTACGGGGGACAATACGTTCAAGTACAATAACCAAACGAACTTACTCATCGACCTGTGGAAGGCGAAGTTAGACTTGGAATTCCCCATTAGTGCCGTAATGATGGAGTGTGGGACGTCATACCAGCACACCACCTCGGATAATGTGGCGCACTACTTAGAGAATCCCCTCTTGCCTGATCAGCACGACGCCTTTTTGCACAAGGAACAGATCGGCGCCGTGTATGCCGATGCGGTATTTCAACCCTTTGCTAAGGTGATGACGCGGCTCGGGCTACGGGGCGAGGGGGTAGTGATAGATGCCAAGCAGCGCGACATGGATAGGAAGATCAACAACTCGCGGTGGAACGTATTCCCGACCTTTTATCTCAATTATACGCCATGGGAGAAGCATTCTTTTTCGCTGAGCTTTGGGCGTCGGATTCGGCGTCCGCATTTCCTATCTATCAATCCCTTTGTAAAGTACACTGACCCGTATAGCATGAGTGCGGGGAATCCGGACTTACAGCCCTCGCTCGCTTACAATGCCGAACTGGGGTATACGTTGAACAATAACTTCAATGTGGCGGTAAGTTACCGGGTATTGAACAACGATAGTCACACTGTGCCACGGGTGCTAGGTGACGGGACGGTGCTTTACACGAAAGAGAACTCGAGCGATAATCGCATTATACTGCTTGCTGCCTCTTACCGTTGGTTTCCCGCAAGGTGGTTTAATGCCATGGTGGGAGGGTATGGTTACCACATGCGGGGCACGTCGAATGCTTATGAAAAGCCTATTGTGAACCAAGACTGGGTGGTCTTGGCTTACACGGCACTGAACTTCTACTTCAACGATAAGAGGACGTGGATGGCGGAGATAGAGACCCAATACATGAGTCCTGAGCAGTACCCACTATTTGTGGGTAAGCCTCGCTTCTATCTACACGCAGCCCTTAACTACCGAGCGTTGGGCGGAAAGCTTAATATCAGCGCGCAGGTGCAGAACCTTCTGAAGAACAATACGGGGCACACGCAAGTGACGCCAGAGTATAAGGAGGAGCTGACGAACGACGTCCGTCGACGGTTACGTCTCTCGCTCTCTTACAATTTCGGAGGTTCAATCAAGAAGCGCGAATATTCTGTGCGTGAGCTCTATGAGCGGTTGGGGGATTAGGTTCGTGCAACTCTCTTGCTTGTTGGCTACAAGCTATAGATTGTGCCCCTACGTGCTTAGCGATGCTCGTTAGGCACGTAGGGGGGCAATGGTAAAGGGGGAAAGTCTGCAAAAGGGTATTGTAGGTGCTGTATACAAGCTTAGCAATATTGACTAAAAATAACAAATAATATTTGGTTTTGTCAAAACAATATGTTAGCTTCGTAGTATAGAAGTAATTCGCGCGCATAATTGCATCTATAGAGCATGGTTCAGCTCGCTACGAAGGACGTGTCCTTCACTTGTTGCCAATAATGGGGCGTCTCGCTCTCTGATCAGGGCGTTTCTATTGCAAGGTGGAAACAGACACACTGGCCGAAATGTCTGCAGATTTTATAATTGTTATAGACGATGAGATCTATAAATGATTTGTTCTCTAGTGAGTTGCAAGACGATGATCAGATCGTTGTTAACGGTGGTTTTGATTCCACTGTAATGTCTGGTATTGGATGCGGCTCAGAATGTCATGGGAATTGGGGGATTGTGTGTGGGAATAAGTGTAACCTACCCAAACCTCCTATTGCGACTCCCATAAAAGAATAGTTCCTCGGTAGTCTGTTTTATTGTTTTGAGGGTGAAGTAACTTATACTTCACCCTCGATTCAAAGATAAAGAATATGAAGAAGAGTAGTTATAACATATTCGTTCCTTGTGAGAACATCGTGGTTGGCTTTAATACCTATCAGAATATATACATGGTCATCTCGCATAATGCATACCGAGCGTATAACGAGGACTCTTTAGAAACATTGGAGAGTAAGTTCCCTAATTGTTATCGGAATATGCAGAGCTTGGGCTTTCTGATCGCGGATGATTTTGATGAGCTCGCGATGCTTAGGTTACGCAATAAGCAAGAGTGTTTTGCTTCAAGATTTTTTCACTTGATGGTTTATCCCACGCAAGATTGCAACCTGAAGTGTTGGTATTGCTATGAGAGTCATCGAAAGGATACAAAGATGACCCCAGAGGTTATGGAGCGGATCTATTTGTACGTAAAGCAGTTGATCGAAGAGAATGCTTTTGATAGCTTTCAATTATCCTTCTTTGGAGGAGAACCATTACTTCACTTTGATGAGGTCGTATTGCCTTTGGCAAATAGAATCAAAGAGCTAGTGGAAGGTGCAGGAAAGTCATTTTCGACTTTTTTCGTAACGAATGCTTCTTTGATGAATAGTGCGATCATTGATAAGTTGGTAACGCTACACCCTAAGCTGCAAATAACGTTGGATGGTGTTCGAGAGAAGCACGATAGGGTAAGAATCTGGAAGAAGGATAATGCCCCAACTTATGATACTATTATCAATGCCGTACGGACATTGTCTCAAAAGGAGGAGTTGGCAGATTTTGCACTTACGCTGCGCATCAACTATGATAATGAGACACTGGAGCGCCTTCATGATTTGCTAGAAGACTTATTAGTGGGTATCAATAAGAAGAAATTGCATGTCCATTTTGAGCGAGTATGGCAAACGATAGATTCTGTAGAGGATGAACATCGAGTTCTATTACAAAAGACTCTTATGGAGTTTACGGAAAAAGGTTTTGTCGTGGATGTCGGAGGGTTTAGCCGGAAGGATTGTTCTTGTCCAGCAGAAATTTACAGTTTTGCTGTTGTGAATTATGATGGCAGCCTTCATAAATGTAACGGACGAACCTTGACTAAGGAAACAGCCTGTGGTGAGATAACCTCGACGGGGCGAATGGAATGGGACGGGAATATTATTGCGCAGCGAATAGGCTTGTCTACATTTGAGAATCCAACGTGTTTACAGTGTAAGATGCTCCCTCTGTGTATGGGACCATGTAGTCAGAAGCTTATCGAAATGGGGGGCTTTGATAAGAAAATATGCTCAATGCGGTTTGTGGATACTAGTCTAAATGACTATATCCTTCAGGATTTTAGGACGCGTGCATTGCTTCAACAATACCAAGACGGGAAACTATAATGAGAAATATCTATACGTTATTTGTGTTGCTCGTTATTGCGAGCCTTTTCCCTCTCTCCTCCCTCAAAGCACAACCTACCCATAGTATTAGCCTCACGGGCAAGGTAAAGGAGGCGACGACGAATAAGCCGATTCCGTATGCCACGGTCGCCATTATTGACGGCGAGGGGAAGACGCGCGGCGCGGTAACCGCCGAGGACGGAGGCTTTGAAATCACCACCCCAGCAGGTAAGATGAAGCTGGTGGTCTCCTGTATGGGCTATGCAAAGCATGAAGCTGAGCAAGAGGTTGCGAAGTCAGAGGATTTGGGCGATATCCTCCTACAGCCCGACACGAAGGAGCTGGACGAGGTGGTCGTAAAAGCTGTGAAGCCTATGATTCGGCGTGAGGTGGGGAAGATAGTCCTTGATGCGAAGAGTCTTGCCCCGATAGCGACCAATGCGATAGATCTGTTGAGGCGTACGCCGGGGCTGTTGGTTTCGGATGATGGGAGCGTTACAGTGGTGGGGAAAGGGAGTCTTTTGATTCTTATCAATGGACAGGAAAAGCATCTGACGGGGCAAGAGTTCGGTGCTTATTTGCGTGGTTTGCAGGCAGAGGATATCAAGACAATAGAGGTGATGACGATCCCGCCCGCTAAGTATAGCGCCGAGGGGGATGTGGGGATTGTTAATATCGTTTTGCAACGGAAGCTATCGGACTATTTCGGGGGGACGGTCTCGGATACGCACTTTATTTCTAAATACCAGTCGAACGATGCTGCGGCAAGTCTGAAATACCAGAATGGGGCGTTGTTTCTTTATGCGGGTGGGATGCTCGGTTTGGGGAACGAAAACGAAGAGATATTCCGCAATCGGACTTATTCGCAAAGAAAATGGGAGCAGCACACAGATGATAAGAGTGCGAATCGATATGCTGGAGGGAATCTAGGCTTTGAATGGGGATTGCCACACCAAGTTGTTGTCGGAGGGCATTACGCAGGGATTTCGTTTACTCCAGACCATGAGATCGAATATATGGTGAATATGGAGGACGAGGTGAGCAAGAAGGAGAGCCATTTCCGTGCATTGAACAACATCGATAACAGCATACAGCGTCACAATGGCGGGGTATTTTTGGAAAAGCATTGGGAGCGGAAAAGTGCAGTATTGGATGTAAACTATGTGCACTATACTCTTGCTAATAAGGATCATTATCGTGCTACGGGTGATAACACCTATCGGTATAACAACCTTATGGATAGGAAAACAGACTTATGGTCAGGGAAGTTGGATGTCTCGCTCCCGTCGAATGTACTAAACATTGATTTTGGGACAGCCTACCAGTATACCCAAACAGACCACACAGCGAGTTTTTTAGAGAACTCCCTCCTCCCCGATCAGCACGATGCATTCCTTCATAAGGAGCATATTGGTGCTGTTTATACAGATTTTGTGTTCTATCCGCTCCAGACGTTGGTAACGCAGATAGGGTTGCGTGGCGAGGGAACGATGGTTTATGGTCGGCAGCGAGATGTGGAAAAAAAGATAGACTCCAAGCTTTTCCATCTTTTCCCGACACTCTACCTTGGTTACTATCCTCATGAGAAGCATGTGCTGAGTCTGAGTTTCGGACGTCGGATTAGTCGCCCGAGTTTTGCAGATATCAACCCTTTTGTGCGCTATATAGACCAGTACAATATAGTTGCGGGAAATCCGGACTTAAAGCCCACGATATCTTACAATGCGGAATTGGGGTATACCTTCAATAACAACCTCAATGTAGCTTTTAGCTATCGAGCGATGAAAGACGAGTCGTCTACGGTGCCTAGGCTTCAAAGTGACGGTACGTTACTCCATACGGAAGAGAATTCGAGTGATTTGCGACTCTTTTTACTCTCTACATCCTATCGGTGGTTTCCTTCTGATTGGTTCAATGCTTTCGTTGTGCTTTACGGTTATCACATGCAGGGCGTATCGAATGCTTATGAGAAGCCGATTACGAACCAAAGCTTGGTCTTTATGGCTTACAGTGGTTTGAACGTCTATTTCAATCAAAAGAAGACGTGGATGGCGGAGATTCATACGCAATATCAGACTCCAGAGCACTATGCATTATCTACGAGTACGCCGCGTTTTCATCTTCACCCCGCTATTAAGTATAGTGCGTTGGGAGGGAGGCTCAATGTGAGTGCACAGTTGCTCTATGCATTGAAGAATGATACGGGGTATACGCAAACGATGCCTGATTACAAGGAGGTCAGTACGACTTATGTGAAACGGATGTTCAAGCTCTCTCTTTCGTACAACTTTGGCGGCTTTATCGAGCGAGAGGGACATTCGGCAGAAAAGCTCTATGAGCGGTTGGGGAAATAGGTTTACGATAACAACTCACAGAGCTCCATTGAGGAGTATAAGGACGGCTTGCGAGAGGCGCATCTTGCAAGCCGTCTTAAAAGGATAAGAGCAGTACCTAGTGCAGTAGGGGGGAAGAAGAGAGGTTGCTGCAAAAAACACATACACAGTATCGCTATAGAGAACATGAGACGTTTTACTTTCATACTATTCCTTCTTTCCATCCCTTTTGTGGTATTGGCTCAGGAGGGGGACTCTATTCAGACAAAGGAGTTAGAGGCGGTGCGTATCGAGGCACAGCTGCAGCGTGAGACGAGCCAAGCCACGGTCGTGATCCCCACAAGACGACAGAAGCTTGCGGCGCAAAATGCCGTAGACCTGCTCCGTCAGCTGGCGATGCCGCAGTTAAACATCAATCTCGTAAACAGTGCTATCACGACGCAGACGGGGGCGGGGGTTGAGGTGTTTATCAATTACCTCCTTGCGACACAAGAAGATATCAATGGGCTACACACCGCCGATGTCCGAAGGGTAGAGTATCTAGATTTCCCGACCGACGCGCGTTTTTTGGGTAAAGAGCACGTGGTGCATTTTATTGTCCAAAAGTACGAGTACGGGGGATACACCAAGCTCAGCGTTAGAGAGAACTTCCTTGTAGGGCTCTATAGTACCGCCGAGCTCTATTCTAAGTTCTCTTATAAGGGGATGGATTACGACCTCTATGCGGGGGCAGAGAATCAAGCCTCGCAGCATGCTGGCGTCTCGACAATAGGGGACTATTCGCTTCTGAATGCGCACGGGGCGGCGACCGATGTTCGTAGAAAAGAGCTGGTGACGAAGTCGCGTTACCGGGAAGATGCTTACCCGATTTCCTTGCGCGCCGTTTATGATTCGGAGCGTGTGCGCATCTCGAATCTGCTGGGGTTCGTCTATCAGAAGACGCACACGGCGATGAACGATGGCGAGCTATCTTACGAACCGCAGACGGGGGCAGCCTCTTCGTTTTCGAGTGATAATCCTGCACAGGAGCGCTTGGTCAAATGGTCTGGCTACTATCTTTTTGCTTTGGGAGAGAAGGCGCAGCTGAGTTTTACCCCGTATGCGACGTATGCTTCTATGCGAGACAAGCGAGAGTATACGACCTCCTTACCTACAGAGCCTGCGATAAAGAATGACGCCACGGAGCAGCAGTATAACTATGGCATCGAGGGTAGCCTTGTGCGAGACCTTGCAGAGCGTCAGCGAGTCTTCCTGCGACTCTATTACGGGAGTACGCATCACGACGTACGCTACGCGGGCACTACGACGTATGACAATACGTTTGTAGCGCGTTTTGCGGGAGGGCGCGCAGGGTATAACTTCTCTAACCAGCAGTGGAATTTTAGGGCTGACGTAGCCTTGCAGTGGGAAGAGAACCGAATTAACCTGAAGTCTATCAAAGACCTTTACCCCGTGATAAACCTTTCGGCGGGCTTTGCTCCGAGTTCGCGACACGCATTCCGAACCTACTTTCATTACGGTGCAAACTACCCCGAGGCAAGTATCAAGACGCCGAATGTGCTGAAGCAGAACGAGCTGATGTACTTTACAGGGAATCCGAGCATTGCGCTTTCGCGTCAGTTTACGTACGATCTGTCCTATAGCTGGAGTCCGAACAACTGGTTTGGGGCATCGGTCTACGGACAGTATTTTGGAGAGTTGAATCTCTATGTCCCCGTCTTTAAGCACTATAGTGGTGGAGCGGCATTGTTGCGGGGTTATGATAGTGATGCACAGTATCACCGTGTAAAGCTGGGGACGTCGCTTCAGTATAAGTTGCTCGACGGTGCACTTCAGTTTGCCGCATCGCCAGCCGTGACGATGTTTCGCCTTCGCGGTCACTATGAAATCAGCGAAAATCCCTTTTCTGGTAACATCTCGGCAGTTTATTACCTCAAGAGCTTTTACTTCCAACTGGGCTACCAAACCGCTTTCCGTACCATTCAGGGAAACCGCGTGGTGCGTTACGAAGAACCCGACTTTTGGTTATTACAAGCGGGCTGGAGTTGGAATAGTCTTAACGTGCAGCTGAGTGCGAACAACCTATTCCGAAACGATTGGTTGGTATCGACAGAGCGCTTCGAGAGTCCGTTGTATAGCGAGACGCGATATGGTGAGGGGGAGGCTTATCATCGGCGGTTACGCTTATCGATAACGTATACTTTTGGGTACGGAAAACTGGTGCAACAGCGCAATGAGATCTCTGCACAGCAGGGCGCACAGTCCGCTATTTTGAAGTAAGCATAGATGTTTTTTGTGAAGCAACGTGACGCTATGGATTGTGGCCCGACGTGCCTAGCGATGATAGCCAGGCACTATGGGTTGCAAGCCGATCGCGAGCAGTTGCGGCAGATTTGTGCTTTGGGTAAAAGCGGCGTCTCGCTCCTCGGGATTAGCAAAGCTGCCGAAGCCCTTGGCTTCAAGAGTGTGGGTGGGCTGCTCACCTTCGCTAAGCTGGCAAACGAAGCGCCGCTCCCCTGTATAGCCCATTGGGATCAAAACCACTTTGTCGTCGTTCACAAGGTAAAGAAACACCGCGGAGGGCGCTATACGGTCTATGTGGCAGATCCGGGGCGAGGTCTGCTCTCTTACACAGAGGCAGAGTTCTGCGAACATTGGATAACGTCGCAGATGAACGGCGAGGGGACGGGGATTGTCCTCCTCCTAGAGCCCACCGAAGCCTTCTACACGCAAGAGGGGCAGGGGACGCGCCGCATGACTCGCTCCCGTGTGCAGTTCCTTTGGGGCTATCTCAAGAAGTACAAGCGCTTTTTCGCACAGTTGATCCTCGGGCTCTTGCTCGGTTCGGTGCTGCAACTCGTATTCCCTTTTCTTACCCAAGCGATTGTTGACACGGGGGTCGGTGGGCAGAACCTAGGGTTTGTCTGGCTGGTACTCCTCGCCCAGATGATGTTGCTATTTAGCCGTACGGCGATTGACTTTATTCGCTCTAAGATTTTGCTTCATATCTCCACGCGCATCAATATCGCCCTTGTCTCGGACTTCTTTATCAAGCTGATGAAGCTCCCGATGAAGTTCTTTGATACGAAGTTGTTGGGCGACCTCTTGCAACGCATCGAAGACCACCGGCGTGTGGAGCAGTTCCTCACTTCGAGTAGCTTGAGCCTACTCTTTTCGTTCTTTACGTTCTTGGTCTTTGGTGGCGTGCTTGCGCTTTACAGTGTGGGGATCTTTCTCGTCTTTCTCCTTGGGACGGTGCTTTACGCGGGGTGGATACTCCTTTTCCTCCGACGGCGTAAACGGCTCGACTATAAGTACTTCGAGCAGGCTGGGAGGAATCGGAATGTGACCTACCAGCTCATCTCTGGGATGCAGGAGATTAAGCTTCAGGGGTGTGAACAACGTAAACGCTGGGAATGGGAGGATGTGCAAGCCGACCTCTTCAAGGTAAATCTGCAAGCCCTTAATCTCCAGCAAGTACAGCAGGCGGGGAGTATTACCCTCAATGAGGTAAAGAACATCCTCATCACGGTCTTGGCAGCCACTGCCGTGATACAGGGCAGTATGACGCTCGGGATGATGCTTGCCGTGCAGTACATTATCGGGCAACTCAATAGCCCCGTAGAGCAGCTTATCCAGTTCGTCTACTCGTGGCAGGATGTGAGTATTAGCCTCGAGCGTATGAATGAGATTCACACGGAAGCCAACGAAGAGAACGAAACGCGGCAGCGGACTGCTTATACCGATGAGGAGGTCGCGGGGCATTCGCTTACCCTCGCGGGGCTGTCTTTCAAATATAACCCCTATAGCCCGCATGAGATCCTCTCGGGTATCGACCTCTTGATTCCCAATGGGAAGGTTACAGCCATTGTCGGGGCGAGCGGGAGTGGGAAAACGACGCTGATTAAGCTCCTTTTGGGCTTCTACGAGCCACAACAGGGGCGTATCCTGCTCGGCGGCGTCCCGTTGAGCGAGTATCATCTCGGTTGGTGGCGTAGCCAGTGTGGGGTGGTGATGCAAGAGGGGTATCTCTTCTCAGATACCATTGCGCGCAATATCGCCATCTCAGATGATACGCCCGACCTTGAGCGTATCCGTCACGCGGCGCGTGTGGCGAATATTGCCGAGGATATCGAAAGGCTTCCCTTAGCCTACAACACGATGATCGGGCAGGACGGGCAAGGCCTCAGCCAAGGGCAGCGGCAGCGCATCCTCATTGCGCGCGTGGTTTACAAGAACCCCCTGTTTGTCTTTCTAGACGAAGCGACCAATGCCCTCGATGCGAACAACGAGCGTACGATCTCTGACCACTTGGCGGCGTTCTACGAGGGGAAAACCGTGGTCGTGGTGGCGCACCGCCTATCTACCGTTCGCAATGCCGACCAAATCGTCGTTCTTGATGCAGGAAAGATTGTTGAGGTGGGGACGCACGACGAACTGACGGCTCTACGTGGCAAATACTTCACCCTCGTAAAGAACCAATTGGAGTTAGGCAACTAAAAGATGGCTGACGAAAAGAGAACCGAGCGCAGCTACGAACTTCGTAGCGAGAAAGTGCGCAGTATTGTGGGGCAAATGCCCTCCTCGTTAGTCCGTTACGGCATCACGGTCATTGGCGGGGTCTTGCTTTGCCTGTTTGTCGTAGCCTATTTTTTGCCCTATAAACAGGTCTATCGGGGAACGGCGACGCTCCCCTCAATCGCCCCACTGCCGCAAGCCGACAGCGTAGAGGTTACTCTCTTGCTCCGTTTTGAAAATAAACGCCCTGCACAGGCGACGGGGCAGCGCATCTACTTACAAGCCCCGAATTGCGCGTTTGAGGGCGATATTACTGCATTTTCTGTAAATCGCGACTCATTATACCGCCAGCGAGCAAAATGCCGCTTTAATGCCGCCGAAATGCAATTTGTGGAGAGTCAAACCGTAGATTTCCGAATGGTCTATACCTCAGGCAATCTCCTCGGGAGGCTATTAGGGGGCTGTGGCGCGGAATTGTAAGGGGGGGCGGAGGTTTAGCTAGTGGGGGGGCTATATTTAGGACAGTATTGCCGCCCATTTTCTACAAGCCTCTCTCTTTCGGATTAACAAATGCACTCATGCGGGCAATGGCGCGTTGCTTTTGCCCCCTGTCGGGGTGAACGTAAAGATTGAGGGTGGTGTTGACTGTCGAATGACCTAGGAGGGCGCTCACCGTCTTGTAGTCACACTGGCTTTCGATGCAGCGCGTGGCAAAGGTGTGGCGCAGCGCGTGAAAAGAAATATGCGGAATGGCAAGGTGCTGGAGTACCTGCTTGAAAAGTAAGCGATAGGTCTGCGGAGAGGTCGGGGTTGAGGAATGCCCTACGACAAAGTCCGTCGGATGTGCACTGCGGAGCTGAGATAGGGCATGGTAAAGCTCGCGCGAGATGGGGATCTCCCGATTGGCATGTTGTGTCTTAGGGGTACTTAGCTGCTTTTCCACACACCCCGTGTCGCAGTTGTAGATATAGCCGTACGTCTGATGCACACGTAAGATACGCTCGCGCAAGTCAACGTCTTGCCACTGTAGCGCACACACCTCGCCTATCCGCATGCCTGTGCAAAGGGCTAATAGTAACCCAATGTTGTGCGGCGAGGGGGAGTTTACCAGATAGTGTAAAAGCGTCCGATGTTGTGGAAGGGAGAGCGTCTGGATGCGGGGCGTGTCGAGCCAGCGGGGGTAGTGCAGTTCCCATTCTGGCGCTTCACATAGCCCGTTTCGTGCCCCGTATTTCAAGATAGCTTTGAGTGTGGCAACGATATTGCGGATGGAGTTCTTGGCAAGTCCCGTCTCGGCAGCTTCTAAGATAAACTGCTGCACCTCGGCCTCGGAGATCTCCGTCGCCTCTCCCCAGCGAGGGAGGAGGTAGTTCTTGATATTGATTTGGTAGGCATACAAGGAGGAGCGCTTAATGAGCGGCTCTTTCGCTTTGCGCCAAGCGAGGGCAAGTGTACGTAGCGTTGTCGGCATATTCACAAGAGTTATTTTCCCCGACGCGCGCCGGGGGGCTATGCTCTTGTGTACCGTGGGAGGGGGCTATCGGTTACCCTTAGCCCTATTGTGCGTCTTGCACAGCATTTGGCAATTCGCTGGGGAAGAGTCCCCGCCGTTACTCCAAGCTGTGACGTGATCGGCGTCCATTTCCGCCATCTTGTAAATACGTTTTTGATTCGGATTTTCCGATACGGCACACAGCGGACAGTTCGATATCCCTGCGGTTGCCGCTTCGGCAGTCTGACGGTTATACACCGCACGTTTCGTGTTCTCCTCAAAGATACGGATATCGAGGAGCTGCTTATCCTGCTCCCCACCCAGTAGATACTCGTAGATATTGCGTGGGCATTTGATGGAGATATCCCCACGTAGCGCATTGACACGGCGCTCGAGATGCTCGACGCTGTAGGGGGTGTTGTGATACGTCTCGTAGAGGCGTCCCCATTCGAGACCGCACATATCCTTTTCCACCATAGAGAACGTGCTCGCGACCCAATCGATGACCGAACGGAAATAGGTCTCCATCGCCGAGGCATTGGGGTCGTGCCTGTGGAGGCTCATATAGGCATCCACAGAAAGGTTTTGGCTCTCGCATACCCACTTGAGCGCTACGGCGAGGTAGTCTTGCCGCTTGATATCGCCCTTGACATAGTGCCCCCATTTCTGTAACTCTGCGTTCTGCGAATTACTAAAAATGGACTTTGCGGCATTGACGAAGCTCCCCGAGTAGATGGCATTAAGCAGCTCTTGGTCGTTAAGGGGGATCCCCGTGATATTGATGGTCTTGAACCACTCTTTAATCTCGTGCTCCTCGCCCTCGCAAACATAGATTAGCAGACGTGTTTGGAGCAGCGCCTCCTGTTGGCTTTGCGAAAGCCCCGTGAAGTACTGCACATTGCCCCCGCTGTCTTTTATGGCGAACTTGCCCGTCACGAAGCGCCCAATAGAGGTAATACGCTGCTGCCCGTCGAGGACTTCGAGACGTCCGTCCGAGCGCCGATTAAAATAGATAAGCCCAATGGGGTAGGCTTTGAGCAGAGAGTCTATGAGCGCCACGTCGCGCTTCCCGTCGTTGTAAATATAGTGTCGTTGGTATTCGGGCTGGATCAGGAGCTGCCCGTCAAGCCCAAAGAGCCCCTTTCCCTCGAGTTCGTTGTAGACGAAACCCTTGCAGACGTCGGCGATGCTCCACTCGGTGTGTAACTCGGTCTTCATAGTTGAAATAATTAGGTTGCAGTGGTTACTAGTTTGAAATATTAGGAGAAATGGCGTCAACCACGGTAGATGTCTATAATTTCGGTTATCCGTATGTTGATAAGGTAAGGAAGTATGCTAGAATCCTAATTCGTCATTTGATAAGAGCGTCTTCAAGACCTAATGGAGAAGAGCCTTCTAATTAAGATTCGTGCATAAATCTCTTGCCCACCAATGGTGAATCGTTTCCCTAGAATAGGATTGTTTTCGATGTATCTATCCAATCCTAATATTTCAAATTGTTCAGGGCAGTATTTGTCAAGGAAAGAGATCGGGACGCCCATCACACCCTCGTAGTCTGAGGGGATGGCGTCGGTAAAGGGCACCTCGATGGCGTCGTAGTTGTCATAACGGTCGTAGGCTTCCTTCCCGCGTAGCTCCTTATGTTTGGAGAAGCGAAGGTTGTCTGCCATAGTCATCAACGACAGGGGCTCGTGACGGCGTCCGTGGTCGATATTGGCATACCAACAGGAATTTCCAAGGCGTGTATAGTTACCTACATATCCCAAACGTGCAGCTTTTTGTCGATCTCTATCGTCTATGTTTGCAGTTGTAGGAACACCAAAAACCATGTCTTTCCCATTTCCTGTAGCCCCAAGCCACATCTTATTGTCTTTTATCAAGGGAAAGACCTCCTTGTAGGTAATCGCGTTCATATTACCGATCACCAAGAACTGCTTTTCCCCCTCCACTATCCACGCCAGAAACTCTCGGAAGAGGGAAAAGGGCGGGTTGGTGATGATGAAGTCTGCCTCATCGCGCAGGGCGGTTACCTCAGGGCTACGGAAGTCGCCATCGCCCTCGAGATAGTCCCATTCTAGGGCATCGATGTTGAGGCTCTTTGTCGCATGAGCCTCGCGCGTGAGGGTGAAGATTTTACCACAAATAGCGCTCTTTTCGGCACTAAAGCGGGGGTTCTCGGTTTCGAAGAGCGTAGGCTGCCAATCAAGAGGATAGCGTTTGCTCTCGGGTGCATAGCTCGTACTAATGAGCTTCTTGAGCCCTAAGGTATCGAACTTAGCGGCAAAGTAGCGCGTAAATTCGCTCCACTCGGGGTCATCGCACGGTAGGAGCACGACCTTTCCACGAAAGAGCTCGGGGTTGTATTCGAGGTAGGCATTGAGTTCCAACTCTATGTCGTGATACTGGGTATAGAACTCGTCGTTCTTCTCCGCACGCGCCTCCTTCAGGTTCTGATTTCCCATCGGTTACCGTGTTTGTTTCTACGCCTAGTTACGTGTCACAAAAGTAGGCAATTACGAGACGATTGCACTGCCGACTCTAGCCTCCTCCACGACGTGCCGCGCACCCTTAGCGCTGACCTTAGCGCAAAAAAAAAAGGGTGCTACACACGTCTCTCTGTGTAACACCCCCTGTGCTAAGAATATATGCGGTAAACTATAGCTTGTCAATCACCTCCTCTAGGCGCTGGAATATCTCCTCTACTGTGCCCAGCCCGTTAATCTGAAAGAGCTTGCCCGAACCATTGTAGTGCGAAGCGACGGACGCCGTCTGCTCGTGATAGACCTTGATGCGGTTCTCTATCACCTCCTCCTTGTCGTCGGCACGCCCCTCCAGCTTAGCACGCTGCAAAAGTCGCTGCACCAACTCCTCTTTTTCTACCGAAAGGAGCAGGACGGCGTTGATCATCGTCCCCTCGTCGTGCAACATCTGGTCTAACTGCACTGCCTGCGGACGCGTCCGTGGGAAACCGTCAAAAATAAACCCTTTGACGTCGCGGTGTGCGTGAATAAACTCCCGAATGATACCAATCACCATCTCGTCTGGGACAAGCTGCCCTTTATCCATAAAGGTCTTTGCTTGTAGACCGAGGGGCGTCTCGGCGGCAATCGCTTGTCGGAGAATATCCCCCGTAGAAATGTGTGTGAGCGCATACTTCTTTTCCAGCAGCTGAGCTTGTGTGCCTTTACCCGCCCCTGGAGGCCCGAATAGAATTAAGTTGATCATCGCCGTTATAGTTCTCTGTCTGAAACGTTATTCCGAAAGGATGTAGAGGTCAGGGAGGTTGCGCCCGAGCCCGTTATAGTCAAGTCCGTAGCCTACCACGAAGCGGTTGGGTAGGTCTAGCCCCACGTAGTCTATCGCAAAGTTGCCTGCAAAGGCCTCTGACTTCGTGAACATGGAGGCTATCTGAATCGAGCGCGCGCCGCGCCCTTTCAGGTTATCGAGTA
The DNA here is from genome assembly GCA_905373665.1 of Bacteroidia bacterium. Classification (GTDB taxonomy): domain Bacteria; phylum Bacteroidota; class Bacteroidia; order Bacteroidales; family CAJPTX01; genus Bacteroides_D. The sequence continues at coordinate 16,260 of CAJPTV010000026.1, forward strand.
GCGACTGCATCGTAAGCCCCGTATCGACAATATCTTCAATAATCAGGACGTCGCGCTGCGCAATACGCTGCGTTAAACCGAGGAGCTCTTCGGGGTGTTGCGAAGCATTGAGCCCGTGATACGAACGGTAGCGGACGAACTCGACCGAGAGCTCAAAGGGCAACCTCCGCACCAAATCGGCTGCAAAGACGAAAGCCCCGTTAAGGATACAGAGCGCCAACGGATCGGCATTGTGGTCAAACCCCTTACAGATCTCGCCCGCAAGGCGCGTTACAGCCTCCTCTAGGGCTGCTTGCGTATAGAGGCGCTCGAAGGTTAACCCTAGTAGTTCTACGTGCTCGGTGTCGCTCATTCTATTTTCCCTCCTCTGAGTAGTCCACGGTCAGACCGCTGTACGAATTTAATGATTTCTTCCAACTCTGGCGTGGGACGCATCTCCTGTACGATGCGCTCTACCCCTTGCGTGATGTTCATCCCCTCGCGGTACAACAGGCGGTAAGCCTCTTGGATCTCTTGGATAAGCTCAGCAGGGAAGAGCCTTCGACGCAGCCCCACCACATTCAAACCACAGAACATGATAGGCTCGCGCCCTGCGATGACGTACGGGGGTACATCCTTATTCACCTTCGTTCCCCCCTGCACCATCACGTGTTTCCCTACGCGAGTAAATTGGTGCACGAGCGTACCGCCAGAAAGGATCGCGTAGTCATCTACCTCGACCTCGCCCGCCAGCTGGGTACTGTTGCCCAAAATAACGTTGTTGTGCAAGACGCAGTCATGTGCGACGTGTGCGTACGCCATGATGAGACAGTTCGTCCCGATGCGGGTTACTTGCTTGGCCAGAGTACCGCGGTTGACGGTCACACACTCGCGAAGGGTCGTCCCATCGCCAATCTCCACCGTGGAATACTCGCCCTTAAATTTCAGGTCTTGGGGGATGCCCGACACGACCGCATTGGGGAATATCTTACAGTTCCGACCGATCCGTGCTCCGTCAAAGACGGTAGCGTGAGGACCGACCCACGTATTATCGCCGATGACCACATCGGCTGCTATATAGGCAAAGGGTTCGACCACAACCCCATTGCCGAGCGTAGCACCTTCTGCTACATGAGCCAATGGACTGATTGTCATTTCTTCGTGCGTTTAAGAGTCTCTTGCTGGTGCTGACAATTAGGACTTGCGAGCGATTTGTGCCATCAGGTCGCCCTCGGCTACCAAGGCGCTGCCCACGTAGGTCGTCCCGTGCATGACGGCCATTCCGCGCCGTATCGGGCTAACGAGCTCCATGCAAAGAATCAGTGTGTCGCCAGGCATTACTTTTTGCCGGAAGCGGACGTTGTCTATACGTAGGAAATAGGTCAGGTAATTCTCTGGGTCAGGTACCGTGCTTAAGACCAATACGCCCCCGACTTGCGCCATCGCCTCTACTTGGAGTACCCCTGGCATAACGGGCGCTCCGGGGAAGTGTCCGACAAAGAAGGGTTCGTTTATCGTAACGTTCTTAACCCCCACGACGCGCGTCTCGGAAAGCTCCATAATCTTATCCACCAAGAGGAATGGCGGACGATGGGGCAACAGCTGCTGCACTTGGTTGACATCTAAGATGGGGGGCTGTGTGAGGTCTATGCGCGGCGCTGCGTTCTTTTGAGACTCCAAAAAGGCTTTGCGAATGAGCTTTGCCAGCTCCGTATTGGCGTGATGCCCCGGACGCTGCGCCACGATACGCCCTTTGAGACGTACGCCCACCAGTGCTAAATCTCCGAGTAGGTCGAGGAGCTTGTGCCGCGCAGGCTCGTTTTCGTAGGAAAGCGGTTCGTTGCTCAGAATCCCGTTAGCTGCGGGCTGCACTTTCGGTTTGCCGAAGAGGGTAGCGAGACGATCGAGCTCCTCTTGCGAAACCCCATGTTCTAAAATTACCAAGGCATTGGCGAGGTCGCCCCCCTTGATGAGGTTGTGGGCACGTAACTGTTCGAGCTCGTGTAAAAAGACGAAGGTGCGCGAATTGGCTATCTCCTTAGCGTAGTCCTGTCCGTCCACAAAGGAGGCAAACTGATGCCCCAGTACTTCGGACTGGTAGTCTATCAATACATCTACCGAGTAGCCCTCGTCGGGATAAAGGGTCAATTCCACACCCGAGGCTTCGTCTTTGAAAGAGATCTTTTCCTCGGGGGCGAAGTAGACGCGCTCTGCCTCCTGTTCGACGAGCCCGACCTTAGCAAGCTGCAATACATATTCGCGGGCACTGCCGTCAAGGATAGGCACTTCAGGACCGCAAAGGTGCACCTCCGCATTGTCTACTCCCATGGTCCAGAGCGCAGACATCAGATGTTCGAGGGTACTGACGCGTGCCTCGCCCTCTACGATGGTGGTGCCCCGCGAGGTGTCAAGCACGTTCTCGGCGAGGGCGTGTACCACGGGCGCTCCCTCGAGGTCGTCGCGTACGAAGATAATCCCAGTATTCACGGGTGCTGGACGCACCTCTGCTTCGGTGAGCACCCCCGTATGGAGTCCCTGCCCTGTCACGCGCAAGGGTGCTGCAAGTGTCTGTTGTTTTGACATTGAGTCTCCTATTTCATGTCTATGACGCCGAGGCTCGACGCCAGCCTACACACAAAGGTAGGAAAATGGGGGCAATTGGGCGCATAGGGGGGCACTAAGAGCGCGCAACAAGGGGAAGGGGGGATTATAGGGACGTGGTAAAACCTCGAATCCCCAAGCGGTGTGGCGCTATCCCTTCAAGGGTAAAGAGAAGTCCCCAAGCATAGAGGTCTACCGCGACCCCACCCGTGTGGGTAAGATAGGCTGTGCGCCACGCCTCCCAAGTCTCGGTATTGCATCGAGGGGTTACCACTAGCGCAAATTGGGCGTGGGGATAGTGTGCGGCTAAATACGCTTCGGTGTGGCAAACCAGCTCGCGCGTAGCTGCAGCGTAGCTGCGTTCGTCACCCCAACCCTTTTTTCTCAAAAGGACCTTAAGGGGAAGAAGCACCTCGCGACAGAGACCGTAGAGGAACGGGGAGTGTACGCCGTGCCCTTTGGTCGCATGCGCGTGTAGCCAAAAAGCGAAACGGCCACGTCGCGGCGCAGCCACACAGACCCCACGGGCACAGAACGAATAACGTCTTTTCATTGCAGGGGCAAAGGTAACATACCCTGCGCCGTTAGATGCATAAGGGAGCGAGGAAGGGGCGAATGGTAGGGTTTTCTATCACAGGTGCGTTATCTTTGTAACGAAGAACCTTACGGGCGATGGACGACAATACGCACTCGCGCGCCGAGCGATTCCTCTCGGCATTCAATCAGGTAGAGGAGCTCCTACAGCGCCTCGCTGGGGGCAGCGGACACGCTCCCTTTATTACCCTCCTCGACATCATGGCACGCCGCAACCCTACCGTACGGACATATTATGCAGATCTAACGCAGTATGCCCGCCTGCGTAACATCATGGTACACACGATGCGCGAGGGCTATTACATGGCTGAGCCGCATGAGCAGGCAGTAGTACTCCTTGAGTCGATAGTCAAACAGCTGAGCCATCCGCCCATTGTGGCAGATTTCATGACCCAACGTCCCTTCTCCGTACGTACGACCGATCCCCTATCCGTGGTCGTCGAGGCTTTTCGGCAATATGGCTTTATGCGTTGCCCAGTCTTGGATGAAAAGGGGATAGTGGGGCTCATTACCGCCAAGAGTTTTACGCGTTGGCTCGCGGTCGCGGGGAGTGAAGAGGAGGGAAAATACCTTTCGTTGCAAGGGGCATTGACCCAGCCCGTCTCGGTGCTCCTCGAGTTCTGTGCCCCGGACGAATATGCCATTGTGCCGCGCGGGTATACCCTCCCCGATGTGATGCAGATGTTCCAAGATGGGGTGGAAAGAGGGAAATACTTGCAGTGTATCTTGGTAACGGCCAGTGGCGGGGCACAGTCGCCGCTCGTGGGGATTATCGCACCGTCCGATCTTCCCAAACTCGTTCTTACTTCCGAGGGGCGATGAGGAGGGCTATCATGGTGCTTTGTGGCAGGCGCAGCAGGATGCGTCGTTACAGAAATGCCCTTTTAGGGTTATATCTTCTTCCCCTTCTACTTACCTCGTGCCTTACGCGTAACGACGTTCCCCCCACGCAGGAAAGCTCGCCAGACAAGAAGAAGCTCTTTGAGCGCGCCAATCAGCTTAGCGCAGCACATACGGAGATGCAGATTGAAGGGTATATCCGCCGCGAGGGGCTCTCTGGGCTCGTGCATGATGGGCGCGGGATGTACTACAAAGTTTGGGGGACACCGCAAGGAGCTTTACCGAAAGACGGCGTACGCCTAGGGATAGTCTATTCGGTCGAGCTGCTCGACGGGACGCTGTGCGAGGCAACAGATGCAGCACACCCCCTAGATATCATCATCGGTAAACGGCAACAGACGGCGGGGTTTGAGGAATTGCTCCTGCACGTAGCGCCAGGACAAGAGGCTATCGCCATTGTGCCCCCTCACCTCGCCTACGGGTTGGTGGGTAAGGGGCAGCGCATCCCCCCCAATGCCACTTTAGTCTACAAGGTGCACGAGGTGCGGTATCTAAGACAGTAAGCACGTTAGCTTAACACACCCGTTACGAGCTTCGTTACCACCCGCGCTATCGAGATCGGCACTTGGTAGGTAGCAAGCTCAGCAAGGGCAACACGCTGGTAAGGCTCTGGAAGCCTCGCAGCACTCTCCAAGAGATACTGTCCTAAAAAAGTGTGTAAGCTCCATTTATATTAACTTGGAGGTGTA
>CAJPTV010000027.1 GCA_905373665.1 Bacteroidia bacterium
CCTATGACCCTCTGCTTGTAAGGCAGATGCTCTGAACCAGCTGAGCTAAGCTCCCTTTGCGTTGCTCTGTTCTCTAACAACGATGCAAAGGTAGATATTTTTTCAATACTACAAAACGGTTGCATGAAAAAAGCGCTCCTCATTTCGGAGCGCCTCGATAAAAAACTTGATTAAACGGAGTATCTATCAGGATGATAGATGGCTAAGAACAGCAGCAGCACCCCTTCTCCTTTTTCGCGATCATTTCTTTGGCGAGATTGAAAATCGTAGGGTCGTCGAGGGTAACAAAGCCACCATCAGGTCCCTGTTCTACGTGAATACCAATAGAGGCCCCATTCTTAAAATCCGTTCCTCCAAAATAATTCCGAACGGTTTCTTCATTCAGATTGAGTTGCTTCGCAATTTCAGCGATAGCCCCATGAGGTAACTGATCTTTCACCTCGCGTAACTCCTTAAAAGTAATAACCTTAGACATCCCTTATCTCCTATACATTGAGTTAGCACTCGATTATGACTACTTAAAGATACTACTTTTTCTTATAAAAGGTTACTTGTCGAAAAAAGAATCAGGAGCTATACGCAAACACGGCGGCATCTGGAAACGTTTGTAAGCCGCACGCGCCAATAAGTCCGCGACTTTCTGAACCACATCTGCGGTTATACCGTGAAGCTTCAACTGCTGCGGCGCACGCCCCCTGTCTATCAATTCTTGGAGTATAGCATCCAAGACCTCATACGAAGGTAACGAATCTTGATCTGTTTGCTCTGGGCGCAACTCGGCGGAAGGAGGACGTTCAATAATGAAGGCAGGGATTACCTCCTTCTCGCGATTCAGCCAGCGAGACATTTCATACACCTCTGTTTTGTAAAGAGAGCCGATAACGCTAATCGCCCCACAAGCATCTCCATACATGGTAGAATACCCCACAGCGATTTCGCTTTTGTTGGAAGTGTTAAGAAGCACGTACCCCAACTTGTTTGAAAGCGCCATCAAAAGCACCGCGCGAATGCGTGCCTGCAAATTTTCCTCGGTCGTGTCCACAGGTCTATCAGCAAAGAAGGGCGCAAGTGTCCCTAAATATGCCTCAACAAGTGGCGTTATTGGGATAATATCTGTAGCCACACCCAAGTTTTGAGCTAACTCTTGTGCAGAAGAGACGGAACGTCCGTCTGTATAAGGAGAGGGCATAATCACAGCTCTTACATTCTGAGCTCCCAAGGCAGCAACCGCAATTTCAAGGACAAGGGCAGAGTCTAAGCCTCCACTAAGTCCAAGAATAGCCTTCTGCATATTATTTTGCCGAAAGAAGAAACGGAGAGCTCCGACAAGCGCTTCGTGTAGGAAAGCAACGTTCCGCACGGGGAAATCATATATCATCTGTGCAGGGAGCTCCATCCGCGGCATCGTGCAAAGCGCGAGCTCCTCATCGTTTCTGCCACAGTAACCAGAATAGCCACCTTGAAGCTGCCCGTTGAACATCCCAATTCGGTTCGCTAAATAGACCCCTTCTCCATTGCAATGTGCTCGGAAAATCGGGACAAGCTTTGCTAAAGAGAAGGGAGAAAAGTTCTTCACTTTGGTATGAAGGCAAACATGGATGACTTGAGAGACGGGCTTGGCGAATTCGATCCGAAGATAATAGTAATCTCCAAGGTAACGGATTGTAGCATCTAACTGATAGACATCGTCCTCTAGCACGAAACTTCGCACCGTTTCAAAGGTATGATACTGATCTGGGAGCAGATGCAGTACAGAGTTTTTAGTGACAAAGAAGATTTGGTTTTGCAGCTTGAGCGGCTCAACATTCATATTGAGTTGTATGCCCCCAATAACAGCACACCCAGCACCGAGGGAATGCTGTATTTTTTTGAGTCCTTTTTGTTGCTCAATGAGCGCAGAGTCGAAATGTCGCATCATGGAGCGTGGCATCCCGATCAACGTTTCACACCCCGTAAGAAAGAGCCTTGGCGTTTTAGCCGAGGAGCGGTGTGAACGAATATCCTCAAGAACTCGTTGCGTGTTCATTGGAATATCACCTGGGATCAGGAGCGGTTGCAGCACTTCGACTTTAAGCATGAAGAAGCAAAATTAAGGGGGAGCAACTAGAAAACAAAACCAACACGCAAACCAAGAGAATACATATCGACAGCACCATGCCCAGTGCGGTAAGCATTAAGAAAACTGCCATCAAAGAGCAAACCACACTGTACCGCGCTACTCCCTCCAAGCGAATATTCGATACCTAGCCGGAGCATATAGTTGATGAAAAGCGGCGTATACATCCCAGTTGTGCGATGTGTCACACCGCCAATTCTTGCTGTTTCATTAAAGGGGACGGAAAGATGTAACCCTGCTGTAGCAAAGAACGTGGTGTAGCCGATCTCTATCGCCCGCATATTCAGCGCCAAGGGGATAGCGACTCCACGGAAGTATGTATCCAACGTTTTGTTTTGTGGCACATCGATCTTCCCATCGTACTTTGTCTGTAACTTATAGTCACTCTCCTTGTAAGTTAGACTTGCCCCACGAAGATCGATCCCCGCCCCCGTAAGGAAGGAGTAGCGCTTTGCAAACTTATACTCGAACTCCAAACCCGCATTCATTCCCACATTCGGGGTCGCTCCTGAGAAATGATTGTTGTCTGTCGCGAACCACGAGACGATCGGGTCGATATGTACCCCAAGAACGTAAGGCGAATTATCTATCGCACTTGCTAATATGGGCAAGGAAAGAGTAAAAAGGAGGAGGATAAAATGCTTCAGTTTCATTTGTAAGACCTATTTCTTTCGAGTAGCAACAGAAAGGATGAGCCCCAGCGCTATCCCTAAAAGTGCAGCAAAAAGGACACGGTAACTCGCAGGGAGGATAAAACTAATCGTATGCGCAGGTATCCAGAAAAGCGGAATCGTGCGCTTATAGACAAAGCTCCACATATAGTTCCAATCCACTCGCTGCGAAACAATCTCTTTCATTTTGATAGGACGTAGCAACGCTTTCACCGAACCGTGATACTCGAGGATGTGGAGGTCGGTCACCTTGTGCATTAACATCATCACGGGAGCATAGACCACGTTCATCACCACGCTAATACAAAAAGCGGTAAAGATGAGGGTGGGGGTAAGCGCTCCCTGCGCAAAAGCCTCTTTCGCGTCGAGGAGTCCGAGGCTTTCGAGGGCAGGCGGTACGCCTTGCGCAAAGACTTTGAAAAAGAAATTGATAGTCACCCCGATAAGCCCCCACACCACCGCTCTTGGTAAAAGACCAAACTGTGCAGGAAGATATGCTCCGCAACGAATACGCGCAGCAAGCATCTCACCAAAAGTCGCGAGTATGGCAAATTTTACAAAGGCTACCAGATAACCGTGCTGCGCGTTCGCATCTGCATAAAAAGCAGCGAGTGGCGCACAAAAGAGAAACGCCAAAACCACGGCTACAAGAATAAGCACCACGAAGATATCCGTTCCCTTCATCAATGAGGTTATAAAAAAGCATATAACAGAGCTGCTGCTGGCAAAGTAAAGAGCAACGAATCGAAACGATCTAGAAAACCGCCATGTCCTGGAAGGAAACGTCCGGAATCTTTCACTCCAAGAGAACGCTTCAGGCGAGACTCAACAAGATCTCCAAGCACGGCCACGAGCCCCAATACAAGCCCCAAAAATGCCCCACGGAGGTAGGTAAAAGGACAACTGAGATCTCCTAATTTGAAGAATGCGAAAAAGGCGACACCAAAGAGCATGGAGAAGAAGAGCCCTCCAATAAATCCCTCAACACTCTTTCCTGGCGAAACGCTTGGTATAAGCTTATGCTTCCCGAAAAGAGAACCTACACAATAAGCTCCCGTATCGTTGACCCATGTGATGAGAAGCGGGAAAAGTAGATAACTCGTTTGATGTCTAAGTAGATACGGTACAAAGGCAAAGGGTAGGCTTACATAAAGAAACCCCAAGATAAGTTTACCCCAATCAGCAAAAGGAGATTCGTTTTTGCTGCGCAACGTCAACCACCCGCCAATAAAGAAGAGCAAGAAAAGACATAGAGACAAACCATACTTCAAAGAATAATGCAAATACCAAGCCCTATTTTCCATCATAGATTGGGCTATCATTTGTAAAGACGCATCAAAAGGAGAAGGGAAAAAGGGGTGACGACGGAGGAAACATTGTATGAGTACCAAAAAATAAAAAGTTCCACCAGCCAAGAGTCCGGCAACTATCAACTTCCGACTCCTCTGCGCTGGAGTCCATACCAAATGGTAGAATTCACGTTGTGTAGCCAATGCGAAAAAGAGAAAAAGAAGGAAAGTGGTGAGCTTCCCCGCAAAGAGAGCCCCCAGCGTCACAACCACAAAAGCTACTCCGCTAAGCGTTCGTTTCGTCAAGTTGTTCATTTTCCCCAAATTTTATTACTAACTCCCGAGCTTGTACTTCATACTTTTGAGGTACGAGTAACACATTATCTCCAATCATCGGATACATACGGTCTTGCTGCTCTAGGAGACTCACCTCAATACCTGCCTCTTCAAGCATATTTTGAACAGCAAGCAACTCAACACGATTAGACGAACGAAATATCGGAAGCCAATCCTCTTTCCTAGTCATGAGACTCTTGCGCTTGTTTCGTTTCTTCTTCCGCGTCTTCTGAGAGTTGTTCCTTTTTCACCTCCACCTCGTTGCCGCGGTGCTCGTTTGCTCCTCTTTAGCCTCACACCCCTCTTCCTTCCGTGTCACCTCTGTAGCACTTTCCTTTAAGTCAAGTTCTTCAAAACGGGTATGTGAAGCTCGCTTACCATAAATGCGTTCGAGATCGTCAGAGAAGATGACTTCGTCTTGCAAGAGGAGTCCCGCCAACTCGTCAAGCTGTTCGCGATGCTCTCGCAGAATAGAAAGCGCCTGCTCGTAGGCCTGACGAATGACCTTCTGAACCCCTTGGTCAATCGTAGAGGCTGTGGCTTCGCTAAATGGCTTATTGAAGGAATATTCGGCACTGCCCGTTGAGTCATAATAACACGTATTGTACAACTCCGCCTCCATGCCATAATAGGCAACAATCGCATACGCCATCTTATTGGCACGCTCGAGGTCGTTAAGCGCCCCTGTCGAGACTTCACCAAAGACCACCTCTTCTGCCGCACGTCCTCCAAGAATCGCACACAGTTCGTGGAACATCTGCGTTTTCGTAGAAATTTGACGTTCTTCAGGGACATACCACGCCGCCCCCAGTGAACGTCCACGCGGGATGATCGAAACCTTGAGTAGAGGACTCGCATACTCCAAAAGCCAACTCACCGTCGCATGTCCCGACTCGTGGAAGGCGATACGTTTCTTTTCATCAGCAGTCAAAATCTTGTTCTTGCGCTCTAGGCCACCAACAATGCGGTCGATAGCATCGAGGAAGTCCTGTTTCTCAACCTGCTCTTTCCCCTTACGTGCTGCAATAAGCGCCGCTTCGTTACAAACATTGGCGATATCCGCTCCCGAGAAGCCTGGCGTCTGCTTTGCCAAGAACTTCGAGTCAAAGTCAGGGGAAAGCTTTAAGTGACGGAGGTGTACTTGGAAAATATCATAACGTTCCTGTACGTCGGGCAATTCGACGCGGATCTGTCTATCGAAACGCCCAGCTCGGAGCAAAGCTCCATCTAGGATGTCTGCACGGTTGGTAGCCGCGAGTACGATAACCCCTTGGTTTGTCGCAAAACCATCCATTTCGGTCAAGAGCTGATTGAGCGTATTTTCGCGTTCTTCGGAACTCGAATACCCGACGTTCTTAGAACGCGCACGCCCAATGGCGTCAATCTCGTCGATAAAGATGATGGCTGAGCCCTTCTCCTTCGCTTGCTTAAAGAGGTCGCGTACACGGGATGCGCCGACCCCTACGAACATTTCCACAAAATCAGACCCAGAGAGGCTAAAGAAGGGAACATTAGCTTCGCCTGCTACAGCTTTTGCGAGGAGGGTCTTTCCTGTCCCAGGAGGCCCCACGAGGAGCACTCCCTTAGGAATCTTCCCACCGAGTTCGGTATACTTCGATGGATTACGTAGAAAGTCGACTATTTCGCGGACCTCAATCTTAGCCTCTTCAAGCCCTGCCACATCAGAGAAGTTGACTGAGACATTGTCCTCTTTGTTAAAGAGCTGCGCCTTAGACTTGCCAATACTAAAGATGCTGGAACTCCCTGAGCCGCCCCCTCCCCTACTAATCCGACGGAAGATGAAAACCCAGAGCGCAATGATGAGCAAGATTGGAAAGACCCATGTGATGAAACCCGAGAAATAGTCGGGGCGGTCTTCATAAACAGGGTAAATCCATTTCTCGTTAGGGAGCACTTTTTGAGCTTCTTGAAGTTGGCGCTCAAAGGTATCTAAAGAGCCGATGGTAAAGTAGAAATGGGCGTCACTTTCTCCATAATCAGCAGGTGCGCCAATCCGTTTTTCAAAATGCTTTGCTCCTGCATTTGTCAGATAGACCTCAACAATACCACGGTTTCGCACGGCAACCAACTTCTGGACGTACCCCGGCTTAATCATCTCGGTGCGAACCTCCTGCCAAGAGGTTTCAATCTGACTCGGCGATCTGTAGAAAAAATGCAACGCCACCATCCCCAACAACAAGACGGCATAAAGCCACATAAGGTTGAAGGAGCGTTTTTTAGACGAGTGAGACTCAGGGGTCTTGTTCTGTGATTCGCTCATAGGTTATTGGTTAATAACATCATAGTGAGGACAACGTTTCTATCAATAAACAGAAACACCCTCTGAAGTAAAATGTTGACAAACGCTATTCCTCCTCGGCATATTCTTTACGCGGCGCGTCGCCCCATAGACCCTCGAGCTTGTAGTGTTCGCGCGTTTCAGGGAGAAAGATATGCACCATGATAGAAAAATAATCCACTACCACCCATTCCGCATCATTGCGTTCAGAGGTATGGAAAGGGTACTCGCCTGTAGCAGCCCCTACGCGCTCCTCAACCTCATCCACAAGGGCGAGGATGTGTGGCGAGCTATCCGCATGACACACTATCATATAATTGCATATAGAAGAGTGCACGGGGCGCATATCCAGCTCCACAATCTGATGGGCTCGCTTAGCTTGTAAGGCAGCTACAATCTCTTGAAGTAGGACGTTATCTAGTTCTTCTTGATTCATTACTTTTTCTGTTTTACACGGGTCGCACACCCGTATAACGTACAAAGGTACATTTTGATATTGGAAAAACACATCTTTGAAGACTATGGCAGCGCAGGGACATAGTACACAGGAGCGGTTCTTATCTGGAGAATGACCCGTACGGGATAATCAAGTTGCGAAAAACAGTTATGCTTATCTGTAATCTCTAGATGCACCACCGCATCATAATGCGTAGCCCCAGGATAAGGCGGCGTAGCACTCCACTCCACTTGACAAGACGCTCGATGCTCTGTTCCCATGACAATTTGTGACGCAGAGCCAGCAGGTAACTGTCGCAACGACCATGTATAACCGGGATTACGTTCAGGATAACGAGGGTTAAAGTTGTATGGTATCGTAACTGGAATACCATTTGGCGCACACAACCGTTTCGTCCCCGTCAACCATTCGACAAGGGGGAGGGTTTCGCGAAGTGGTGCCTCAGACTCCGTTGCACACCCGTTATTGTCAACCTTCACAAAGAGCCTTACCCTGCCAGTTTCAAGCAGCGTAAAATCCGTTGTGAGCGAATTGCGATTAGAAAACGAACCGTGCGCCCCCTCACTACGCCAGCTCACACTACCTGACGGAGTAGCTGCGGCAACAAGACGTACAAAGCTCTTTTCTGAAAAGCAAACATTATACTGTTGCTCTTCGGTATTACGGAATTCGATAGACGGACTCCTGCGGACAGGAATCTTCGTATTATCCCAAAGTTGTTTATGCTCCCGTAATGAAAGCCATTTTTTAGATTTAAACCCCGTGATTTGTACTAGAGTTTCTTCTCCCGAGAGGGCAATATCGTCATACTTCACTTCAATATAAAAAGGTTCGTGAACGAGCTGTGTTCCCCTCTCTACAATGGTTAATGTATAGTTTTTCGTTCCCACCTTGTAATCTATCCATAGATTATAATACTCAGCATCGTTGAGAGGCTTACTCGACTGTATTTTTATCGGAATCCTGAGCGTCTCGCCCTCTTTAGCACAATACTTCAGATTAGGATGGAGAAAAGTAACCGTAGCTTTGATATGCTCCCTAACCCCAAGGGTATAAAGAGTTGATTCTGCGAGAATATTCTGCACATTTTCTGTCACAATCTCTTTGGGGTTATGTTCACTCTTTGAGTCAAGAGCATCCCAAGCCATACTTCCTCTCTTATAGACCACATTCAATTCATCTTCTCTCTGTCCTCCACTCCACACGAAAGCGTTTTTCAGCAATGAGATCTTAGCCATCGTCGTAGCAGAAGCCGAGAGCTTCCAGGCAACGGTCGCATCTACATGCTTGAGCGGCAACTGAAACTGCGGCGCTGGGTTCTCTACCGCCTCCACACACAACGTTCCCGGCTGCACGTCTCGCAAGAACAAGAAATTCGTAAGACGCGACTTTAGACCTACAGGGCAACGATAAGCACCCACATTCGTGGTAAAATGCAACCACAGTGGACCATCAACATAAGAGGTAGAATTACCTATCTGGTTGGCATCAAAAAGATTAGAAGAAGCGACTTGTATCGTAAACTTTCCTGTTGTCTGCGAACGCGGGGTATGGAGTTTCCCGTCGAGCAAACGAAGTGCTCCAGTCAAGAAGACATTCCCTCCCTCCTTGAGGGTCACCCCTTTCTCATTTTGGATAATCAGACCGTGGAAACTATTTGGTGCAGAGAAGTCGGCATCAGCACCTCCTAGCTCTTGCGGCTCATTCCCTTCTAAAGAGACCCAACCCGTCCCTGACAAGAAGCTCGCTGTCGTCTGTCTCAAAATCTTTCCATTGATGTTCAGGCCTCTATTATACAAGGTATTGTCATAAACGGCATTTTCTTCTATGGATAATACCTTGCACACACGCATGTTGACATTAGGCATTCGACGCTTGCCAGAACCCGTGAGGTGCAAGTATGGGTATTCGTGCGACGCATGTCCTCCAAACTCGTAATCAGAAGCGCCAGCGAGTATCAAACGCCCAAAGTTATTGCAACCAAAGAAATGGTCATAGTTACCACTGGGGAGCGTTCCCTTCTTAATCTCCAGCGCACCGAAACCCTTTACCTCACCGAGGTTCACATTCTGGGCAGCGGGGTCGATCGACAATGTACCTTCCTGTTGATGAGGCTTCGGTTTTTCGAAGATTAGCCCCTTTATCTCGACGTCGTTTTTAGCAAGCGTTACAGTATGGAAGGGATTGATATGCACCGTCATCCCCTGTGGTCCATCTGGCAACGACACCACTTGTGCCCCGATGACGCCGTAGGGTTTCCAGATGTCATCTGTCCAATTACCCGAGGTAACCGATTCAACTTCGGTAATACGCAAGAAACAGAAGGGATCGCCAGCGGTGTAGCGTCCAGCAAGTAACCCCGTATTCCGAAATGTCCAACGGAGATTAAACATTCCCGCCGTCTCGGAGAGTTGATTCTTAGACTGTTGTGCCCACACCCCTGACTGGAAACGCACAGGGGCTGAACTGTTCAATGTCATATTAGACGCCTTGTAAGAGAGCGGACAAGAGAAGCTCAGGGAGCCCGTAGCAGCCTGTAGGTTAGACTCAACCTCCCAGTGGAAGTTGAGCACCTTCTGCGCACACTCGTCAACGACGTTAAACCTTTCCGCAACATTCGCGATACGAACATTTCCCATCGCAGCAGGATAGCCCCCATCGAAAGTCAGTGTTGCGGGCGTATAGGTCGTTCCAGTTCCAAGAGGGAAAAGCACGTGCGTATCGCCCTGCGAAAGCTCATATACAATCCCACGCGGGAGGCTTGCGTCTGTAGCGATATAGCGAGTCTCAGAAGCTCCTGTAATAGTTCCCCCTCGTTCTACTCGCAAAAGATGACGCCCGATAGACAAGCTTCCCGCCACGAGCGAGAGTACCCCACGAAGATGCATATCCTCCTCCGTACGCGCTCCTGCTGGGTTTGCAATTTCTAACGAACCGTACTTTCCACTTCCCCGCAACTGACTTTCTAGTGTAGTACCTACCAATTGTAATGCTGCTGGGGCTGTGGTCGCATACCCACCGTCATTCTGAAGAATGCCTGCAAGCTTCCAACGCTTTGCACCAAGGGTTAAATGCGTATCTTGTGTGCTGCGTTTATCTATCGTAAGGTTGCCAGCAATAGCGACCTCTACGGGTAAGGTTACTGCGATCCCCTGCGGATTGCTGATCTGCAGGTTATGAAAATCGCACTGAGCGCCCGTACCACTCAGACGCTGTAGCGTCGTCCCATCGAACGTAGTTTGATTGTTCTTTGCCCAAAAACGCCCATTACAAAGGAGCTCGCCCCCGAGGAAAAGGTCAAGTCCATCAGCTGTGAAGGTTGACGTTGCGGCAATATGAAGCTGATTACGTACCGAGAACGCCTGCCGTAGCACCCGCACTTGAAGGTTCGTTCCCTCACACGAGAGATTATAAAGCGGCGTATTGGAGACCATACTCAGAGAACGCGGCGTCGCCCCATTGCCCGTCAGGCGAATCGTCCCACCAGAGATCGTCGAGGTGTGCGCATTGATAACGACATCCCCAACACTCTCTGGAGCACCAGCCCCTGCATAGACAAGCTCACCGCCCGTCATCTGAAACTCTTTTCCTGTAATATCAAGCCCAGGCTTCTCGGTCGGCACATTCGGAGCAGCCACAAAGAACTCCCCTCCTGATTGGATGTAGGAGATATTACAATTACTGTAGCCTAATGCGCCGCGGAAATGTCCGTAAGTTTCACACCGTCCCCCACGGAGTTCGAGACGCGTGTCAGAAGAGACGTAATATTGAAAATCTGCTGTGCGTCCTGCTGGTAAATTGGGCGTGCCAACGATGAGCTTCCCTTTCGATATGCGTAGACTTCCTCGCAACTCCAAGGCATAGTTTTCTGCGGGAATAGCGGGAATGGTAACTCCGTCCTCCGCGATGCGTACGGTAAGGCCCTCATGGTTAAGATGTAGCAGGGTATTGGTATTGATTTGGAAAGCTCGCGTTTTAGAAACAGACAATGTGCCCGCAGCATTCAGATGCACCTCTCCGCGCGTCAGTGTCAACCAGTCATCGGTTAACGACGATTGGAATAACCCTGCATTGTTAATATGCAGCTGCGCCTGATTATCGGCAAGATTGACCTCGCACTCGTCAAAGCGGATAGGATGCGCACCACTCACCGTAGCCGTCCCTTGGGCACGGAAGTAGACCTTTGCTGAGCGATTCCCTTCTACAAAGCGTAAACCAGCAGGTGTATTGTCCACAAGGTCGCCTTCAAAGCCTATTTCTGCCACACGTCCCGTTTTTACATCGGGAAGCGTAGGGAATTTCACCCCATTTGCTCCCACAAAACGCGCTGAGCTCTTGCACGTTAGTATATGAAGATTCGGTGTTGCTGTAAGAGCTGCAAATGCAAGCGAGGCATTTTGTGCATCGAAAGCGCCATACACCTTCAGCGTTACCGCACCTTCGACAGGGCTATTTACCCCCCCAAAAGAAAGCATAGCACCTGTATGTCCGTCGGGATTCTCCAAAGTAAGCGTGTTACGAACGACGAGTGACGGCAGTGCTGGATTGAGTACAAAGACCTGATCTTGTGCCGTATAAGTAAAACGAAGAGCCTCGTATTGGTTAAAGACCTCAGGAATAAGCACCTGTTTCGCCACGGCGGTCGGTAGCATATAGTAGTTCACCACAGTAGCGCTTGTTCCGACAAATGGCGAAGCGTCTATCGTTGTGGCAAAACGGTTATGCGAAGCATCGTCTGGGTCTAGGGCAATGCGGAGGAGCGCTCCCGCCTCTCCATGCAACTGCGCAATAGAGGTTTCTGACATCCGCGCTAGGTCTAAACTAGCGTTGGTGTGAATATGAAGCACCCCACACCGTGCCTGCGGCATCGCTTGAGGAACGAAGACGTGGTGTAGGATATCGACTTCATCGCCGAGGTCGGGGATGCGTTGCAAATCCCACGTAGTGGGGTCATTCCACGCCCCATTTTTCACACTCGTAAAATGTGCACTCTGGTAAGGCGTTCCGACAACGTAGTCCCCTTTTCGCCACATATCGAATGTAGCCACTGTTCCAGCGAGCGTTCCCCGTGGTGTCCATTGATCAGCAAACTGCCCTTGTGCAAAATAGATGGGTTGGTAAGTAGGGGGAGGCGGCGTGTGACAATCCACGCTGAGGGTTAACCCTTCGTAGTTCGCATTATATGTTTCTCTGATATAAAAGGGCAAAGCGAGACGGAGTGACGGATGTTGGGCGTTCACCACGCTCAACGCAATAGCATCTCGCTTGACTAAATCCTTTGGTCCTGCGATCGTAAGACGGCGGGCGATACGCTGCCCATGCCCATCAGCGACAACGAACGGAAAGACAAAGTCTGACGAGGCATCACCAGCACCATAGCGCTTCTCAATGCCCCCGTCCGTCGCAGTCCCGTCGACCCGCACTGCCCCTGAGGCATCGCCGAGGAGTTCTAATGTTGCCCCTGCAAGAAACTTCAGCCTTGCCCTCTGTATAAGGTAAAGTTCTGACTGAGGCGCGAGGGTCAAACGCTTTGCAACCGAAAACCCATCAAGCGCGGCGACCTGAGCATTGGGACGTAGGAGAAGATGATCGACCGTACCATAGCCTTGCGGAATAGACACTCCGTTCTCCAGCTCGACACTCCCGCCCGTGATATTACTCTCGAGGTGGAACTCCTTATTGACAACGACCTTCGTATTCGCTTGCGCAAGATGACAATCTATCCCTCTCCGAACAAAGAAGTTTTGGCAAGAAAGAGAGAGAGGTAAGTCCATCGAAAGCTTCCCTGTAACACCAGTAGCCTGTTCCGAGAGCTGAAGGGTGTGTAATGCATTCCCCGTAATGGACGCCCCCGTAAGCATCTTAAACGTATGCACCCCTTGAGGACGGAAGAGCAGAGTGGCATTGCCGTCGCGTTGCGTCTCTAAGGTGCCCCCTAGGGTAAAGTCCTTACAGAGGGTAAGCGTTTTCCTACTGACGTTCAACACGCCACGAGAGAGTGTGAGGTTGCCTCGCACTTTAAGATTCACCACTAAGGCAAATTCCTGCGTAGCACTTTGTGCCTGTAATGTGACATCGCCGAGCGTGGCGGTCGACTGTATAAGAAAACGCTCGGGTGCAGTGAGTCCGCTCAAGTCAAAACGAAGCGTTCCGGTCGGCGTATGTGCCCCGTCTGAGACATTTACGTGCATAAGATAGGGCGGCTGAGTAGCCCCACGGTATACGCCCCCAACAAGGCGCAACTCCCCTCCTGTGTGTTCAAAGCGATCCGAATTGTTGATAAGTACGAATGTACCCGCCTCCCTTGCCGCAGGTGTCGCATCAAGCGTTGCTCCGTAAGTGCGAGCGGGGTTACGAGTGGAGGTCTCGGTGTTTACTTGTATATCCTTGCGCTGCCCACGCAACACGACAAGCCCCCCCGTCTGCTTATAAGCGAAACGTTTATCTGTACTTACGAGCTGCGGCGCAAAGAGCTGCCCCCCCTCAATGAGGAGTTGACCAAGGTGGTGGTCTCCCGAAGTAAGAATAGCCCCATCGCCGAGCGCGACAGTCCCCTGCTTGATATGCAGTGTGCCACCATCTAGGTGTAAAAATGCGGAGGTCAACACCGTGGGATTTTCATTGACGCCGCGTATATTCACAGGAGCGAGTCGATAGATGTCTGCCACTTGTGCCGCATTTTGCGCCTTAAAGACCAAGAGTGCATCGGGGGAGTCTAACAGCAACGTAGTGCCTTGAGGAAGTGTATAATGCCCCTCCTCAGCAAGGCTCGCGATAGCTGTTTTTCCGGTAAGGCGCAGTGTCCCCGCAAGGAGGTTTAAGGAACGTATTTTAGAGTCTCTGTTACCTGCCCAGAGGATAAAGTTATCGCTCTGCGTAGCATTGAGGGTTAGGATAGCGCCCCCCTCTTTACGCACAAAAAGGCGATAAAGGTCGGTTTGTCCAGCACATTCCCACTGTACAGAGGTTGCGCCACTAGCCAGCACCACTACCGTATTTCTGAACGTTGAAGGGCGTGAGAAGTCTAGTTCGTCGAAATTATGTAAACGAATGACGCCCTCATTGGAAAGTTTCCCCCCGAGCTCCAAGATATGCCCCTTATTTTCTGGGAAGAAAAATGGGTCTGTGGTAGAATTGGGAAAAGAGGGATCTTGCGCAGTAGATAGCTTTCCCTCGATAACGCGAAGCGCTGCTTGGGGCTTCACCGTGAGATTGCCTTTCACCCAGAGCTTCTTTCGTAGAAAAGCGGCAAGGTCGTGCAATTCGGGTTCGTTGGGGATGCCGCCCAAAAGGAGAGTTGCTTCCTCCTCAAGGGTAAGATTCTTGTGAATAAGAAGCTCCCGCGTCTCGAAACGCAGCGAATAGGCATATTCGGCTCGCCCCGCAAAAGTGAGGTTACAGAACGAGTGTGGTAGGTTACGAAGTTTCACTAAGCTAGTTGTAGGTACGGCAAAACGCACTGTACCGCCCGCGACATCAAGAAAACTACTAGCGCCATTGACAACAGGAAAAGTGTCTGAGGCAATAGAGAGAACTCCTTGTCCTTTGAGATGCGAGAGCGGCTGTAAGAAAGTAAAAGCCTTGAGGTCTAGCTCCGCCCCCTCCTCGATTTCAATAGAGAGGTTCTGTTTATCAACTGCTTGAGTCAAATAGATATGAGACCCTGTAGTGATACGAACCACGGCATTATCTATAGGGACTCCTGCTCCGCCAGCAGGATGTAGCGTTTGCCCCGTGGGGTCTGTTGTCCAAGAGGCAGGGTCTTTCCATTCGCCACCGTTTCGATAAGAGTACACGGCAGTTTGCGCCTGCACTTCTAGAGGCAGCACGAAAGAGAGAAGTAAGGTCAACGCCGTAAGTAAATACCGCATACTATAACAATGTATTCACAGCAAAGTTAATAAATCCTCTTGTTCAGACTTACGGAAATTCGCGTTTCTTTACAAGAAGAAAGGCAGAAGAGGTAGTACCCCCTTCTGCCCTCAAGACTTCTTCAGAATAGTAAGACTACTTCTGCTCGAAGAGCGCCATCACCTTCTTTTCCTGCTCTTCACAAAACTGTAGAATGCTTGCACGAAGATTCTTGAAGTGCTCTTTCGGCTTTGTCCCCTTGGGCTTAAACCCGTTCGAGAGCAACTCCTTAATATGTTGGTTGCTTTCTTCGTAAAGCGCCTTTACTTGTTCGAGGTCTTTTCCCCCTTTTGCAAGCGCCTGTGCATAAGCAAAGCTCAGGATGGTAGCGTGAGTATCAATAATCGAAGCAACTTCTTTCTTAAAATCGCGAACGCTGGGCATAACAACTCCTCCTCAATGGTTAACCGTGCAAAGGTAAGCTTTTTCATTCAAACACGCTATATGTGCAAGGGGTGTTTTTTCATTGCGATATCAGCAAAGAGGCTCTTTATGAATTTCGGAGATATCCCCTTCGCTTAAGTCTTGTTTTGTGTAGCGATTTTCTCAACTTTCGGGCTAATGTAGCGGGACGGGGTAAGTGGTTTAGGTATTGGTAGGGAATAAGAATGGCGGGGGCGGGGTCGCCACAAACCTCGGTTGCATAAAGCCCGGGGACGACTTGGAGCGCAGCGGGGTGTATAGTAACCTCGAACTCAGCAGGGAGCTGCTCAGGTTCGCCATCCACGTGACCGCGCAAAGGCTCAGAACTGTGTACGGAGAGGTGCTCGAAGGGGATTGTCTCGATATACGAGGAGGTATCGATGAGACCATGGAAGAGCAAAGAGGCGAGGTAACCTATAGCAATCTTCGGGAACGGCTTGACGATGACAAGGTGTAGCTTCCCGTCATTAACGAGCGCGTGCGGGGCAATACGCGCATTATTGCCAAACTGCGAGGCATTGGCAAAAGTAATAAGGAGCGCAGTGGTATCAATATTTCGACCATCCACACAAAGGTGGTACTCTCTCGGCGTATAGTTGAAAAAGAGCTGTGTGGTTGCTTTGATATAGCTATTGAGACCGCGTGTGCCTAAGTTGGCGAACATCCAACCTACCTCAGCATCGAAGCCGATCCCCGCGGTCGTAAAAAAGGGAATCCCATTGAGTAGCCCACAATCCATGGAAATTGGGGGATGCATGAATGTTTCTTTAAGTGCGGCACGCGTAAGCATCGGAAGAGCAAGATGACGAGCTAGCCCATTGCCAGAGCCCATAGGGACGATCCCGAGTGCGGTTTGCGACCCCATGAGCCCACGCGCCACCTCGTTGACCGTACCATCTCCGCCGACGGCGACAACGAGTGCTGTCCCTTGCAGCGCCTCTTGTTGCGCAAGTGCGATGGCATGTTCGCGGTAACGAGTGAGATGAAGGTAAAGATCGTCGCCTAAATCACGTGCCAAACGTTTAGCGTAACGGATGATATCTATTTTAGCTCGGTGTCGTCCGCCACTTCCCGAAATGGGGTTTACTATCAGAGCAATGCGTCTCATAATCACACTACCTTAACCAAAGAGATTATCTAGGGCTAAGGTAGTGTTTTTTGAGAAGAAAGGAGAGTGCCTTATTCTGCAGGCTCTGCCGCAGCGGGCGGATAGACCAATCGAATTCGTTTCACCCATGCTTCTTTAGCGAGAGTGCGGATTTTCTTACGCTCAATCCAATAGTCGAAAGTATAATAGGGTTTCCCCTCCAACTTCGGAATTTGCTTTAAGCCAAGCGCTTTAAGGCGTGCCTTAATGGTTTTCTCGGAAATAGACTCGAGGTAGGAGACCATGATTCCGACCTTTGTGCCATCGAGAGCGTATTCGGGTATCGAGTCGGAAAGTATCATCGCACTCAGTTTCCACTCGTCTTTTACAGCAAAAAGAGAAACCATATTGGTCTTTTTAGTACACTGACGGATTTTGTCAGACTTAACAGCCACGAAGTAGGTTTGAGTGCCCACGTTATCATAGACGGTCACGCCATACTGTTTGAGATTGAGGCGATCGGACATCGTGGGGTCTTCCTTAAACTGCGCAAGGAGAATGTACTGCCCTTCGACAGGTCGTCCAAGTGCAGCATAAGCATTCTTTGCCCCTTTCTGCAACGAAGCTATGTTTTTAGGCGGGGTAACCGTGTGACCATAAAAGTCTATTGGTGTTTGTGCCACAAGCGAGCCAGCAAAAGCTACGCAAAGTAAAAGAAGTACGAATCGAACCATGTTTCCTCTAAATATTTTCCATGGTAACGCAGCAATGTGCGTGTAGGTTTAGTGTCAAAGGGGCGCATAGCCTGATTTTACGCGGGTGTCGCCTATTGATTCGTGTGATTCGCCCCACGCACATGGTATCCGACGGGGCGCTTTTGTAGTTTTATGGAAATAGTAAAGAAACAAAAAAGGGAGGCTATGTAGCCCCCCTTCGCTCACGCCAGCCTAATGCTAGGCATTTTTATTACTTCCACTGCTCTCCTTACTAGGAGTAGGGTGTACTTTTTTGAACTCTGGATTATTCGGATTCAGCTGATTGGCACGGTTATTTAGCGCAGCCCGATATGCTGGGTTGTTCGGGTTCAGCTGATTGGCGTGATGATCTAATTGCTTCTGTGTCATGAGTTTTACCGGAGCGGGATGTGATTTGGATTTAGACATTTCTAAAAGTATTAAAAGGTTAAACAAAATTAAACGGACAAGGATCTGATTGAGAGTTAGAAGGCGTATAACGCGCTTCGTATTTTTTCCGATCAACATAAATAGGAGCAAGCGCCTCCTGAAGAGTAACATCTTGATTTGAGAGAGAAGGACCTTTCACATCACTATTGCGATCAACGAATGCGCCATCACCTAAAAGTATATAGTAGGAATCTGACATGTCATCGCCGCCCTCGATGACCAACTTGTCGTTATAATCGATATGCCGATTTCTCTCGACGAAAGTAGCGAACTCTTCGGGTGAGATTAACAGATTGTCGTAGTTCATAATTAACCTGCGGTTCGGCTTAAAGACCTGCATAAGCTTGATGCGATCGGGTTGCACAGTTCGATAGAACTCGACAAACTTTTCCTCAAGATTCAAACGACTAACAACAGTATTAACTTTCAGGCGTAGCCCTTCTTGCTTAATTTCAGCACAAAAAGCCTCGTACTCGGCACGGGTTATCGTGCGCCCGCTCTTATGACGTCCTATCTGTAGATTCGTTTCTTCAAGCAAAGAATCAATGCTTATCCCGACAGTGGTAAGGTATGGATAGAGCGTTCTCCATTGTGCTGGCTCACAGATGAAATCAAAGCCATTTGTTACGAGCGAACACTTAAAACCTCGATCATAAGCCGCACGAATCAATTCGTGAATGTGTGGGAGTACTGTAATCTCGCCCCCTACGAAATTGATTTCTGGAAAGTACCCCACCAGTTTATCAAGTACAAACAGATTCTCTTCTAAACTTTTACGCGAGAATTCCTCTCTAAAGCAATAACAGCAACGGAAATTACACTCGCTAAGCAGATGCCAGTTTACCTTTGAATGTGTCATCTTAAGTCCCCCGTGATTAGTAGTCAAAATCGTCACTACACCATGGTTCGTACTCGAAATCCTCATCGTCAAAGAAATTGGGAAAGAACGGTTTTATACGCTCTTGCCAATCCTCTGGTCTCTTGTCGAAACCTCTTGATTGCCAATACTTATCATTATTCGGGTTTAATAGATCTGATCGATTATCACGATCTGCTTTATCGTCTAGTTTCTGAATTGCTAGGCACAGCCCACAAGGCGAGTCTATTGCCCACATCGGCACTCCCAAATGACAAGCTTGGTGCTTAGTAATAGAATCAACGACTGGCAAAGATGACCAGAATCTGAGTTTGTCTGTAACAAACTCTATTCGTGCTACTTGACTCTTCAGAGTCTGTTGCGCAGCACAATTGTTGTATTTTTCAGAAGACATACTATTAGTTTTTAGTTAGACGAAAAATACTCGGAGATATGGTGTTAGTACATATCTCTATCACTCGTTAAAAGAGGTAAGTTGTTCCAACCGACCAGTAGGGTTGCGTGAACAAAAAGAAGGGAATGGGTGCAAGCTCGAAGTTGAGACTCCAATGTTCGGAGAATGTACGCCTCCAACCAAGAAAGACGTCAAAACCGTAATGCGGATTCCAACTTGCCTTATAGTCGTTAATTGGGGCTGCTCTCGTATACCAAATATTCAAACCGTTAAGGACTCCGCCATAGTAGTCCGTCTTACCTACATGCTTATGTAATGCCACTCTCGTATTAAAAGCATGAAGAGCGCCAAAAGTCGTCCCCACATAGCCTCCGACACCGAGCGAAAAGTTAGAGCCCAAAAGATTGCTCGCTACGCAATATTCGTAAGACAGGCTAAAATAGGGTACTACGTACATTTTTAGCCCAAAATTGGCATTCACAAGCTGACGCCCCTTGGTAAACTCTCCACGTGCAGATGCTGTAGTAACCATACTCGCCAAAAGCACAAACAACACGATCCATTTTTTTACACTGACTTTAGACATTCTCGACAGTATTATTTCGTAAAGACCCAAAAGATAGATGAGAGAGGGAATTTTAGAGGTAAAAAATCCCACTCCGCAGTGGCGGAGACCTAAGAGACGGCATATTACGACAAGCGCAATGTTAGCGCGCCACTAAAAAATGTAAACGAAGGAAGCTGAGTCTCTCTCTGCAAAATAGGAGGTTGAAAAAAGTAAGCAACGAGAAACTAAGCCTGTAGAAGAGACTTCCACACAGGCTATACGCCTCATAAAGGCTATGCCAATAAACGAATCTGGAGAAAAGAGAATGGTAGAAAGAAGCTCCTAGCTTGCTTAATACCCGAGGACAGGTGAGTGACTCATAAAGGTCACACATAGGAGTCCTAAACGGAGAACCCACAGTCTCGTTCAGAGACCTACAGTCTAGATAAAAGTTTTGCTTATCCATCGCACTATTTGTTTGTTCAAAACAGACAACAAATAACACTCACCAGAGTGGAGATATTTACATATCTCAGACTCAGTTAGCCCCTAACAAAGTAGAAGACTAACGATTTGTTTCAAATCAACGTATAATACCAATCATTTCGCCACAAAGGTAGTAAAAACTTCTAAGAAGAGGCAATCCTGTAATGGGTTTCTTATACATTTTTTTTTGCACGGCTAATATTAGGCAAAGGTTGGAGGAGTTCCTAAGGGCGGTCCTAAGGGCGGACGGCCTGTGGTTGAGGAGAGTCGTGTGGGTAAGGGTAAAATGCAAATCACCAAGGTGCGGGCTTGATGGCGCACGACCCAGTGACGTTGAGGAGCAAGTGTTTTTGAGAGGCGGGTTTCGCATCGATTCATTATGCGCCTTACGGCGCAGGGCGTAGCATGCTGCGGCGCTAAGGGCGCGCCGCCCAGTGGGCGCAATGTGCGGTAAAATGCAAATCACCGAGGCGATCCTAAGGGCGGACGCCCCGTGGTGGAGGAGGGTCGAGAAAAGGGTAGATGCAAATCATCACAGCGCGGCGTTGCCGCGAGTTGCGGGTTTAGCACGCTAAATCCCTACAGGGAAATGAGGATCAATCAAAAAAAAGCCTCCGCAAGGCTTTCACCGTGCGGAGGCGCAAATGGGCAACGTCCTACTCTCCCACCACAAAGGGCAGTACCATC
>CAJPTV010000028.1 GCA_905373665.1 Bacteroidia bacterium
TTTCTATCCGAAAGAAATTCCTGACAAACCAAAGTAAAAAGGTTAGACAAAGCCCTATGGCAACGATAATGACATATTTTAGTGCCACACTCAGATCTAAAAACCATAGTAGTGTTACAATACCCACATAGAAGACAAGAGCACCCAAGGACACCCATCTAACCGTCTTCTTTCCTTCTTTGTGTAATGCCATTCGCACTCCCTATCAGACCCCTCGGTCTGCTTGTATGATATATAAAAATAGTTCCGATGACAAAGGTAGGAAATATCTAGCATATCGTCCCCTTATGCGAAAGACTAGGTAAGCTCCATAACATTCTTCCACCACTCTTCGTCGACATCATTGAAAGTATCCATAAAGATTCCCATATCCCCCATCAATTGTTCCGCACAGGTGTTTCCCGATGGAGTATCGATATGGATAGTTATCCATCCCATGCGATTGAGATTTTCTTCACCAAGGATTTCTTCAATAGAGACAGCACTCTTCTCGTCCGATGTCCCTCCTTCCTCAAAGAACTTCGTAAGTCTATCCTCAAACATCTTCTTCACATCAACTCCCAACTTCAAGAACACCATTTTCTTCCCCCTTCTTCGTCTCTTCCCTTCAGAATGATGCGGCTCTTTCAGCTTCCTATCGTCCACTTCATCGAATTCAAAATCGAATTCAGACTCACGAAAGCATTCCTCTATACTTTCCATCGTTTTCCGCAACATTCTCCACATATAAGAATCTGGATTTTTCTCATTTTCCATTTTCTCTTCAGTAGACTCCCGCTCATCCTCTGCTACCAAACTCTCTGTTATCTCTACTATTTCTTTTAGGGAGAGTTGCTCTTTTACTCCTTCTGGATGCGCAATCAGCTCTATCAACACACTCGCGAAAGCAGATTCATTGAAGCCTTTTTTTCTCCACCACTTGGGGTCAAAGAACAGCTTGTCTGAACAAATCTCGAGCAGCTCTGCCATACTATCTACATTTGGGTAGGCTTTGCAGAGCATCGCCAAAAAGAAGTCAAGCAAAGTAGAGAATTCACTTCTTAATTCTTTCTTCTTCATCGAAATAGTGTTGTAGGTTTGATTCACAATGACACACAATGGCAGTACATAGTTACACAATCTTTCGCATATTCCCTTCCCACTTCTAGAGAAAATAAAGCGAGACGGTATCCCCCCCCCAAAAAAAAGAACCTCCCCAGCCGACACCCGAGTCTGCTGGGGAGGTTAACATTGCGCTTACACGCGCTCAGAATTCAAGACTCAATCATTGCAATGCTCCTCTGATAAGAGCAAGCGCAACGTTTACCGCGTTTTTACCAAACGAAGCGTCCGAGTCCCTCCTTGTTCATTCAAGAGACGGAGAAGGTAAAGCCCTGCAGGTAAATCTGAAGTCTCTACCACGGTAACCACCTCACGAATAGCGTCCGTACGTACCACTTGTCCCTTCGTATTTACGAGCTCATACTTAGCTGCACCAAGAGACTCTGTGTTCAAGATACGGAACTGTTCATCAAATGGATTCGGAGCGACCTTAGCATCAACAAAGGCAACTGTCTCAACTGGGTTGGTAAAGTCAGCCTTGATCGTAATGTCCGTAGTCACCTTAATTTCCGCACCAGTCTTGATCTTTTCACCGTTCACCGTCAAGCGTTTCAAGCGATATTCACCTTTCGGTTTCGCAATGATCGTGATCTTAGAATCTGGTATTAACTCCGCACCATTTGCAATAGCTCGTCCATTCGCATCAAGAACCGTGATGATACCATTCGCAGCCTCCTCAATAGAGAGCGTGAAGTACGCCACCTCGTAACGCCATGCAGCATAAAGCTTCACATTCTCTGTAATCGGCTTACCGAAATCAAACGGCACGGTTAACTCTTCATCAGCAAACCAAGCTACGAAGACAAAACCAGGTCTCTTAGGAGGCTCAGGTACACGCATCCGGCGCTGATCGCGCACTTCACGCGGACGCATATTTCCAGCACCATTCGTTTCAAAAGAAACTGTGTGGTAAATTGGCTTCCACGTAGCATAAAGCGTCACTACAGCACCGTCTTGCGTAGCTAGGTCGCGCACCGAACTTTCGTCGCCAAATTCAGCCTCACCATCAGGCTGTGTCGCCCAACCAGCAAACTCATACGTAGACAATTCAAAACCGCACTTACGCAACTCTGTGTACTCACCACATTCGATAGGCTGGTCTGCCATATCACCCCAACCATAGCCAGGTTCGAAGTGAACAAGATAGACACTAGCCGTCCAACGTGCATGAAGTTCAAGATCTGCACTTACCGCGGAAGCAAAATCATACGCCTTGGTAAATGCTGCATCGGTATACCAACCGAGGAAGCTAGACCCTGCCTTTACAGGCTTTACTGGTTCGACGGCAGACTTACCCTGCAAAACTCGCTGTGGCGCAATTTCTGTCCCACCATTCGAGTTGAACGAGAGTGTATATGCAGCGACTGTTCCATTTTCCCACTTTGCATAAAGTTTCGTATTCGCCCCGTTCTCCGTAGCGAGATTCTTCACCAACATACCGTCGTTAAACATCACCGCACCGTCTGTTGTGAGACTCCACCCTGCAAAACTCTTCCCATTTGCAGTAAAGGCATTGGCTGTTAATGGGAACAACTGATCGTAAGTCGCCGTGATGGCTTCCATTGTACCCGTACCGCCATTTGCTTCAAACGAAACAGTATAAGAGATTGGGCTCCACGTTGCATAAAGAGTCGTGTCAGAAACGATATTACCCTTCACATCAAAAGCATTTTCCAACTCTTTGTCTGTCTTCCAGCCTTGGAATCGATACCCTTCACGAACAGGCTTGTAGGAGAGTACCTTCCCTTTCTGATTCCGAATGACAAGATTTTCCTTACCATCGTTCATGCAGAGCGTTACTTGTAACCAAGACGGTTCGCTAAAGAAGGCCTTGTAGGTAACATTACGCGTTACGCTCTTGATCTCCATCGTCGGATCATCTGCCCCATTGCTCCAGCACAAGAACTCCTTACCGTCGTCTGGCATAGCCACCACAGGAGTAGTCGCTTGACCAGCACGTACAGACTGTACCGTAGCGCCGAGGATCGAACCGCCATGCGTTGATACAAAAGTGACAGTAAACTCAATCGGTCGGAAGGTTACTACAATCTCGGTGTCTGCTGTAACCTCAATGCGGTAACGACCACCACGTGGCATAACCGTATTGCCATTCACTGTCACACTTGCCGTAAAGTAGCCTTCCTCTGGTGTTGCGCGTAACTCCAGCACATCACCTTCAGGACACCACGAGCTTTCCTTTATCGTCTTACCATGGTTGTGTGTAATAGTAAACTCTCCATGGGCAGCCTTTTCAAAAGAGACGCGATAAGATGGTAGCGGCGCAAACCGCGCAGTACGTACGAGATCTGTTGTAACATTCATATCGTTACGCGTACTTTCCACCTTATTATCATCCCATCTGTCGAAACGATAACCGAAAGCAGGAAGTGCATTTACCAACACTGTAGCCTCGCCGTGCTGTACCTTCTGGAAAGCAAGACCGTGGATATAACCACCCGTAGTAGCGTGGTATTCAACGGTATGGGTAACACTACTAGCGGTCTTTGCAAAGATTGCATACACATAAGTGAACTTCTCATCCTTACGCGACGCCTCTAGCTTACCATCACTCCACTTCACGAAACGATACCCAGCATCAGCAACAGCTTTCACTTCTGGACCTTTCTCACCAGCATTCTTCACTATAGGGAATCTCTCACTAGGTACAACATCGAGATGTCCGCCCTTTTCAGCAAAATACATCAGAGTGAATTTTTTAGTCTTAGCGGCTTTGAGCGTCACATTGTCAAAGATAGCCGCAAAACCCCAAGTATCACAGTAATGGAACTTCAGACGGATTCGCTTAGCGCCGTTAAGCTCGCTACGCTTAAGCTCTATCTTCGCCTCGTCACCCTCAAGCATATCCGTATAGCGACGGAAAAGCTGCTTCCAACTAACTCCATCCGTAGAATAGTGAACAAAGAATCCTTCACTGGGCTGAACATTCAGACCAATAATCTCAAACTTGTAGTTGAACGATAGGGTTAAATCCCCTTCGCTTTTTTCAAGATTTATCCACGGAGTAATTAAATCAACCTTTACTTCCTTGTCCGGACCGATTCGCTGTGAGTTGATAGCAGCAAAATTGCCTTCTCCAATCGTTCCAATACGACCTACGTAGTTCGAGGTTATCTCCCACGAGCCGTTACCCGTATGATCGATATTGAGCCACCCCTCTGGAGTTGCATCCGAAGCATTAAAGTCTTCTATGAAAGGAAGTTCACGTGCCAGAGTAAAGATAGCCTGTACCTTCTTGTCATAGTAGATAGCCTTATCCTTACGTTCTGGCGTACTCACGCCATCACTCCACCGAACGAAATAGTAACCATCCTTCGGTCGTGCCTCTATTTCCTTCGTGCCATTCGGATTCTCAAGATTGTAAGTAACATGGTCATGCGTAGTACCATCCGAGATTGTTCCTCCCTCCAAGGCTTCGTATGTCAAGGTAACCGCAGCTCTCTCGAAAAGAGCCTTAGCTATAACATTAGTACTAACCCCACGTTCGACACGCGGATTGTCTGTCCTATGGTCATCCCATTCCTTGAACTTGTATCCCACTTTAGGAGCAGCAAATACAGGCTCACTGGTCGTCCCACTCGGGATCTTCTGGCTTACACCACCTTCTACCGCACCGCCATGTCCAGCAGAATACTCCAGCCTAATGGCTCTCTTCTGCAATTTCACTTCCACTACGGGTATCGCCTTCTCTACAGCCCACTCTCCTGCTACCGACAAACACTCGTCATGTGAGACAGTGTACTTATAGTCAGTAGTATCCACTAGGTTCAGCGTTATAGAGTAGTTCCCCTCAGCATCCGTCTTACCCGTGAGCTTGTTAATTTCAATCGTCGCATTTGCTAAAGCAATATTTGCAAAGTCCGTAACGTGGAACTTCACAACCTGCGTTTCCGTGGTCTTTACCGTAAGCTTACCCGTGGTAGGCGTCACATAGTAGTTCCCGAAAAAGAATGACGTCGTATTATCTGGCAACCAGATGTGTTCCCCTACAGGAAGCGGCATACTCTTATTCCACTCCGCGCCATTATACTGCAACGTATAATTTACCTTCTCGCGAGTAATCTTGCTCAACTCAATCCGTTCAGCTGCTCCGACAGGATAGTTATAGTCAAGCTCGTAAGTAAGCACCGTATGACCAAAGAGTACTCGTTCATCCTTAGGAGCTACCGTAATGTGACGTGGGGTCACCGTGAGCTCAAACTCCTTCTTCGTAGCGTTACTCGGCAATACGAAACTCAAGGTAGCTTTTCCAACACCAGTAGCCATAATCTTGTTTCCAGAAACAGCCACAATGTTCGCATTGGAGGTACGTAGCTCCGTAGGAGCTCCGAAGTCCAAGGTTCGACTCTCGCCAAAGACAAGCGTAGACGGCACATCTGGCGTCACAAACTCGCTAGTAGAGAGTGGGCGTACAACGTAATAATTAGCCTGCTGCTGATTCTCGGAGATGACCTTAATGGTAGCAGCTTGACGCAAATCCACCAAGGTTTTACCTGCTTCAAGCGGTTTACCAAGGTAGGTTACCACAGCTCCTGGCGAAGCCTTAAAATCGAGGCGCACGGCGGAATAATCTGTCATCCCCGCGAGCTTCAGATACTCGGTCTGCGACACAGGATTCTTCACATCATCAGCACTTAGGCGCGGATTCTGGCTCTTAAGAACAGAGAGTTCCAACAAGTCACACGGTTCGCCCACGTCCTGCGTAGCCTTAATCACAAGCGACTGGTCAAACTTCTTACCAAAGAGTTCAAATGGCGTTGGCTTAAGCTCTACGCTACCGCTGGAGAAGTCAAGCTCAGTGTCATTAGTCAGCGGCGCTCCATTATACGTCAAAGCAAGCTTTGACCACAATGGCACGATATTCACCTTAACATGCTTTGCATCTACATTCTGACGCAACCATACCGAGACATTGTTCCCCTTAATCTCCGCTGGACGAGAGAAGCTCTTGGACGTTATCGCGCTTATTAGCTGCGTGGTCTCTATCCAAGCGGGAACGATGGTATCCGCAGCACGCTGTGTACGAATGTGTGCATAAGTTCCCTCCCTTGCAGCATTCATCGCGAGGCGATTGCCTGGACCTTCATTAAGCTGGAACTCTGCGATGAGCCCCTTCTTATAGTTGAAATCAGTAGCCGCATGCTTATACATGTAGGCATTAATTTCAGCTTCGCTTCTGGTTTTATTCCAGAGACGCACTTCGTCGATACGCCCTTCGTAAGCCCCTGCTACAATAACTGGTGCTTTGGGGTCATGTTGCGGCGTATCGCTCCCCTTCGGGCGCATTTTAATTGGTTTGCCATCAACATAGACAGTGACCTCTCCCTTCACCTTATGCGCATCATAAACTACCGCCAAATGCTGCCAACGATCTAACTTAATCGCTCCAGAATCTGAGATAAATAAGCGACGCTCATTCAACAAGACAAGCAAGGTCTTAGGAGGTATCGTCTGCGACTGACGATCGAACAAAGTAACCAAGAGCGCCCCCTTCTTATAGAAGATGTTATTGAGCGAACTGCGACGAGGATTGATCCACGCCTCAAAGGTCATCCCATTCTTAACGAAGTTCTCACCATTAAATGTACCGCAATGCAAGACTTCGCCATTATACGTATCTCCCTTGAGGTCTAACGCATAGGTATCCTCCTTGCTTGGAATAACACAGTATATCGTTCGTTCTACGCTATTGTTCGCTTCGTTGTTGTCGTTCTCATCTTCTATGGAAACCGTAATCTTATGCGCCCCAACCTTCGAGAGATCAATTCGCTGCTTAAACTCAAGCTCTACAGAGTCAAACGGTTTGATCATTTTATGACTTGTCTCGAGGATGGGTAGGCGATCGTCTACTTGCAATAAGACATTCCCTACCTCCACTGGACGATTCGTGCAGTTCGTAATCCAGACCTTCACTTTCTCACTATCAGAGAGCTGTACCGCATCCTTGACGATGATACTGCTCGGTCTCTTATCCACAGTCAACGGATTCGGCTCATCCTTCAACTCTATGGTCAAATCTACCATGTTTCCAGAGATGGGGAGAGCACCACACGGGGTATTGTCCGTAGACAACGCACTCGCAATACGCAAACGTTTCTTCCCAAAGAACGCTGTTGGAGGAATATCAATCATGAGTTGATATTTCGTAACGTCGGGCTTCACGGGAAGTACGTAAGACTCCATTTCGTCCGCAAAATCACCGTCGTTATTCCAGTCCACCCAAGCGTGAATACTATAACTCTGTGGGTTAGAGAACTTATCCGTGGTGAGCGTGAGCGAAGCACGACGATCAGAACGGTACATCGAGAAGACAGAGTCTAAGACATACTCGTGATCGATATACGTAACCTCATCATCATGCCCCGTCTCGACTTCTTGGTTAAGCTCCCAAGAACTCCCTTGTCCAACCACAGAAAGGATCAGATCGCCAGCCTGTGCATACGAACGATCGCCACAATAGAGGTCATTCAACACGGCAATCTTCTTCCGGTTGTCGTCTGTGATATAATCATCGCTGGCAATGACTCCGTGAAGTGTCATACGTGTAGCTGGCGGGATCTCTGCAGGAGTCTTAAACGTGTAAACGACCTCTGCCCCTGCTGCGATGGAAGGTATAATCTCATACTCCCACGTTTCCTCATCTAAAGAGTAAGCGACACGCACATTCTTCACCTCCCGATCGGTAACATTCTTTACTGCCATCGTAACAGGGACTTTACCATCCTCGTGGAAAGCAGCATCGATGCTAAGGTTCGTGAGTGCATAGATGTTCATCGGAGTAATCTCTCGCACCTCTGCGACCCATCCTGTGTTAACATACCCATCATTGTTTGAACGGAAATAGCACCCGATCGAACCATCTGGATTCTTAGAAGTGAAGGTCATTGGAGACTTCATCTTCCCTGTAACAGGATCATTATAGTCACCTCGGAAGATGTTTTCGTAGAACTCGTCATCTCCGATCACGAGGTTCGTATGCTTGTACTTGGTAGCGACAGCGAGAAGATCCTCATACTCACTACAATACTCATAGAAGGTAATCTGTACGATATTCCCCGGCTTGCTCGGCACAAAGTGTACCGTGGAGCTCTGATGGTTAGGATAATCACCTCCGTCACCACCGTTATCCGTATAGATAAATGTATGTTCAACGCGCTTTACAGTCAACGGATCTAGCGGATAAGTACCTAAGAAACCCGTATAGGTCGGACTAAAGGGATGAATATACGTGTTACCAAAGTTGAGGACTACCCCCGTCTTCTTGTTGTTAACCGTATCGATATCATCTCGGTGTAGCACCTCCATCTTTATTTCAAAGGTCTTCCCCTTCGGATCATTCGAGGAGAAGTCAAACTGCTCTGGCCATGCAAACGTCCGACGTTCAAAGGGCTTGAGTGGTTCAAGCGTGTATATCCCCTTTGCTTCGCCATTTACGGTACACTTCACACGAGCCTCGCTTACCGTCTT
Source organism: Bacteroidia bacterium (assembly GCA_905373665.1). Classification (GTDB taxonomy): domain Bacteria; phylum Bacteroidota; class Bacteroidia; order Bacteroidales; family CAJPTX01; genus Bacteroides_D. Next base: position 8,587 of record CAJPTV010000028.1, read on the forward strand.
AAAGCCTTCGTTGACAATAAGCATACTCACAGATTCCTTACCAATGGTAGCCGAACTTTCTGGGAGATAGAGCTTCTTAAGCTGTAAGTCTGACTTTTTCTCGGGCACGTAAATTTTCAGGCGGTCAATGTAAAGTTGGTCGACCCATGATTTGCGTGCCGCGTAATACATATCGATCGTAAGATTCTTCTGTCCTACATACTCCGACAAATCATAATAAGAGGGCGTATCTCCCGTAGCGGCGCCAAAGGCAATCGTCCCCGTACCACTACCGATATCCATATACTGCAACTCTTTATCACCAATCTTTACCTTAAAGACGGAGTGTTTTTCCGAGTTACGGAAACGTTGACGCTTTTCAATAGCAAAGATCACCTTTTCCCCATCCTTAATTCCTGAAAGGTCTATGTTGCAGATACGCATCCTCACCGCATTGTCATTCTTTGCAGGATCGTATGATTTTGGGAAATCGGCCTCATTCTCACTCCACTGTTCGTTGGCAGCATCTTGTTTCGCTGTAATAATCAACGCATGCGACCCAAGCTCATAATCTGACCAATCTTCCTCTTTGTAATAGACATCCAACCCACACGAGTAGTTCGCAGAATCTATCTGGATATGTTGCGGCGGTACGCGTACAAAAGTCTCGTTGAGAATAACATTGCGACTCTTAGGCAACGCCGTGGTTACTTGCGCAAATGCCCCTGGCGTACGTAAACTTTCGATACCATTCGGTCCGACAGCCACTACACTAAAGATATTCTCACTATTAGTAGAAATCTCCTTGGATTGTAGCGCGTATGATGTACCCGTGACTTCAGCAATTACATTGTATTCGCTGTTGGGCACATCGGCCTTTAACACCTTATACTTTTCAGCTCCCTTCACAGCATTCCAAGAGAGCGCCCACCCCTCCGTCGAACAAGACTGACATTTCAGCTTTAAGTCCTTCGGAACAGACATAATGGTAAAGGTATTCGGCGATGCCGAGATCTTATCAGGCTGATTGCGTTGACGTACCCTGATTTTGGCCTTACCCGTCATCGGCGCTTCCGAGGGGATGGTCACCGTAGCCACATTGTTCCGATCCTCTGCCTTAGCTAAAAGCTGGTAGGTCTTCCCACCATCGTAGCTGATGTCGATGTCTACCGTATCGTAAACCTTGTTCCAAGCCACCTTAATCTCGTCGCCTGGTTCAAACGTTTCTCCTCCAATGGGGTAAGTCAATTCCAGCTCCTTACCTTCGATAAACCATGTCAAGACATAGTCTTGTCCACTGGAAACCACACGTGAAGGCAACACCTCGATATTGTAAAAACCAGGCTTAGGATCTTCAATCAACACCTGTTCGATATTGTCTAGACGGTTAACCCCCGTAGTAGCACTTTGACGCGGATTGTTCCCGTTAAGCACCCATGGGTAGAAGATCTCATTTCCTTTCTTTACCACAAGGTCAAGGTCATTGATCAGAGCAGGCTCACCCCAACGACGGTTCGCTTTCATCGCGACGGTATCGTTCCATGTAATCATGACACGAAGACGACGCGTCCCCGAGGGGATCTGAAGTGGGTATACATGCGCAGCATCCTTCTCCTTAATGGGTTTCCCAAAGAGGTAGTTTCCCTGCTCCATCGTTTCAACAGCACGCTTACCGTTGATAATCCCGTAACCATAGACATAGTCAGGTCCCCAACGTCCTGCATCATCTGCCGTGTTTGCCAAAAGCGCACGCAAAAGAATAGAGCGCGGATCTGCGCCATTATGTAACTGGTGATAACGTTGCGTCAATAGCACCATCGTACCACTCGCAGCTGGGCACGCCATAGAAGTACCCGACATGAAGGTATAGCTATTGTTCGATACACTAGAATAGACATCCTCTCCCATGGCACAGAAGGTCGGAGCCAAACGTCCGTCATCTTGTGGACCACAACTAGAGAAGCTGGTTATACGCCCACGCTCATCGACAGCTCCGATAAGCATAATGTTTTTTGCACGACGCACTACCGAGCGATAGAGGTAGCGTCCGCTACAAGCCCCTTGGTCATTACCTGCAGCATAAACCAAAGAAAGGGTGGGCGCAGTAAGCGCGAGGTTATCCATCGCAAAATCCGCCTTCGTTACGTCATACACCAACTGGTAGAAGTAACGGCAAAGATTGTCCAACGCCGGACCGTAAGAGTTCTGGGTTAAAGAGATGCCATACTCCTTGTATGCATCGAGCATCTCCTCTCCCTCGCTCTTTCCATTCTTCTGGCGGTTAAAATTATAACTCCAAATTTTCGCTTTCGGCGCCATACCTTGACCATGCGGGTCAAGAATTCCAGCTCCTGCTACCGTCCCGGCAACATGAACCCCGTGGCTGCTCGATGCACGAATCGTGAGCTCAAACTCCTTAATGGTAAGACGGTCACCAAAGTCAACGTGACGGTCTACGCTACCGTCCCAAATACCGAAACGTACCCCTTCGCCCGTTAAACCACGTCCGCCGAGCGAGTGCGGGAGTTGTAAGATATTCGAGCGGTTAATCACCTTCGACTTGCTATTGAAGAGCTCCTGTGGTGCACCGACCATCGTGATGGCTTCTACCCACGGCAGCTCCGAAAGACGCTTAATCTCCTTGGTCGTAAGCTCTAGGTCACAAGAACGTACGAGTTCGGAGAAATTCGTGGGATGGAAACCCAAGGCGCCCAGCTCAGCCTTTACAAAGTCTTGCTTCACGGGGAAATAATGGAGCGTCGTCTTGAGTCTGCCATAAGACCCCTTTGTCCACTCTGGGGTCTCTGACAAGAGGTCTTCACTCACTTTCCACTCGGGAGCGATGGGCATTACCGAATTGGCATTCGCCCCAGCTACCTTGGCAAGATTGACCGTCCCAGGGATCTCGACAAAGTAAGCATTGTTTCCCATGTAATCCAAAAGCGAGACCCCACTCTTCTCGAGTAGCGTTCGCTCCTTGGGCGTTGGGATATTCTCGAACTGCAAAAGCGCATAATTCTTCCCTGCAACAAAGGCAGGGTCGAGCTGCTGAAGTGTTGGGATATTCCCACCACGCAGCGGCTGCGTACGCAGTTTCTTAAGGTTAGGTTCGGGCACGACTTGGCGCGAACCGAACTGCACTGTCTGTGCAAGCGCAACCCCTCCGGAGAAAAGAAGGAGCGCAAACAAAGTCCATAGACGTCGTTTCATATCGTCTTCACCTTTGATGAATAATGTGCTTCTAAACCATAAAAAGGACAGGCTCAGCTCTCTTTGTCTACACCCCTGCTTTTCTTCCTGGGTGAGAAAGAGTTTCTGAGCCTGTCCATCCTTAAAACCCGTTAGATACTCCTTTTACTGCACTAACGAGCGATGTTACCCTTTTCCAATCTCCGAGAGATGACGCGCGTCTGTCCCGCAACACGCACCTCAAGTTGTAGAATGTAGATGCCCTCTGGCAACGCCTTCGTAGCAATACGCAACACTGAGGCAGCGCCTGCATTCTTACCCGTTAGGCATCGAACTCCAGCCACATTGTAGAGGCTGTAAGAGAGCACTTGGCTTGCATCTGCAATCTCGATCACATCGGCAAACGGATTCGGATAAGCCTTAATCGCTTGTGCAAGAAGATCTTCTTCCACGCCCGTTGCAAGTTCAAACTTAGCCGTTATCTCGACCTCGAAGGCAGGCATCGTAAACGTGTAATCATCTCCCTCCTTCGTAACTTCAACCACAGTTTCGGGTTCGTCCTTCTTGTAAGCCTTGATAGAACCCGCGGCGAGACGATAACCATTCTCTGGCAAGATGGTCAAAACAATCTTCACCCCAGAGGTTGCAAGAGCTGGCGATGCGAAGATCTTACCATGTTCAAGAGGTAAAATGGTAATCTTCTTCTCTGTTTCCTTCTGGAACTTCACGCTCACCTTTACATTGAACTTCGGCATAATGAAGGAGTTCGTCTCATCCACCTCGACTTCAATCTTATCATCCTTCTCTGCCACTACCTTTAGCGTACCTACCTGAGGTTCAAAACCTTGGTCTGGGATGAGCTTAAGAGTAACCTTCGTATCCCACGGCACCTCGCTCATCTTTTCAATACCCTCGCACTCGATCTTCCCGTCAAATAATTGATCAACAGTCACTGCAAACGGCGCTTTCTGGAATTCTACGTAAACCTCTACGTCGTAATCTGGCATCACGAACTTCCGCAGAGTGTTACCCGAAGCATCCTTAAGGAGTTCCACTGGCGTATTTTTATCCCCCTTCTTATAAACTTGCAATGAACCAGGCTTATCTGTGTAGTATTTCTCTGGACGGAAATTTATTGAGACTTCCGACCCCTTAGGATAGAAGCTCGGGAAACCCGCCACAGTACCATTCACCATATTGTCTGCAAGGGAGACCGTAAGAACCTTGTCTTTTACAATCGTCCAGCCATACCACGTGTCATTAGCAATCTTCCCCCACCCTTCATCTGCTTTGAAGGCGGCTATCGCATTGTCTAACTTCTCTCCTGAGAGAGGTGTTTGACCATCCTGATCCAACAAAATCAACTTACGCCCCGTGCACCCAGGACACTCAAAGGTCTTAAGCTTATCTTCTTCCTTGCTAGCCATCACCTTAGGCACCGTCGCCCCGATAGCCAATGTACGTAAAGAGTGACACCCTTTGAAAGCCCAACGACCGATCTTCTCAAGCTTCGGCGCAATTACGGTAGAAAGAGACCCATCGTTCAAGAATGCTTTTGCCCCCAAATCCTTCAATGCTTGGAAGTTGACGTAAGTCAACGCACCGTTAAGACGGAATGCCCCCGAGTCAATCTTAACTACATTCGAGAGTGTCACCGATGCAAGCCCTGTAACAGATACCGTTGGACGGATATTATCCTTAAAAGCATCATAGCCGATTTCCGTCACAGCAGGGAACATCTCATCTCGGATTTCGGGGATAATACAGCTTGCAAAAGCATGCGACCCAATCCGCTTTGCACTCTTGAAGGAGAAATCCGTCAGTTTATTGCAAACATAGAAAGCCGAGCGTGGTATAGAGTCGATTAGATCGAAGTGTATATGATCAAGATTTAAGCAGCGAGCAAAAGCCGCAGCACGAAGATCTTTCAACTTCGGAATATCAATAGAGAGAAGTTGTTGGCAGGAATTGAACGCATCCTCACCCACCATCTCAACTTCTGGTATATTGACGTTTGCCAAGATACCATAACGTACACTTTGTCCCAGACTTCCAGCAGACTCTGATTGGAAAGCACGATTCCCGATCTTCTTCGCCTTAGGGAGTGAGATGCTCGTAAGCGCAAACGTGTTACCGAAAGCTCCCTCTCCGAGTTCTTCCAAATTCGGTACGTTGATCTCTATCAATTTCTCACACGCATAGAAACTATTGGTTCCGAGATTTACAACATCTGGCAAATTAAGTTTTGTCAGATTCTCCTTCGAGTCTTGGAATGCTGTTGACCCCACATTCTTCACCCCAGCGATATCAATCACGCCAATAGCCTTTAGACTTAAGTAACCTTGGAAGACCTGCTCATTTTTCACATTCGGCACATCCGCCACCACAACACCCGGACGCACAGTGAATGATTCTAGAGCGTAGAGCTCCATAACATTCGCTTCGAGCCAACGCCACTCGTTCGTGGTAAACGCCCCAGAAACGACTGTGATGTGCTTTACCTCTTTATAGTTACCCGAGTAGTTTCTGTCTATCGCCTCTTTGAGAGAAGCACACTCCAGATGCGCACCATTGTTGATAGAAACCGTGAGCGCATTCTTCGGGAACACGGCTTTTACCTTCACGTCCGCCGCGGGCATAATAAATGTGTCATTTTCAATAGCAGTCCCACCATTGTAAGTTAACGTCCCGAGGGCGTACCCCAAATCGGGTAACTGCGTTACAACGACCTTTTTCCCTGCAGGAGCATAACCTATCGGCTCCATAAAGACGCTACCGTTCTGCGTGGTAGGATCCATAGACAAGGAATAGAGTTGCGTGGTCGGGATTGTCCAACCGAACCACTTGTCGTCCGACTTATTTCCATCCTCTGCGGCTTTATACTTCGCAGCCACTGGCGCGATCTCACTCGCCGAGGTAAGAATCGTACCGTCCTCCTTAGAGAAGAGAATCATGTCTTGCTTCAGACAGGAATCAAACGCCTGCTTCCCTACCATGGGGGGAGTTTGACCTACAATCAAGCGTTCGAGATTCAGACACTTCCGGAATGCAAACTCTCCAATCCGTTTCACTTTTGGGAAAGTGAGGGTCATAAGAGAGACACACCGCGGGCGCGTGGATCGTGGGTCATCATCGGAGAAGGCCGCATTCCCAATCACCTCGACCTCTGGAGCTTTCACTTCTTCAAGACTCAAACACCCATTGAACGTACGTACTGGGATTAACTTCACCTTACCAAGATCGACGCTCTCCAAACTCCGACAATCCAAGAAGGCATGACTCACCAACTGAATTTCATCGGGTATCTTCGGGTTAGGCTCTGCCATTGACTCGAGTGCTGGGAAAGAAACTTTCTTGAGTAAACGACAACCACTAAAGACCTCCTTACCCAACTTCTTCACATTCGGTGCCTGAACATCAACAAGCTTCTGGCAAGTCTCAAAAGCATCATCCCCAAGGCGTTCGCAATCTGGTGCAACCACCTTGGTAAGAAGCGTACATGAAATAAAAGAGAACGAACCGATAGACTTTACCTTATGTAAGATAACCTCTTCCAAAGCCCCATGATCGCCCGCATAGAAGACCCCTTCGTAATCCGTATTGTCTTTAATAGAGGCAACGGTCTCTGCATCCTTTGTGATTTCAAACTTCTTCAAATGATTCAACTGAATACGATTCACCTTGAGCCATCCCCAATCGCTATTTTCAAACGCCCCGCCCGTAATCGTGATACTTGTCACGCGCGAGAGATCCAACTTGCCCTTCTCATCTTTCAATTCGTCGAGGTATGCATCGTCGCCTTTGCTCTTTCTGAAAAGATCCAAGACACTCCCAGCATCCTCTCGAACATGCTCCATATCCTTCTCTGTCCCATCACTCGCTTTATAGTGAAGCGTAATCTTCCCCTTCAAGACCTTATCAGCAAACGTAGCAAAGATCTTAACGTCTGTAGCTGGCATCTTAAACGTTTCATCGATGACCTTTACAGGCGTCGTGGAGCTCGGCGTAGTATAGGTAACCTCCTTGAGCCCCTTACCCGAAGATGGCGATGCATATATATCTACGAAACCACCCGCCTTCTGATAAAGCGTCGGTTTCGTCGTAACGACACCATCCTTAATCGCCGGGTCGATTTCAATCTTACCAAAGGGCTCAACATTCCAACCATACCAGAGCTTATCAGCCTGCGTAGCCAGCCACTCATTGTAGTTACCATCCGTTTCCTTGGGGATAGGACCTGTCCATGTCTTTCCGTTCGGACGCCCGTCTAACACCTTAAGGTATTCGTCTTTCGCTGTCTTGAAATCAGCCTCGGAAAGGTATGTGCCATCTGCTTCCACTGGCATAAGTACGGGATTGGCATCCTCGTTGAGAAAATTAAAGACGGAAGCGAACTCTTCTTCTACCTCGATGGTCTGCCCCTCGTTGTTCGGATCGGGTTTCTTGATCTTCTTCTTCTCTAACGTAGGTGGCGTCTTACCCAAACGCATCAATGTCAGCGCCTCACACTTGTAGAAAGCATTCGCACCGATCTTGGTGAGTTTAGGAGCAAACATCACGCGCAACGAAGTGTGATTCGCTAATGCAAAAGCCCCGAGCTCGGTAAGGTCTGGGAAGATGGCAATCTCCAAAACCCCCACTTCAGAGAAGCTATTAAGGGCAATCTTACTGAGATTATGGATCTCAACGTAGGTACAGGTGCTACTGATCGGGCTACCGTTGATGCTCGGTACGGCTTCGTCAGCTTCCATTCCCGAGTTTGGATCCTTGGGTTTTTGCATAGGCTCATTCTTCCCCGTCTCTATGTCTGCCACTGGGGTTACCTCCTTGTTTACGACAAACGAGTTAAGCGCAGTCATCAGATCTCGCTTTCCTCGTAGGTATTGCCAGTCGGCAGCCTTCACCTCACCAGATGCGATAACGATATCGCGCACCTGTTTGAGATCAACTCCCGCCAGCGCAGCCTCTAACGAAGGTCCCTTCTTCTCGATTCCATTGACCTTCAGCACAAGTTCTTTAGCTCGCGCCAAGGGAATAGAGAATAGGCAAAATACTGCCATCAAACATAGCAGTCTGCCCCAAAAAGCACATGGTCTTAATTCTCTCATACCTGTAGTAATTGTTTAGTGAAACTTTTTTGTTTGAAGAGTACTTAGACACACTGTTCATGGGGTAAAACCTCCCTCTCTCATCACATCTTTTGAGGAGTTTGATACGTCAAAATAACGCCAAAAGCTAGTATCCACCGCCCCATCAGACCAAAACACTTGTTTTTACCCATCCCCAAGTTACAAAAACTTATTGAAATGCAAACCAACCCCATAGATTTTTGAAAAAAGAAACGAGAGGTTCTCTCTGTGCTGTTTAGAAAAAGATAAACGCCGTCCCCTTTTCACAGGAGACGGCGCTCATTTTCATCATCTTACAGACACTAGTGCGTCTGTAAGGGGGCGGGCTTATTTCTTAACCACCTTAACGGTCTTTGCAACACCTTCAGCACTCAAACGCAAGAAGTAAAAACCAGAAGGGAGATCCGAAGTAGCCACCACGGTCTCAGAAGCGTCGAATATACCCGTAGCAACCACCTGACCATTTGCATTGAGTAGGGCATACGTTCCGCTCACGCCATTCCCCACGATACGCAACTGCTCGGCAAAAGGATTCGGTGCTACGACCACCTCTGCGAATAAGAGATCTTCCACTGCCTCAGGCTTCTTATCTTTAAGCGTTACCACCAATGCAGCCTGTGTGGCCGACATTGTCGTCTTATAAGTCACTTTATCAGCTTCTGCAGTAAGCGCCGTGCCATTAAACGTAACCGACGCGATTTCCTTCTTATCGGGCGGGGTTACCGTAATCACAAGCGCAGTCCCCTCTGGAACCTTCGTATCACTCTTTACTTCATTCGCGCCATCCATAATCTTTACCGTAGCGCCGCCGTTAGTCACTGTGATAAGATTAACCTTTTTCAACGTGAGTGTAAGGGTCACTGGCTTATTTGGCATCTTAGCCGTATACTTACCCTCAGACACCTTCACCAAGATTTCATCTCCTAAAGTTAAAACGACTCCTTTACCACTCGGTGGTTCTCCCACAATCTCAATTGTCAACACCGCACCGTTCGGAACCGTATTACCATTCTTCACCACGGTCGTGCCATTCTTCACAGAGAGCTTAACACCACCATCGACAATCGTGAGCTCGTGCTCTTTCTTCTTCAGCGCTGCTTTTATTTCAGCATCCTTTTTCGGCATCGTGAACTCATAAGTATCGTTGCCCTTCGGAGGTGCTACTTCGTCATTCACTTTTACCTGCGAAGATTCTTGCGTCTCGTCAGTTACCTTAGCTGTAATGAGCAGCTTTGCTCCTTCAGCGACTTGGTCACCACTTTTCGCCACAGGCTCACCATCTGCGGTCACAGTAAACTCAACCCCCTCTTGTTGAAACTTCAACGCATGCGTATCCACTAATTCTACCTCAAGAACGGCATCCTGATGAAGCATATTCACCTCATAAAGATCTTTACCCACCTTCTTAGCAAGGAATTCGCCCAACTTCACCAGCTTTACCGCTTTGTTTTGTGCCGTTACGGTCACCTTAATCTTCAGTGGCGTACCACCAACAACTTGCGATTCGTTAGCAATAGGCTGATTGTCATTCCCATTCGTAACCTCCAAGCTAAAGCCATTTAGAGCAGGGAACGTGAGCTTGTGAGGCGTAGGATCGCCGAGCACTACCGTCAGCTTCGTGTCTTGCTCTGGCATCTGGAACTGCCACTTATCAGCCTCTGGCAGCTTCTTCATATCCGCAGCCTTCACCCCATCTACCATTACGGTTCGCGGCACAAGTCCCTTTACCGCAGCCTTTCCTTGTGTTTTGATAGTCAAAACTACATAGTTCCCTACCAATATCTTTTCATTCGCACTCGCTACAGGCTTAAGCTTTGTATCAGTTTCCTCTTTCTTCGTTTCCACCTTTACGGTATATTGGTCTGCGATATCCCCCCACGCAAACTTGCGATGATGCGCATCCTCATCAGGACGATCCTTCAGCGTAACCTTTATCTTACAATCTTCCTTCATCATGAAGCGCTTGTAGACGCCATTGTCAAGACGCCCCTCCTCAGTCTTATCGCTCTCGTCTTCCTTATTGACAAGCTCCAACTTCTCTACAATCTTCTTTAAGGAAAATGGTACGCAACGAATCAGTAGCCTATCATCCTGCGTCACCTTGTCGCCACTATTGATAGGTTTCCCATCCTCTCCACTATTTACCGTAATCGTACATTTTTCCTTTTCATTGTCCCAAGAGAGTTCCTTCTTGTCCTTCGGCACTTCCCTAAGTTTCATCTCAATTTTGACATCCTCATCTGGCATATCAAACTCAACGATCCACTTCGTAGGATTACCGTTATAATCGACATATTTCAACTTGCTTGGATCACTTTCGTCTTTTGTATCATCTGCCTTAAAGGTAAAATCACCACTCTCTTTACCGTTGAGTGTGAGCTTCTCAATAACCTGATAGGGCTCTACACTGATGTCTCTTTCTATTTCAACCTTAATTTTTTTCCCTTTCTCTATCCACGTATTGCTTCCTAAATATATTTCCTGACCATTGCTGGTAAATTTACGCTTCATATACGCATCAAAATCTTCATTTTTAGGATTATTCATAAATATGTGGTGTCCAGCAGGTTTATCAACTGGGGTCACGTTCAGTGTAATGTCTTTATCCCCCATTGTAAATTTATAGCTATGGACATTGCCTTCGTTACCCAATGACCTGATATACAGCTCTGGTGTAAGGGTTACCCCTCCCTCAAATAACCACTTATCTGCTGGTAACTTGATATAGACAAACACATTTACACCAGGTTTCAAATTCACTGGAGAAGTGAGAGGTTTTTCTCCTCCTTTACGATAAACAGTAACCTGATAACCTTCCTTAGACTCGAAAGTAAACGTATGCGTTGGAATAAGATCTTGCAAGGCGACCTCAAGCTTCGTGTCCACCTCAGGCATATAGATTTTCCACTTATTCTCTCCCAGCTCCGTCGACGGAACAGGATTCCAATTACCCTCCGCTGTCGGCTCTCCAAACTCCTTTACCTCCTTATTAGCTTCTGTAACCGTAACGGTAAGGATAATCTCTGTCCCAATAATGATGTCACTTCCCGAGGTTATAGGCGTGCCATCTGCCTTTGCTGCCGTAAGAGAATATTTCCCAGCCCCATCCTTCCAGCTAAACTTCTTCGTAGCTGTTCGGTCACTAACGGTCACCTCCACCGTGACATCTTCGTTAGGCATCTTGAAACGCCAAGCGTTGAAATAGGAACTTTTCTTGTCTGTATCCAACTTAGCGTAGGTCTTCGACCCGATTTTCACCTCCGTTACCTCTTGCCACGGTTTCGCAGGAGAAATATATATTGCCACCTCATCCCCCACCAAGACGTTTATGGGCGGCGTTCTCAAAATATTCGTCTGGTCTACGTCGACGCGCGAAATACTATACACCCCTTCCTTGTTTCCCCAGTTCAAACTCTTGAAAATAAGAGTTTCTTCTCCCCATGTTCGCAGCACAAAGGCTAGCAGAACGGTAAGCAACAGACCTGTTTTTCGTAGATGTCGTCCCATCTCTATAAAAAGTTTCCCTCCTTGCTGAGGTGCAAAGAGTAATGTAAAGATACTGTCCTAAAAAAGTGTGTAAGCTCCATTTATATTAACTTGGAGGTGT
>CAJPTV010000029.1 GCA_905373665.1 Bacteroidia bacterium
ATGGTACGTTGTTTGATCAGAAAGGAAACGTGACCCTTTTAAGTGGGAAGTAGGGAAATGGCTTGTCGTTGAAAACAACGGATTTGTCAACGGAACGATGGGGTCTGTGGCGCATTGGTGCGTAGTGTTGTGCTTTTTGTCTTTATTTGTGGTGCAAACCGTGGGGTTTGCGTGGAGGTAACTCCTTTGGGGTGTGAATATTAAAAGCTTTTTATAAATGAGGATGGCAATGAGACGATGGCTTAATTGGCGTTATGGGTTGCTTCTCCCGCTACTTGCTTTTCTGGCATTGAATGGTTGGGCTCAATCGAACTATCCTGATATTCCTGACTGGGTAGCGAGTCCCGGAGTGGACGAGAATGGTAATAAGATCTATTACTACCAAGGCTTTGAGGATAAAAACAAAGTCGGGTATGATAAGTCTGATGACGAGTTTGCGCTCATCTGGGAGAAACGCGAGGGGATAAAACCGCGCGATTGGAACGACAATCGCTATTGGAAAGATTATCACCTCTCCTCTAATAACGTCTTTATCCAATGGCAGATAAAGGCACAAGGGGGGAACGGGATTCCTTTTAGGTCGGCCAACGGGCGGCTGCATCTCCGTTACTATGCGTTGGATGATGAGGCGATTTCTGCAATTCTGCTTCCTGTAGTAAGTCTCAATCAGATCGAAGAGCCTAAGTTGCGCTTTATGTTCTCCTCGCCTTCGCGTACCAATGTAGATCAGTTGGTCGTGAAGTATCGTCTTTATTCCAATGATCCGTGGAAGGTGCTGGGGACTATAAAAGAAAAGGTCGAAGAGTTCGAGTGGCGCGAATTTGACCTTAAGGCGGTGAAAGCTGCAGCTATGGCTCAGCCACTCTCGAAAGGTAAAATCTACTTCGCATTGGAGGGGCATACGCTCCTTGGGGGTGGTCTCAATATCGACGAGCTGATGATCGTAGATGTGGCAGGGAAGCCCTCTACGATCGGGCGGACGGAGTTCGTGCAACTAGACAACCCGCTCGGGCATGGGACAAAGCTGAACGAGTTGGCGCGCCTTTTCTTCGAAGTGAAGTCGGGGAGTGGGCACTTTAAGTTGAAGGAGCTCAATCTTGAGTTTCAAGGGAACAACATCAACGATGCAGAGAAGTACTATCTCTACCATACCACGACTCCTTACTTCTCTCCAGACGCTAAGAACCTGTACGGGGAATTGACGATTGCTGGCAATAAGTTTAACCTGCCAGCCACTCTCAAGCCAGAATTAGAGAAACTCTTTACTGGGCCACACTACTTCTGGGTTGTTGCAGACTTGAAAAATGATGAGAATATCCTTAAGCATACGATGACCTTCAAGCTGCCGAGTGAGGAGGGAAAAGCGGTCACGTTGAAGTATTTTGATATTCAGAACCAGCCGAAGACGGCAGCCGATGTCAAACTCCCGCGCAAGGGGGAAACTTACCCGTATTCGGAGTCTACACACGCAACCATCTATAAGTGTCTCTTCCAAGAAAACTTTGAAGGGACTTCTGTAAGTTCTGATTGGCAGCTAGAAAACAGCGTCTGGAAGGTGGGGACACCGCAGGAAGATCTGAGCAAAACACTGCACAAGACTGCTCCTACAACGGCATTCAGCGGCACGAAGGTGTTAGCGACGGCTATGGAAAAGGATGGCAAGTTGGATGGTAATTATGTCAACGGCTTGCGTCCTGCCAACTCGCGTGCGCTCTATAAGAAAGATGCGGGGATTGTGGCGGATTTTTACAAGGATATTCGTTTCAAGGCGAAATATTGCTTGAACAGTAAGCCAGATGATAAGTTCCGCCTTGTACTTATTACTGACAAGACGGCGAACGGTACGCAGCAGGACATCGAGACCGTAGTCTGGGAAAGCTCTACGCGTTCGGTGATGTCGGGCTGGAACTTGCTGAATGTTGACCTCTCGCGTGTGGCGTCACGTTGTAAGAAGTTCCGTTTCCGTTTTGAGTTGGAAACCGACAATGACGAAAATCAGTCAGGGCTTTTCTTGGATGATATCCAGATTCTCGGTGAGTTTATTCAGAACGACCTCGGGATCGTCTCCCTCGAAGTGCCTAAGGACTTCACCATGGGAACCTCCTCTAAGGTGAAAGTGAAGGTTAAGAACTTTGGTAAAGACCAGATCAGCGGAAGCTTTGATCTGAAAGTGAACCTCAATGGGAAAGAGACAACTAAGACACACAACTTAACTACACCTTTGACGCAAGGTCAGGAAACTGTGGTAGAAATCGATGGTTTGGAACTCATGCCGAATGAGAACCTCTCGAATCAGAAGCTATTGACGGTTACCGTGGTCTTGCCAGATGGAAAGAAGGATGATGATCCGTCTAACGATAGAGCTGAGGCGCGTTTCTATGCATTCCCGACGTATGAGATCTCCTCGACTAAGGAATACCCGAAAGACAAGTACGCACGTCTTCTTCACTGGTATCCAGAGGCTAAGAGTGCCCTCTATCAATCTTCGTGGGTGGAGGCCGATATTGACCAACAGGAAAAGTTCAATAAGCGTGTGGATAATACGGTGACCCCCAAGGAGGCTTACAAGAATCCGCCCTATTCGCATAGTGTTTGGACGACGGGGACGCCGCGTTGTAACCAAAGCGAGCATTCCTATCTCACAGGGCCTTTCTTTGACTTAAAGGAGACTACGGATAAGGAGTTCATCATCGCTTATGCGTATGAGAAGAGTGAAAATCAGACAGCTCAGTTCTGGATTGAGTATCGTACGGAGACTGAACCGACGCAATGGAAGAAGCTCCCGAGGGGTACAACGTGGTATCAAAATTGGTATGAGAACAACGGTAAATGGTCTTTGACTGAGGATACAAAAGGTTTTCAGGTAGCTAAGACACAGTTGCCGATCAATACAGGGAAGATTCAGTTCCGTATCGTTTTTGAAGCGGGGATGCCTACTGCTGGGGTAACTATCAGTGGTTTTGAGGTGCGCCCGATGCGAGCCGATCTTCAGATAACGAAGATTACGCCTGACAATACGAACTCTTGCGCTGGTTATGGTTCGAACAACCTGAAGGTTACGGTAAAAAACAATGGTCCTGAAGTGCTGAAGCCATTCAGTTGCCCAGCCACGGTGCGGGTATATGAGTATAAGAATGGTAGCGAGTATAACAAACCGAACATCGACGTTACCAACACAGCAAACTTTGAACTCCGCGGGGAACAGAATATTGCCTTGGAGTTTACCAGTGACTTGGCAAAAGGTGCTGAGAAGGAATTTGATACGAAGATCTCTTATCCGTGGGATGCTTCTGATTGGGGCTATCGGGTGGTTGTTTCGCTTCACCCAGAGAATAAGGGAAAGCCAGACGAAGATGCGACGAACAATATCATAGCTAAGGACATTGTCTCGCTGAAGCCACCTTACCAGATCGTAAAGGATCTTGCGCCAGGCACTGCGGGGTCGCTTGTTTACTATGTAGAGAACTTCCCGCAAGAGATTAGGACTATTCAGCCCAGCCAGCAGCACTTTACATTACAGTCGGTTACTTGGACTAAGCTGAATGGTATAGAGGGAGAAACGTTAGGTAATAACTTTAAGGTTACCAAAGAGGGTAAGTTAAAGGCTGATTATGTGCTTACCTCTTCTTACAAGCACAATGGTACTAGCGCTACGACCTGTAGTAGCCAATCCTTGGAGTTTGAGGTAAAGCAAACGACAGTCAAGTTAAAGGTGACTGCTGTGAAGTTTACCAGTCAGACAGAGCCAGAGAAGGACTATGGCTGCTATCATGAGACTGGAGAGACTGTGGCGGTAACGGTGATGAGCGATGGGGGCTCGCGAGTAGAAAATGCTACCCTAAAGTTCTTTATCAATGGTCAGCCGCAAACTTTGACAGTAACACCGCAAACTTTGACTGCTAACGCATCGCATACGTTCACGGTAACGGGCGTGAAGATTCCTAAGGGCTATTCGCAGTTCGAGGTGCTTGCAACAGCAGGAAGTGGGGAGAATGTCTCCTCTTATGCGAATCGTTATCATGCAGACCGCTTATTCCGTTCGGTAAAAGAAAAGCCGACGATGTATTGGATGAAGCGAGGCATCCCCGCAAGTATCGAGCCTGTGCCTAGCACCAAGGTGGTTAACAACTATGTCGGACAGGTCGATCTCTACGTTGCGCCTGTGAAAGGGGTCAAGTATGAGTGGTATAAAGGTGCGGCAGGGTCATCAAGTGCTACTACGAAGGTCGAAGGGCAAACCTCGAATACCTTCCCACTCCCTGAAGAGTCTGCGGTGTATCGCGTAAAGGTGCTTTATGGCAAGTGCGGTGAGGAATTCTCTGACCTTATCAGTGTACGTTCTGACGACATCGAGCTGTTGAACTTCACGGGCATTGCGAATGGCGTTTGTGCTGAGGAGGGTAAGTTACCGCTGAGTCTGGATATTCGTAACAATTCGCGTACGACCTACGATGCTGGGCAGTTCTTTACTTTTGAAGTAAAGGTAGAGTGGGGTGGAACTACGCACCATACACAAACCTTTGACTACAAGCTGCCTGTTACGATACAGCAAAGTTCGGTTACGAACCACACGGTGCTTACGCTCACTGCGGGGCAGTTTAACCCTGCGGGCGACAATACGGTAACGCTCACATTCAAGGGGGTAAAGAGAAACGCAAACGAGACGGTAGTAGCGGATGGAAATGTGGAAAATAACACCTTAACGAGTCTGATCTCCGTGCGCCAAAGCCCCACGATCACGCTCGCGCAGGATGTGATTAAGAAGAAGTTTAATCCCGCAACGCAGTTCACCATCTCGCCCTCGTACAGCGATGATGTTACTGACTATGCTTGGGAGGCTTGGGATGACGAGCACAACAAGTACACGATGATCGGAGGAAGCAACTCCCCCAACTATCAGGTGAATGGGCTGCCGAAGGATAAATATCGTGTCACGGCGAAGAATAGTAGCGGTTGTGCTTCGCAAAAGGAGATTACGATTATCCAGACAGACTTACAGCTCACGGAGATTGTCTCGCCCAAGAGTGCTTGCGATATTAAGAAGGAATTGGGCGACTATGTCGATTTGAAGCTTCGCAATACGGGCTCTAAGGCTTTCAAGGATGATGTGGCACACAATACGAACGTGAAGTTGCATGTAACGATCTCCTTGGACGGCACGACCCTTAAGTCCGTGGATATGGATTTGCCTCGTGAGCTTTATGATGTGAATAAGGAGGTGCAGCTCCCACGTATCCAGATAGATAATCTGGTCGATAAGTTGACCTCGGGCACGTCGCCACATTCGTTGAAGGCAGAGTTCATGGTACTCCAGGCGGTGGATATCGATGATACCAACAACCAAATAGAGGTCTCGATACAGGAGTATGGGACGCCTTCGTTTCAGATGGTTTACACGAAGAAGTTGTCAGACGGTACTTCGACGTCAAAAGAGATTAAGGACGGCGAGGTGCTCGAATACTATGACGTCAACCATACGGAATTTAAGTTTGATAATGTGAGTGTTTCTAACGTCTCTTACATTTGGGAGTTTGGTAAGGATAACCTTTTCTCTTCCAAGAGTCGAATTATGAGTGGTGTGGATGCTGACGGTGATGGGCTGGACGATGACGATAGCTCTCCAGTTCAGGCTCTTGCTAATAGTACTGCGAACTTGTACAACAAATACACGAAGGCGAACAGTATAGGTAAACAAGGCTCTGGTTTCTATTACATGAAACTGGAGACTGTAGAGGGGTGTTCGGCTACGCAGGGCTTTGAGCTGAAGGTGCTTTCTGTCGATCTTACTATTGAAAGTATCGAAGCCCCGAGGAGTGCTTGTAATTTTGTCTACAACAATGGCGTATATCGCGACTATCCGCAAGTAAAGGTGAACGTTAAGAACGCCGGAACGAAAGATATTCCTCGTGGAACACAGCTTGATGTGAAGTGCTATGTGTATAAGGATATAGCGCTACAGGAAAAGGTGAAAGACCTTGTTCCAATGGATGATAACGGACAGAATATTACCTACACGTTGGATAGGGATTTGCGTAGGGGAGATGCTGTGACGGTATCCTTGCCTTTTGACATCAACAGTGTCACAGAGCATGATGGTAAGAAGTTCTACTTCAAGGCAGAGGTCAGCTTCATCACAGTGGATTTCAAGGAAAAGGAGTTCTTGAAAGATAACAATCACAACGAGTACAACCAGCTCGATGAAAAGAAGAAGACTTTCATGATGGAGGACTATCCTGATGTGAAAATAACCTCTCTTGAAGCAAAGGATTTAGATCCTGCCAATACAGAAAATCGTACCCTTTTACCGAGCAATACATATAACTATGAACCTATTTATAATGGGAATTCTAATAAGGTAACACTGATTGCCAATAATTCTTTGTATCCAGAAGAAAAGTACTCTTATCAGTGGGGGCTTAGTTATGGTTTGTTTGTCAAGAATATGACGGATCCGAGCATGCCGAATAAGGACTTTACGAAGCATAACAATCTGGAAGTGGATGGTTCTGGGGTCTTTACACTAACTCTAACATCTAAAGAGCATGGGTGTCGCGGAGAGTTCAAAGCATCAATTTCTGTCAAAGGTGGAGATATCTTTATCAGTGAGATTGTGAGCCCAACTACGAAGGCTTGTTTTGAGGGAATTGAGGGGAGGCCGATCTCGTTTAAGATTATGAACTCTGATATGATTCAGATTACATCTGGTCAATTGGAAGGGGACGCTACCATCAGCGATATTAAGGTAACGTACCAATTGATGAAGAAGGGGAGTCCTACGAGCTTGTTAAGCGGCGATATGACCGTTTCGTATAAAGATCCGCAATGGGATAAAAATGGAGGAATAGAGGTTCCACCAAATTCTGAACTGTTGGTTACTTTACCTGTAAAGATGCCAGCGATCTCAGAGATTGGAGAGTATGTGCTGAAGATCACTATTGCCCCAGTGAGTGAACATATTCGTAAGTTGGATAAAAATACAACGAACAATACTCGGGAACACAACATCGAGTTAGTGGGAGCACCTGAGATAGCGCCGAACTATCTGACGAGCGGCAACTTCTACACCATATCCACGACGTTGAAGTTAGATCAGAACGCCTATACCACTTATCGTAACTTCTCTTGGACAAAGCCAGACGGGAGTAAGACACCGCTTAATGAGACCTCGAGTGTGTTAGAGGATGTGGATGTGCCGGGTAAGTATACCCTCTTCTTCGAAGATCAGTATGGTTGCAAGGGCTCGCAGTCTACCAACATCCGCTTCCCGGGGTATCTGACCTTAGTCCCAGATGCGGTCACCGCACCAAAGAATGGGTGTAATATTGTGGGTACATCCCAAGATCTGGTACTTCGGGTGCAGAACTCAGGGAAGGAAGATTACGAGATACCAGCAACGGGTATTCCCGTTGAGTATAAGCTGTGGGATCCAGATGCTTATGATGAAACTACAGGACAGCTTATTGGTGAGCCGACGGTATGGAAACCCTTGCTCGTTACGGCGGAATCTAAAACGGTAAAGCCGACGGAAACAAGTGAGCTCTCTACGGCGACCTTGTCTGCAAAGGTTGTTTTACCTGATAAAAGCGCAGTGTTGCGTAAGTGGAACTTCAAGCTCCAGTTGGCTAAATTGGATACGGATGAAAGTTTCCAACCCGGCAAAGTCGATCGCTCGCCTGTAGCGTCAGAGATATTTGATAAGCCGAAGCCCAAGATGCCGAACCTCGAGGAGCAGGCAATAAAGGCTCTGGAGAAACTCCAGCTTATCCCTCCCTCTATTACTACTCCAGAGGCGAAGAAGGCTTTCCTTAAGGAGATCCCGCTCACGATGATCAAGGATGGTAAGACGGAGAGAACCACGTTCAAACTCGACGCTAATGGTTATACGGAGAATGAAACCTATAAGTGGGAACTCCCCGCAGGGTATGAGGTGAAAGATAAGGAGGACGAAAAGCGAGAACTTATCTTTAACAGAACGGGGCTTTATAAGGTTAAGGTCACCTCGGGCAATGGATGTGAAAGCGAGTCGGAGGCTGTAAGGCTTCGGTACAAAGTCGAGTATACGATAACGCCACTGATCATGGGCGAGGAGTCTACTCTCTGTATAAACAAAGATGCAGCCAAAACTCCGTACGAGGTACGCGTGAAAGTCTCTGTCGACAAAGCTGATGAGTTGATTCCGAGCGGTACGGTCTTTACCTTCAAGTTTACTGTAAAGGATGAGCAGGGAGCTGCGTTGGGGAGTGAGGTCGTAGAAACGAAGACAATCGAAGAGAATCTCGCGCAAGGACACTCGTTTGAGTATGTCTTCACGGAGAAGGCTCAAATGCCGAAAGGGAAGAGTGTGATAGCGCTGAGTACCTCCTTCAATGACGGAGAGGAAGATTACAGTGGGCTCGGTAGCAAGGAATTGCGCTACGTGGATAACCCTGTGGTCACCCTACCTGCTGAGTATAAGGATACGAAGTCGCCAGTGGAAGTGAAGCCGACGGTTGAAGGAGGGGAAGCGCCCTATACCTATACTTGGAATGGTAAGACAGGAGAGAGTTCTTATAGCTCGGAGGGTGGTCCGTTGAAGCTCTTGGTAACAGATAAAAATAACTGCCAAGCAGAAGCGAACACGGTGGTGAACATCACTTACAAGTTGACTCTTGCGAAGAAGGGTGAGGGACGTGTGGAAATCCAACATTATGATGCAGCTGGGACTTCGCTCGAGGGTGACCTCTTGTTGGATGGAGATGCGCTCTTCCAAGGACGGAAGTTGCGTGTGAACATCATCCCAGACGTGTCGCGGAGCTACTACCTAGAATACCTGACCGTAAACGAAGAAAAGATTGAGGTAGATCGGGGGGGTAAAGAGTACATTCTTGAGAAGATTACCGGGAATGTTACGATTGAAGTAGGCTTTAAGCGTAATGGTGGTTCGGACGACAACGGTGGTGGAGATAACGAAAAGCCGAAGAGTGTAGAAGATGCCTTGTTGGCGCAGGTGCTCTGTGTATCGCCCGTGCGTGAGAATGTGGTGCTCTTACACACACAAGGTGTGGCGCGTTATGAGGTACTTAACTCCTTGGGTGTTAGTCTCCTTTCGGGTACTAATAGCGAGGGCAGTGAGCAGATCGTAACCTCTGCACAGCGCTTGCGGGCAGGAGTTTATCTCGTACGTCTTTATGCACACAATGGCGTATCGCATACTTTACGCATCGTGAAGGAGTAGAAATGAGAAAGATGGCTAGAGGGTTGCTGAGTTTGATTCAGTGAGCCCCTAGCTAGGGGATTCCTCCTATCCCTCTACAAAGAGAGCCAGAGAACGAGTCTTCTTTGGCTCTCTTTTTGTTTCTTTGCAGGGGAAAATGTCCCCCTCTGCGGCTTTTTATGTATCTTTGTTTGACAAAATAGGGACTATGAAGACGGATATCGGTTTCTTAAAAGAGCAGGCACGACTCGTGCGTCGCGATGCGTTGCGCATGATTCATGCGGCAAAAAGTGGGCATCCGGGAGGTGCGCTCAGCGCTGCAGATTACTTGGTGGCTCTTTATTTTCATAAGCTGCGTACGGCTGATAGCTTTTCTATGACGGGCGAGGGGGAAGATGTATTCTTCCTTTCCAACGGTCATATCTCTGCTGCGTGGTATAGTGTCTTGGCGCGTTTTTACCATAAGGTTGCGCCAGGGCGTTATTTTGATAGTCTGAACCTATTGGCTGATTTTCGTAAGTATGGCTCGCCGTTGCAGGGGCATCCTACGCCAGTAGAGCATTTTCCCGGCATACGCGTGGCTTCGGGCTCACTCGGGCAGGGGATCTCGGTAGCAACAGGGATGGCGTTCGCAAAGCGTCTGGCAGGCGATGAGCATCTTACATACGTCTTGCTAGGGGATGGCGAGCTGCAGGAAGGACAAGTCTGGGAAGCAGCTCTTTTTGCCGCAGCCAAGAAGTTGAACCACCTCATCGCAGCCGTAGATTGGAACGATCAACAGATCGATGGCCCTGTACATGAAGTGAGTGATTTGGGGGATTTGACTGCTAAATGGAGCGCTTTCGGTTGGCACCCGATTACGGTGAAGGAGGGGAACGATATGGAACAAGTCGTTCGTGCCTTAGATGAAGCCGAAAGTGCGGCGCTTGCAGGTGACAAACCAGTGGTATTGCTTTTGAAAACCCACATGGGGGCAGGCGTTGACTTCATGTATGACAAGTGTGACTGGCACGGAAAAGCTCCTAACGATGAGCAACTTGCAGCAGCTCTTTTGCAACTCGGCGGCGAACGCCTTGCAGAAGATTTCTAACCTTAACCCACATACACTACGATGAAAAATATAGTTGTAATTGCCCACGATGCAAAAAAAGGGGAGCTGGTGCAGTTCCTCGAAGAACGTCTTGATTGGATAGCGGGGGTAAATCTTATTGCAACTGGGCGTACGGCCGAGTATATAGAGGCACACGGGTTGAAGTGTGTGCATCTGAGTCCGGGACAGTCGGGGGGCTACATCCAAATTACGGAGATGATCCAGTGTCATGAGGTGGATATTGTGATTTTCTTGAGAGATCACAAGGTCGTGCAGCAACACCATGAGGATATTCGTAAATTGCTGGAATCGTGCAATGTGCACAACATCCCTTTGGCTACGAATCGCGCATCGGCCGAGTTGTTAATCTTGGGGCTTATTCGCAAGGAAGCTATCGAACGTTTGAAGCAAAAAGAGGAGGAGAATAAGTAATGAATCGTTATCCGATCCTCGGTAATAAGGATACCCGTTCAGGCTTTGGTGAGGGGCTTTTGCAGTTAGGGAGGAGCAACCCCAAGGTCGTCGCCTTGTGTGCTGATTTGAAAGGATCGCTCAAAATGGATGCTTTCATCAAGGAGCACCCAGAGCGTTACATCGAGTGTGGGATTGCGGAAGCCAACATGATCGGTGTGGCAGCGGGCTTGGCTACTGCGGGCTACATCCCTTTTGCTGGCTCTTTCGCAGCCTTTGCTACGGGGCGTGTCTATGATCAGATTCGTCAGGTGGTGGCCTACTCAAACAAGAATGTGAAGATTGCCGCTTCGCATGCGGGCTTAACGCTAGGAGAGGATGGGGCTACACATCAGATCCTCGAGGACGTGGGGATGATGCGTATGCTTCCGAATATGACGGTTCTTGTGCCGTGTGATTACCAACAGACGATTCAAGCGACGATGGCGGCTGCGGCGGTAGACGGGCCTGTCTATCTACGTTTCGGACGTCCAGTGGTTCCGATTTTCATCCCACAAGAGATGCCTTTTGAAGTAGGGAAAGCGCAGCTTCTCTCCGAAGGAAAAGATCTTACCCTTATCGCGAATGGGCATCTTGTCTGGTCAGCCTTAGAAGCAGCACAGGCTTTGCATGAGCAGGGGATAGAGGCTCGTGTCTTAAACATGCATACGGTGAAACCATTAGATGTGGATGCTATTTTGGCGGCAGCACGCGACACAGGGGCGATTCTCACCGCTGAAGAACACATGCTTAACGGGGGGCTCGGTGACGCAGTGGCGCGAGTGCTTGTGACAGAGAATCCCGTACCGATGGAAACAATCGGGGTGAATGATGCGTTTGGTCAGAGTGGACTTCCTATGCAGCTGATGGATGAGTATCGCCTTAATGCGAAAGCGATTATAGAGGCTGCGACTCGTCTTCACGCAAGAAAGCAAAGTTGATCTTCTCTTTAATGTGTGCCAAAGAACAACCCTCTTGGCAGAAGCGTAGAAGACGTAGAAAGGAGCTCCTTGCTGCATTGAAGTGGTTAGCTGCTTTCTTCTTTCTGATCCTTTTGGGTTACCTCTTCTTCTTTGTCGCACAGATGTTGTTTGTTACATAATATGATATTGGAACTTACTCTGAACCACCACTCCATCGATGGATAACATTCGGAACTTTTGTATTATAGCCCATATCGATCACGGCAAGAGTACGCTTGCGGATCGTATGATAGATCTTACGAATGCTGTCAATGAGCGTAACCGACAGGCGCAGGTTCTTGATGATATGGAACTTGAGCGAGAGAAGGGGATTACAATCAAGAGCCATGCTATTCGCATGGATTATCAGTTTGAAGGGCGCAATTATCTTCTCAATCTGATTGATACGCCAGGGCACGTGGACTTCTCTTATGAAGTGAGCCGGGCGATCGCCTCTTGTGAAGGAGCGCTTCTTGTCGTGGATGCTACGCAGGGGATTCAGGCACAAACGATTTCCAATCTCTATTTAGCGCTAGAGCACGACTTGACGATAATCCCTATCCTCAACAAAATTGATATGGACTCCGCCAAGGTTGACGAAGTCTCCGATCAGATCGTCGACCTGTTGGGGTGTGATAAGGAGGAAATCTTAGCCGTGAGTGCAAAGACGGGGATGGGGGTAGAAGAGGTCTTGCACGCTATTTTGCAAAGAATCCCCCCCCCGAAAGGAGACCCAGATGCGCCGCTTCAAGCCTTGGTGTTTGACTCCGTCTTTAACTCTTTCCGAGGGATTATCGCCTATTTCCGAGTTTACAATGGGACGTTGCGTACAGGGGATAAAGTGAAATTTGTAAACTCTGGGCAGCAGTATGAGGCTGATGAAATCGGGGCATTGCGTTTAGAGCTCTCCCCCGAAAAGGAGATTGCTGCAGGAAATGTGGGGTACATCATTTCAGGGATTAAGAACTCGAGTGAAGTGCGTGTCGGCGACACGATTACGCACGTAGAGCGCCCCTGTGCTGAGGCTATCGCTGGCTTCGAAAATGTTAAGCCCATGGTCTTTGCGGGGGTTTATCCTGTCTCCACGGACGAATATGACGACCTACGCTCTTCGCTGGAAAAACTAAAGCTTAATGATGCCTCGCTTACTTACGAACCTGAGAGCTCCCTCGCTTTAGGTTTCGGTTTTCGGTGCGGCTTCTTAGGACTCTTGCACCTCGAGATCGTACAAGAACGTCTCTACCGAGAGTTTAACATGGACGTTATTACGACCGTACCGAACGTGAGCTATCAGGTTTATACGACGCGCAATGAGATGCTCGAAGTGCATAACCCGAGCGGCTTGCCAGAGGTTACCCTTATCGATCATATCGATGAGCCTACGATAGCCGCTCAAATCATTACCAACACAGAGTCTCTTGGGGTGGTGATAAAGCTTTGCATAGATAAGCGTGGGACGTTGAAGAACCAAGTCTTTCTTACCACAGATCGGGTAGAACTGAACTTTGAAATGCCACTGAGTGAAATAGTCTTTGACTTCTACGATAAGCTCAAGTCTATTTCCAAGGGCTACGCATCGTTTGATTATCATCTTATTGGCTTTCAAGAAGCGACCCTTGTCCGTTTGGATGTCCTATTAAATGGAGAAAAGGTCGACGCGCTTTCGTCCCTGATTCACAAAGATTACGCTTATGACTTCGGGCGTCGGATGTGTGAGAAACTTAAGGAACTCATCCCACGTCAGCAGTTCGATGTCGCAATACAGGCGGCAATTGGTGCTAAGATTATTGCAAGAGAGACAGTAAAGGCGGTGCGTAAAGATGTGACGGCTAAGTGCTACGGGGGTGATATCTCACGTAAGCGAAAGCTTCTGGAAAAGCAAAAGAAGGGGAAGAAGCGTATGAGGCAGGTCGGTAATGTCGAAGTGCCACAGGAAGCTTTCCTTGCCGTTCTTAAGATGGATTAAAAGGGGACAATGAACTCTCTGAAGCGACTATTTACGCGGTGTCTTTTTTCCAAACATGCTGCACGAGTTTACCAGCGTGGCATAGCGCGTCGTTACGCAGATCAGGCGGAGCGTTGGGCTGAACACTTGCATCGCTCACAGCTAGTCGTACAGGAGTTTGTCAATAGACACCACCCGAGGGTGCTTTACATCCTTGGCTCTGGCTGGTTACTTGACTTACCTATGGATTTTCTTCTTCAGAATGTCCCCGAGCTACATCTATTGGATATTGCACACCCGCGTTCCATCTATGCCCGTTACAAAAAGAATCCAGCAGTTCATTTTGAGACGATCGATGTGACTGGAGGGCTAATCGACCTACTGAGGAATACCCCGCGTGAAGGATTTCAGACGCAACGCTTCTTGGACGATATCCGTACTCTGACTCCTCCTGCCCTCTACAATCAACGTAGTGCGGCAGTTATCTCGCTTAACCTTTTAAGCCAACTTGCTTACCCTCTTTTGAGTGAAGCGAATGCGGCGCTGTTGGGAGATGATTTAGATAAGGTGTGTGCCGTGATTCAGCAACAGCATCTCGACTGGTTGAGAGAGTTCAAGAATACCCTCCTTATCTTTGACTTTGAAGAGGTGCGTAATATGCCTCGCTACATCTCGCCAGAGCTGATTCCAACGGTCTATACCCCCTTCCCACCTCTTTCCCATAAGCAAGAGTGGATTTGGCTTTTTGATTGTAATGGCTCTTATATCCCGAACATGACGACCCACCTGCGAGTCGCTGCAGGTGAGCTCTAAACAGCGTATTCAATTGCATAATCCCCCCGATATTGCTAAGCAGTATCGGGGCTTTTTTGTACTAAAGAAGCGCGGGGCGGAAGTGAGGATGACAAAGGCGGT
Organism: Bacteroidia bacterium; assembly: GCA_905373665.1. Lineage (GTDB taxonomy): Bacteria > Bacteroidota > Bacteroidia > Bacteroidales > CAJPTX01 > Bacteroides_D. The sequence continues at coordinate 14,556 of CAJPTV010000029.1, forward strand.
GATCCAATGAGGTGGCTTTTTGCTTATCTTTGCGGCGAATTGTGAGCATGATGGGAAAACGGAAAGGATGGCTTGATTTCTCGCCCAAGTTGTTTAGTTCGCTGCGTAGCTACACGTTAGGTGCGTTGGCGCAGGATGCGATGGCGGGGATCATTGTCGGGATAGTGGCACTCCCCTTAGCTATCGCTTTTGGGATCGCCAGTGGCGTATCGCCAGAGGTGGGGATTTTTACGGCTATTCTCGGGGGCTTTATCGTTTCCTTTCTCGGGGGCTGTAATGTGCAAATCGGGGGGCCGACAGGAGCGTTCATCGTCATCGTTTACGGGATTATTCAACGCTATGGGATTGACGGTCTGATCGTCGCTACCTTCATGGCAGGGATTCTCCTGATAGTGATGGGGGCTCTGCGATTGGGTACACTGATAAAGTTTATTCCCTACCCCATCATCGTGGGCTTTACTGCGGGGATTGCCATTACGATCTTTTCTACGCAAATTAACGACATGTTTGGGCTGGGACTCACGCAACTCCCAGGGGACTTTATTGGGAAGTGGGGACGTTATATTAGCGCCTTTGGGCAGACCTCGGTTGTGCCGTTGCTTTTCGGTGTAGGGAGTATTGTGATCATCGCACTTACGCCACGTTTTTCCAAGAAAATCCCAGGGTCGTTGTTAGCGCTGGTGCTGCTTTCGGTGCTGGCCTTTTTATTGAAACGGTTTGCGCATTTGGAGGGATTGGAGTGCATCGGCGACCGCTATACCATTGAGACCACCCTTCCGACGCCCGTGCTCCCTACCCTTAGCTTTGAGACAGTGCGGGAACTTTTCCCCTCGGCGTTTACGATTGCTCTATTGGGAGCGATAGAGTCACTGCTCTCGGCGAGCGTAGCAGATGGAGTAACGGGAGATCGGCATCGCTCCAATACCGAGCTTATTGCACAAGGAGCGGCGAACTTGATAGTGCCCATCTTCGGGGGAATCCCTGTTACGGGCGCCATTGCACGCACCATGACCAATATCAACAACGGGGGGCGGACGCCAGTGGCGGGGATTGTGCACGCGGTGGTACTGCTGTTGTTGTTGCTCTTTTTGGGACCACTGATGGATTATATCCCGATGGCGGTCTTGGCGGGAGTGCTGGTCATCGTCTCTTACAATATGAGTGGTTGGCGCTCGGTAGTGAACATCTTGCGCGGACCGCGGGCTGATGTGGCGGTGATGGTCGTGACGTTTGCTCTGACAGTGCTGTTGGATTTGACGGTGGCGATAGAGATTGGGCTCTTGTTGGCGATGCTGATGTTTATGCGGCGGATGATAGAATCTGTACGTATTCGCGTCTCGGAAGAGCATTTGGTGTTAGACCTTGAGGAGCAGAAGAGTCAGGAGCTGCAGGATGAGCGGATAGATATTCCGAAGGGGGTGGAGGTTTATGAGATAGACGGACCGTTCTTCTTTGGCATTGCGAACCAGTTTGAGGAGACGGTGGCGGCGGTGGGGCGTACGTCAAAGGTGCGTATTGTGCGGATGCGCTTTGTCTCATTTATGGACTCGACGGGGGTACATAACCTGTCGAACTTGGTGAAGATCTGTAAGATGAACCGCGTACACTTGGTCTTGAGTGGGGTAAATAAGGAGGTATTGCATACGTTGTTGAGTTCAGGGTTGCTCGATAGTATTGGTCGGGAAAACGTGCTTCCTAACATTCACCTTGCTTTGCAACGCTCGCGGGAGATTTTGGAGGCAGAGGGCTAGGGGGAGTTCGCAATATTGGGAAGATTTCCTATATTTGAAATCTGAAAACAGTGCGCCCCATGAACGACAAAACCCCACACGAGTTATGGTTGGATTGCCTCGCCATCGTGAAAGATCTGGTACCTCAGGTGATTTATCAGACCTATTTTGAACCCTGCGACATCGTCTATTATGATGGGCGAGAAGTGAAGATCTTGGTGCCCAGTGATTATTATCACGAATATATAGAAGACAAGCAGATATCTAAGCTTCGTCGTGCGCTATTTAAGGTATTTGGGAAGGATTTGCTCATAACCTACCGCGTGTCGGTGAAGCGAGGAAGTGGGACTTTGGATAGTACTTCGGCGCAGTATCCCGCGAAGCCAGAGTATCCGCAGCGTAATCAGAATACAGTCGTTTTACCGACGGAGGAGGCGCGAAAAGAGCAAAATGCGGGGGCGCGCAACATAACGATAGATCCGCAGTTGCACCCAGACTTCTGTTACGAACACCTTGTCACGGGGGGAGGGAATAGTATAGCTTATGGGGTGTGTCGGCAAGCGGTGCAGGAGTTTTCGTCCCATCGTATGAAAGATCCTCTTTTCTTTTTCGGAGACCCAGGGGTAGGGAAGACGCACCTGATACAGAGTATGGGGTTGGAGTTCCGTAAGCTATTTCCTAATCTGATAGTGCATTATGTGACAGCGAATCAGTTCACGGAGCTGTTCTCTGATGCGTGTTTACGCAAAAGAATGAAGGGGGAGAACGAGGCTGTGAATGAGATAGAGGCGTATTATAAGTCGATAAATCTCTTGATAGTGGATGATTTGCAAGAGTTAGCGACCCGCTATACCACGCAGAATTTTCTGTCGAATATCATCGAGCACATGCAGCGGAATAACTGTCAGTTTGTGTGTGCGAGTTCGCAAGCGCCCGCTAATCTTGTCTCTTTTCGTGGTGGGTTGCTCTCGCAGCTAAAGAGCGGTCGGATAATCCCTATTGAGTCGTTAGATTTAGAAAAACGGGTGGAGGTCTTGCAGCAGCGTGCGAAGCGCGATGGGATTGAACATTTCCCAGAGGAGGTCTTTCATTATATGTCGGAGCACGTGCGGAGCAATATCCGCGAGCTCATCGGGGTCTATCTCTCATTGATGGCAATGGCGACCTTCTCACAACGCGCTATAACTCTGGAGTTAGCGAAGGAGGTTATAAAGAACAACGTGGGGGAACAGATGCTCACGAAGTTGACTATCGACGATATCAAGCGGGTCGTGTCGCAGTATTATCGTCTTCGCGTGGATGAGCTTTGTGAGACGACACGTCGGGCAGAGATCGTGGAGCCTCGTCAGATAGCGATGTTCTTGGCTAAGGAGTATACGCAGACGCCGCTCATGGGGATCGGTGAACAGTTAGGGCGTAAGAGTCATTCGACAGTGCTTCACGCGACCAAAACGGTGCAGGATCGGATGGATAGTAGTCGGGAGTTCCGGGAACGGGTAGAGGCTATCAAGAAGGAACTTCGTATAGAGCAATAAAAGAGTAGGTTAGGTAGATAAATGCAGTGGATAGACACGCACGCTCATCTACAAGACAAGCAGTTTGCTGGGGAAGTAGAAGAGGTGCTCTCGCAGGCAATAAGGGAGGGTGTTACGAAAATCATCGTGCCTGCGTGTAATGAGCTGGATATGCTGGAGGTGTATGATTTGTGCGCAACATATCCAGAGCAATGTTATCCGGCGATTGGGCTGCATCCGGGCGAGCTCGGAGAGAATCCGCAGCGTCAGTTGGAGGTGATTTTGCGCCTAGTTGATGGGCGTGGGGAGATAGCGATAGGGGAGATTGGTCTTGATGCGTACCATTATGCCGATTCGTTGGCGTGGCAAATTCCAGTTTTTGAGCAGCAGTTAGAGTGGGCGCTGTATTATGACCTTCCGGTATTGATCCATGCGCGGGAGACGATAGATCTGATACTAGAGACGCTGGAACGTGGCAAATTTCGCGCAGTACGGGGTGTTTTACACGCTTTTGAGGGATCAGTGGAACAGTTACACCGCGCGATGCGAAACGACAACCTAATGGTAGGAATTGGCGGGCTTGCGACGTTTAAGAATGGGCTTAAGGAAGAGGTGCTGCAAGCGTTAGACCTTACACGCAGTGTCTTAGAGACGGATTCGCCCTACTTAACGCCAACGCCCTATCGAGGCAAGCGGAATGCGCCGTATTATATCCCATTGGTAGGGGAGCGCTTGGCGGCAGTGCGTGGTGAGGCGGTAGAGAGAATAGCCTCGCTCACTAGTGAGGCGGCTCGGCAACTATTCCCTCGTTTAGGGTAGTTGAGAGAAAAGCGTAGGGCTATAATATCGTCTCCTTTGTGAGCCAAAAGGCGGCAAAAGAGGCTTGTGAAAGGTACAAGTCGTCCGCTTTAGGAAGGTGTGTGTAGCGGGGCGTCATTCATAAAACACTCAAAAGAGGAGTGATATCTGTGGAGGGCTTACTGTGATCCTACAAGAGCATCCCCCCCCGCGAATCAACTCAAAGATTTATACCTTTGTATCAATCTAACGCCGAAAATAACGAACAAAAGTGCTACTCTCCGTATCGCTGCACCTCTACGTCGTAGACATGAACCCCGACTATGTCGACGAACTCCTACGCATCCTCCCAGACTACATCACCTGTGAACTACACACTTACTCCAGCGGCGTAGACTTCGTTGATAGCCTACAACACCGCAAATTCTCCCGAACGGAGCTACACGTTGTGCTCCTGACCTACGAGTTCGGCTACGGCTCTTCCTACGTCATGAACGGACTCGAAGTCCTCGAAGTCGCTCAACGACAACACCCTTTCCTCCACTTCATTGTACTCTCGCAGAGCAAAGAGCTCGAGTATACCATGAAAGCCAAAGCCCTTGGCGCATACGAGGTTATCAATCGCGAGCAGCTCCCCCTCCAAATCTTCTCTATCCTCATGAAGCTAATCTCCGAGCAACGACTCCCTCTCGCACGTCGTCGTCTCCTCTTTGCCATCCTACGCTTTGCTGTCGCGCTCTTAGTCGTAGCCATAACCCTGACACTCTACTTATACGTCTATGCTCACTGAGCTGCCACACCAACACTACTTCCTCTACCGCGTAGCACAAGACCTCTGGGCGCGTTGGGTACAGCAACCCGACCTCCACGCCGAGATCGTCTCATGGAAGCTTTTCTTCCCCTCCTCGCGCGCCAAAATCCACTTCATTGACTACCTACGCCAACTTGCCACCGCACACTTCGGCTCTGCCCGTCCCCTCGTCCTCCCAGCTTGGGGCGACATCGGGAGTGAAATAGAACGTATCGCTGGATGGACTAGCGTAGATCCCCTCCTCCTCCTCCCCGAGCTCCATCGTAACTACCAACGGCTCACTGGCGAAGCCTCCTCCCTCGAAGCATTTTATCATTGGGGCATCCTCCTCCTGCGCGACTTCGATCAGGTCGACAAATACGTCAACCACCCTCAAGAGCTCTTCCGTACTCTTGCCGCACACAAAGCCCTCGAACGCGATATTGATATCCTCACTCCAGAGCAGCGCGAGGTTCTCGCACGCTTCTTTGCCGAGGTCTCCCTCGACGCTCCCTCCCCCCTCATCTCGCGTTACAGCCAGATGCTCACCCTCCTTGCCCCGCTTTACGATGCCCTGCAGCGCTACATGCAACAGCAGAAAGAGGGCTACGAAGGTGCACTCCTACGCGAAGCGCTACGCCGCTTAGCAGACGATCCCACACGCTTGCGCCCCGCCACTTTGCCCATCCGCCACTTCGCTTTCATCGGCTTCAATGCCCTCAATACCTGCGAAAAAGAGTTCTTTACCTTGGCAAAACAGGGCGGCAACACGCTTTTTTATTGGAACTATCCCCCAGCCCTCCTCACTCCTGATTATCAAGACGCTGCTCTCTTTGTGAGGGAGAACGTTCGTTTGTTTGAAAATGCCCTCCCTACGGAGGATGCGCCCTACGAGCGCGGGGAACGGAAGCTGATCCCCGTTCCCTCCGTCTT
>CAJPTV010000030.1 GCA_905373665.1 Bacteroidia bacterium
GCTCATTTTATAGTCAATAAAAAGAGGGTGTGTCGAATGTTTTGACACACCCTCCACCGTGCGCCTTGGGGATGCTATTTCGACACCCCCTCTGAGTCCCTTTGGGGCGCGCTCTTTCGACACACTTTTACATGCCGCGCTGTGGTGATTTACATTTACCCTTCCTCACGACTCTCCTTAACCCCCGCCCGTCCGGCGTGAGGACCCTCCACCACGGCCCGTCCGCCCTAAGAACCGCCCTTAGAACCCCCGACTCTTGAGCGTAACTCCCTTTTCTTTCTTATCTTTGCCATTACGAATATAGACACGACAAGAGTAGCGATAGACTATGGCACGGCGAGGAGAATTACCCGAGTTGGTGGTGCGCATCGACCGATTGGCGGCAGAGGGGCGAGCTATCGCCTCGGCGCTCGATCGGGTGCTCTTCCTCGAAGGGGTCGTGCCGGGGGATCTCGTCCGTGCGCAGGTCACGAAGAAGAAGGCTAAGTTCATGGAAGGGTATGTAAAGGAGCTACTACAACCCTCGCCACTACGCCTACAGCCCCCCTGTCAGCATTTTGAGCTCTGTGGCGGCTGTCAATGGCAGATGTTACCCTACACCCTTCAGCTCCAAGCAAAGCAAGAGCAGGTCTATACACAGTTGCAACACATCGGGGGGATTGGCTTAGAAAAAGCTCGCCCTATCCTAGGTGCATCGCCTACGCTCGCCTACCGTAACAAGTTGGAATATACCTTCTCGCCACGCGGATGGGTCGCGGGGACGCTCGATAAGGATGCACCCCTTCCGCCTGCCCTCGGTTTTCACGTGCCGAGGAAGTTTGATAGGGTGCTCAATATTGAGGAGTGTCTGCTACAGCCCCCGATTTCAAATCAGATTCGGAATGCCATCCGAACCTACGCCTTGGCGCACGGGCTCTCGTTCTATGATGCGAAGCTGCAGGAGGGACTCCTACGCAACCTGATGTTACGCATTACGACCACGGGGCAGATCATGGTGCTGCTCGTGGTGCGCGAGGCGTGCGTTGAAGTCGAGAGGTTGTTAGACTATGTCGCTGAGACCTTTCCGCAAATCACCTCCCTGCTCTGGACGGTGAATCCGAAGGTCAATGATACGCTCTACGACCTCGAAATTCGCCTCTGGCGCGGAACGTCCTATCTGGTCGAACAGCTCGGGAACTTGGAGTTCGAGATAGGGGCAAAATCCTTTTACCAGACCAACTCCCGCCAAGCCCTCACGCTTTATCATGCGGTGCGCGAGTTAGCGCAATTGCACGGCACGGAGACGGTCTATGACCTTTATACGGGCACGGGGACTATCGCGCTTTATTTGGCACATCTGGCGGGGCACGTCGTTGGGGTAGAGACTGTGCCAGAGGCCATCGAAGACGCCAAGCGTAATGCGGCGCGTAACCGTGTCGAGAATGTAGACTTTGTGGTGGGGGATGTGCAAGATATCCTTTCGCCGACGTTTGTGGCGCGTTATGGGCGTCCGGATGTGCTCATTACCGATCCGCCGCGTGCAGGGATGCATCCGCGTGTGGTAGCATTTTTACTAGAGCTTGCTCCCACGCGTATCGTTTACGTGAGCTGCAATCCGGCGACACAGGCACGAGATTTGGGGCTCTTGAAAGAGAAGTATACCATCGAGGCGATACAGCCCGTGGATATGTTCCCACATACCAAGCATGTGGAAAATATTGTTTCTTTGCAGTTGAAATAATAGGGAAAGATTTAGTGTAACCTAAGAGAGGGAGACCTAATGAAGTACGATCTCATCGTGATAGGCAGTGGTCCGGGGGGCTACATTGCAGCTTTGCAGGGGGCACATAGCGGTTTGAAGCGCGTGGCCATCGTTGAGCGTGAAGCTTTGGGGGGAGTCTGTTTGAACTTCGGTTGTATCCCAACCAAGGCGCTTCTGCACAGTGCGCACGTTTGTGAAAGCTTACGCGATGCAGCAGAGTTCGGCGTGGTCGTTGAGTCGATGTATATCAACTTCCCTCGGGTTATCGAACGTAGCCGCGAGGTGGCAGCCTCGATGAGTAAGGGGGTGCTCTTCTTGCTTGACAAGGCGGGAGTGGAGATCATACACGGCGAAGCGAAGTTCCTCGAACCGAATAAGCTAGAGGTCACGAATGACGAGGAGCGTAAGACCCTCGAAGGTACGAATATCATCATCGCTACGGGAGCGCGCTCGCGGGAGATCCCGCAGCTTCCGATAGATGGCAAGCGCGTTATCGGTTATCGTCAGGCGCTCACCCAGCAGGAGAAGCCAGAGAGCTTGGCAGTGGTCGGCTCGGGCGCTATCGGTTCGGAGCTCGCGCTCTTTTACAAAGCGATGGGGACGGAGGTGACCATCGTCGAGGCATTGCCACAGCTTTTGCCCCTTGAGGACGAGGAGGTCTCGAAGGTGGTGGCGCGTGCCTTCCGAAAGGCGAAAATCAAGACCATGGCGGGAGCGAAAGTCCTCGGCGTGACGATCGAAGAGGAGAAGTGCCTCTTGCGTGTAGAAACCTCGAAAGGGGAGGAGGTGCTCCGTGTAGACCAAGTCCTTTCCGCAGTGGGCATTCAAGCCAATATTGAAAACCTTGGGCTGGAGACAATCGGCGTTGAGACGGAGCGGGGGCGTATCAAAGTCAACGACCATTTTCAAACCAACGTGCCGGGCGTCTTTGCCATTGGAGACGTTATCCCGACTATTGCGCTCGCACACGTTGCTTCGGCAGAGGCTGTGGCTTGTGTGAATTATATCCTTGACGCGGCAGAGGCTACGGGGGTAAACTATGACGTTGTCCCGTCCTGCACCTATACGACCCCAGAGGTCGGTTCGGTGGGGTTGCGCGAGCGTCAAGCCAAGGAGCAGGGGATTGACTATATCGTCGGAAACTTCTCCTTTATGGCCTCGGGCAAAGCCGCTGCGATGGCGGCACGTGATGGCTTTGTAAAGCTGATTTTCCGTAAGGACGATCACGTGCTGGTGGGTGCACATATCGTGGGGGCCTCGGCTACGGAGATGATCGCTGAGCTGGCGTTGGCAATGCAAACTGGGGTGACCGCAGAAACGTTGCACCAAACGATCCATCCTCACCCAACCCTGAGCGAAGCCGTGGCAGAGGCCGCAGCGCAAGCCTTGGGGCACTGTTTGCATCAGTAATCTTTGTAGAGAAGATGCCACAAGATACGCCGACCCGTATGCGTCTGCATACCACCTCGTTAGTCAAGCGGTACAAGAAACGTACGGTGGTGAAGGGGGTGAGTATTGAGGTGCAACAAGGTGAGATTGTGGGGCTTTTAGGTCCGAATGGTGCTGGGAAGACGACCACCTTCTATATGATTGTGGGGCTCATTACCCCGAACGAAGGGGCGATTTTCTTGGACGATACCGAGATTACGCGTGAGCCTGTCTATCGTCGTGCGCAGCGGGGGATTGGTTATTTGGCGCAGGAAGAGAGCGTCTTTCGTAAACTCTCGGTCGAGGACAACATTCGTGCTGTACTCGAAATGACCGGAGCGCCGAAGGAGTATCAGCGTGAGAAGGTCGAGAGTCTCTTGCGTGAGTTTAACTTGCAGAAGATACGAAAGAACTTAGGGATACAGCTCTCGGGGGGTGAAAAGCGGCGCACGGAGATAGCTCGTGCCTTAGCCTTAGACCCGAAGTTTATCCTTCTGGACGAACCTTTTGCGGGGGTAGACCCCATCGCTGTGGAGGACATCCAACACATTGTGGCGCACCTAAAAGACCGCAACATCGGGATTTTGATTACCGACCACAACGTGCGCGAGACGCTCTCTATCACAGACCGTGCCTACTTGCTCTTTGATGGCTCTATTCTCATGTCGGGGACGACGGCGGAGCTTGCTGCCAATGAGCGCGTGCGCGAGGTCTACCTTGGCAAGAATTTTCAATTGCATTAGTGCAATAATAAACACGACGTTTAACCTCTAAAAATTAAAGACCATTACTACTTCTCAACCCGAACGCTCTCGCCTCAATCGTTTTTCTTCTTCTACGGGGGAAGAAACAGCTAGTAGTACACTAGGAAACAGGAAAGAAACGAAAAAGGGAATGGATATCGAAGCTACGGCTATTGAGGGTGTTGTGATTTTGCGTCCCCATCTCTATCATGACCATCGCGGGCTTTTTTATGAGAGCTTTAACGAACAGAGTTGGGATGCGCTAGGCTTTTGCAATACGTTTGTGCAAGACAACGTTGCGGAGTCGGGGTATGGGGTTATTCGCGGGCTTCATTATCAGATAGCGCCGTCGCCCCAAGCGAAATTGGTCGGGGCGTTGCAGGGGCGCATCTTAGATGTGGCGGTCGATTTGCGGAGAGAGTCGCCCACTTTTGGACAGTTCGTGGCGGTCTGGTTAGACGATAAGGAGCACGCGATGTTGTACATCCCACACGGTTTTGCGCACGGGTATGCAGTACATAGCGAACATGCCGTTGTGCAGTATAAGTGCGACGATTTCTGGGACCCGCTCACCGAGCACGGGATTGCGTACAATGACCCCACTTTGGCGATCCCGTGGGGAATACCCGAGGAGAAGGTCATTGTCTCCGAAAAGGACAAGCGTCACCCACTCTTTCATCGTGCCACGTACTAAGCGGGGAGGGGAAGGATGAGGGTCGTCGTCACAGGTGCAAACGGACAGTTAGGTCGGACGCTTCGCTACCTTTCTCCTTGGACGGAGGTCGCTTATCTTTCGCACGCCGATTTGGATGTGACCTCGCGTGTCGCGCTGTCGCGTTTCTTTGAGCAGTTTCGCCCGCAGTGGGTAGTCAATTGTGCGGCTTATACCGCAGTGGATCGGGCAGAGTCTGAGGTCGATGCAGCTTATCAGGTCAATGCCTTAGCGCCGCGCTTGTTAGCGGAGTGTGCCGCCGAGGTGGGGGCGCATCTTTTGCATATCTCGACGGATTATGTCTTCTGTGGCGAAGGGAATTTACCCCATACCGAGCAGGCTGTTCCTGCTCCCGAGGGTGTTTATGCTCGAAGTAAACGTGCGGGGGAAATTGCAGCACTCGATGCGGGAAATGCGCTCGTGCTCCGTACCAGCTGGTTATACTCCTACTACGACCGCAATTTCTTTCGCACGATCCTGACAAAGTGTTTGCAGCAGACCTCATTACGAGTGGTTTATGACCAAGTGGGTACGCCGACCTGGGCGACAAATCTTGCGCAGGCGATTATCGCAATAGTGAACAAAGAGTGCCGCGAAACGGGGATTTTTCACTATTCCGACCTCGGGGTATGCTCTTGGTTCGATTTTGCTTGTTATCTTCGTAGTCTAATTGGGGCGACGAATACGCTTGTGCCGATTCGCACAAGCGAGTGGCAAGCAGCCGCTCCGCGCCCATCGTATAGCGTTTTAGATTCAGGGTATACGCGGGCGTACTTCAACCTTTCGGCTCTTAGTTGGATGGAAGGGGCGAAGGCTTGTTTTGAGGAGTTGACGCATCGCGAGAGTGGCGCGTTCTTTCAAAGGGAATATATGGAGAGGTGTTAAATGGATATATCCGATGAACTCATGGTGCGCGTTCGCGCGTGGCTCTCTTACGAGTATGATAAAGATACGCGCGAACGGGTACAGTGGCTTTTAGAGAACGATCAGGTAACCCTTCAGGAGTCTTTTGCTGGCGACTTGGAGTTCGGTACTGGGGGGATGCGTGGTATTATGGGGGTCGGTCCCAATCGGTTGAATATCTATACCGTAGGGCGTGCGACGCAGGGGCTGGCCAATTACCTTCGGAAGAACTATCCCACGGAGACGGAGCTGCGCGTGGCGATAGCCTACGATTGTCGGAACAATAGTGCTCGTTTTGCGGAGGTGACAGCTGATACGTTGGCTGCCAACGGGATTCGCGTCTTCTTGTACGAGAGTCTCCGTCCGACGCCCCAACTCAGTTTCACCGTTCGCACTCTCTCCTGCCATGCGGGGATTGTGATTACGGCATCGCACAACCCCAAAGAGTATAACGGTTATAAGGTCTATTGGGGCGATGGCGCACAGGTCGTCCCGCCGCACGACAAGGGGATTATTGACGAGGTGCGTCATTTAGAGAATGCCGAAGCGGTGAAGCATAAGGGAGACCCTTCGCTCATTGTTCGTATCGGGCGTGAGATTGATGAGGTCTATCTGAGTACGCTCTTAGATTCTCCGTTTTGTAGGGAAAAACTCTCGGAGGCGGCTACGGAGATGGGCATTGTTTATACCCCCATTCATGGGACGGGGGCGACGCTGATTCCACAGGTGTTGCGCCGTCGTGGTTTTAAGAATGTGCATGTCGTAACCAAGCAACGCGACCCAGATGGGGATTTTAAGACGGTCGTCTCGCCTAACCCCGAGGAATCCTCGGCGATGAGTCTCGCTGTTGCTTTGGCTGAGGAGACGCAAGCAGCGCTGGTCTTGGGGACAGACCCCGATGCTGATCGGGTGGGCGTTTACGCGCGTGACGCCAAAGGGGAGCTGGTGCGTTTTGATGGAAATCAGATAGCCGTTCTTTTAGCTTATTTCGTATTGGAACGGGAGCAGGAACTCAAGCGTCCGCGCAGCAAGCGTTTTATGGTGCGCACCATCGTGACGACCCCCTTGCTAGATGCTTTAGCACAGGCCTATAAAGTTGAGATGCGCCACGTCCTCACAGGCTTTAAGTACATTGCCGAGGAAATTGCGGCGAGCGAAGGGAAGTGCCGTTTTGTGATTGGGGCTGAGGAGAGTCACGGTTATTTGGTGGGCGACAAGGTGCGCGATAAAGATGCGGTGCAGAGCTGTCTTCTTTTGGCTGAATTCGCCGCTTGGGCGCTCGCCCATGGTACGAACCTTTGCGAAGAGCTCCAGCGTCTTTATGCGAAGTATGGTTATTGGAAGCACGCGCAACGCGCTTTGGTACGGAAAGGCGACGAAGGAAAGCGGGAGATCGAAGAACGGATACGACAGCTACGCACGACGCCCTTAACGATGTTAGGGGAGGAGAAGGTGGTGCGCGTGACGGACTACTTGGTGGTGCGTGCTTACAATCCGCAAAACCAAGAAGAGTATGCAAAGCCCGTGCTTCACGCCGATGTGATGGAGTTTGAGACGGAGGGAGGTTCGCGCCTCTTGGTACGTCCTTCGGGGACTGAGCCTAAGATCAAGTATTACCTTGGAATACGTGCGCCGCGTTTTGATGCCCAAATAGAGGCAACGCTCACGGCGCGCATCGAGCAGATTTTTAATACCATCGCCGAATAGGGCACATCCTCATGCTTTTGGTCTTTGCCACACAAAATCTTCATAAGGTAAAGGAGGTAGCTTCGTTGCTCCCTTCTTGTTACACGATAGCGCCGCCCTCCGAGTTCGGTTGGCAGGGGGAGATTCCCGAGGAACAAGATACCCTCGAGGGGAACTCTCTACAGAAAGCGCAGGTACTTTATGACGCGCTGCAGCGCCCTGTCTTCTCCGACGATTCGGGGCTTGAGGTGGATGCTTTGGGAGGAGCGCCAGGTGTCTACTCTGCCCGCTATGCTGGAGAACATTGCTCGTTTGACGACAATATCAACAAGCTTTTGAAGGCGCTGGAGGGTACACACGAGCGTAGTGCACGTTTTCGTACGGTGGTAACCCTTATTATCGAGGGCGAGGTACATCAGTTTCAAGGGTGTGTTGAAGGGGAGATTCTCACGGAAAGGCACGGTGCTGAAGGGTTTGGTTACGACCCGATCTTTCGTCCAGAGGGAACGAAGCTCTCTTTTGCGGAAATGCCGCTTGCACAAAAGAATGGTATGAGCCACAGAGCACGAGCCGTTGCCGCCATGGTCGCTTATCTTCACAAAGCCTTTCCATGCGCTTAAGGTTTTTCTTCCTTACTCTTTGTCTTTTCATTTTATGCCCTATTCTCTTCGCTCAAACGGGAGAGTGGGGCGATTTGCTCTCTTATTATGCCTCTACGGGGCTCACGAGTAATGGGCAGGTCTGTGTAAATATTACCCCCTCGACTCTTTTGCGCTATGACTTTACCTCGGGGGAGCGCACGCGCTATTCCAAATTAAACAAGCTTTCGAGTGCTAATATATTACAGGCAAAGCTATTAGAGAATAGAACGTTGTGGGTGAGTTACCACTCGGGGCGCATCGATTGTCTCTCTGAGACGGGCTCTTTACAAACGATTTTAGACTTAGAAGAGAAGGTCGCGCGAGGGGAAAGGACGCCGCTTGTGGATTTTATCTTACAGGATGCTTCGCAGGTGGTTGGGATTAGTCGGGACTATATTTACATTTTTCAAAACCAGCAATTGATACACTCATTCCCTCTTTGGGGAGATAACCGAGCCGAGGCGTTGAAGCTCTATGGGCTGCTCCATATTTCCGAGGTGCTCTATTTTGCTACCTCTGATGGGGTTTATAGGGCAAATGGTGCGGATGTTGCCTCTACTGCGTTGGAAAGAGTAGGGAATTTGCGAGGGGAGATTCGCTCGCTTTTGCAGGTGGATGGGCAGTTGGTCGCCTTACGCAACCTCTCAGTGGGTTACGAATTGCTGCGTTATGAGGCAGGGGGGTGGCATTCGCTGACACAGCGCCCCTATATTTTGAAGGGAGTGCCGTGTGCAACCTCTGGCGGAATTTTACTACCAGAAAAGGGGCGCGTGGTGCAACTATCATTGACGGGTGCGGAACGGACGTTGTTCTCAGACGAAGGACGCACGCCAGAGCAGCAGTTGCGGGCTGTGGCGCTTTGCGTGTCTGAAGGAGGGGAGATCTATGTTTCTAGTGCCCATAGAGGGTTGTTGCGAATTGCCGTAGATGGGAGTATAGAGTCGCTCTCGCCCGTGAGTCCAGCATTTGTGACGTGTGGTAAAGTCGTAGCCACTTCCTCGCAGGGAGTGATTTTAACGAACGATGAAGTGGATGTAGATAAACGTCTTGCGCAGGATGCGCCGTTCCTCTTTTTTAGTACCTCGTCTGAGGGGGGAGAGAATATCTATCTCAGTGAGAGAACGCGTATTACAGACCTTTTGATTCTAGATACTCTTCGCCTTAGGTATGCTGTTTCGACGAGCTCTGCGGGGCTTTTTATCTTTGAGGGTAATACCCTTCAAGAGCATTATCATGCGAAGAACAGCCCCTTGCCTGCGCTAGCGGGAGGGACGACCTATATCAACGCGATGAGTCGCGCCGCAGATGGTGGGCTTTATCTTTTCTGTGGCTATGAGCCGCGGATTTATCATCTCTCGAGTACCAAGGAATGGAAAAGTGCCCAATTGAAACGGCAGTATGACACGCAAATCGTCTCCTTATTAACCACGCCGCGAGGTTTTCTTTTCTTTGGTTCATCGGATTTTGCTGAGATTACAGCCATTGACCCAGAACCCTTTTTCGACAGAGGCGAGGGGATACATTCGCAATTCTTGCAGGGCGATCAGCAGTTCCATGGTTCGACGACCCTTTCCATGGCGCTAAATCGAGCGGGAGATGCTTGGATAGGAACGAGTTTCGGTTTGGTACATGCGCGAAACTTGCGTATGTTGCTCAAAGATGAATTGATTCCTTTGGGGGGCGTTTTTGTGTATGATCCTGTGCGTGGAGATGGGGCGCTTTTTGAGGGAATTGCTGTTGACCACGTTCTTAACGATGCGGGCGATCGTCTTTGGGTGAGCCGTCCTAATCGTGGGGTGATGTGTGTCGCCCCTAATCAAAAACAGCTCATTGCTGATTTGACAGAGGGGAACTCCAAGCTTCCCGCCAATCAGGTTACGGATTTAGCTTATGAGGCGCAAACGGGTAAACTTTACATCGCTACGGAGGGGGGCGTCGTCTCTTTGATCACGGGGGCACAAGAGCCAACTGGGAACTATGCGAATGTGCGTATTTATCCGAACCCTGTCCGTCCTGACTTTACAGGAGTGCTCACTATCGATGGATTGGTGGAGGACAGCTATCTCAAGATTGTGGATAGCGGTGGGGAGTTGGTAAGAGAATTACGAAGCAACGGGGGGCGCGCCACGTGGGACTTGAAGAATGGGCGTGGAAACTCTGTGGCGAGTGGAGTCTACTTCGTTTTTATATCGGATGCGAAGGCTGAGCAAAGCTATGCGGGAAAGTTTGTGGTGGTGCGATAATTTTTCCTCTAAGGAAAGATTCTGTTAAACAAAATTTCCTCAGTATTGTTGTAGGGTTATCTATACAGAGCTAGTAAATTTGTGTGACGAAAAATAAACGATAGAGTCGTGAAACGATTGGTCGGGACATTAGGGCGTGTCTTTCGGTTCTACTACGAGGGGTTTCGTGGTATGACCATTGGTCGGACGTTGTGGATATTGATACTTGTGAAACTGGTCATAATGTTCCTTATCCTCCGCCTTTTCTTTTTTCCGAACTTTCTCAAATCAAACTTTGCTTCGGACAGTGAACGGAGCGACTATGTTTTGCAGCAGCTAACTCGTCAAAACAAGTAAAATGTTAGAAGGCGTTGATATTGCTTTAGTGGATTGGTCTCGGGCGCAGTTTGCCCTTACCGCGATGTATCACTGGATGTTTGTCCCGTTGACGCTCGGGCTTACATTCATCATCGCATTTATGGAAACGCTCTATGTGCGCACGGGCGATGAGCACTGGAAGCAGGCTACGAAGTTCTGGATGCGTCTCTTTGGGGTCAATTTCGCCATTGGTGTGGCTACGGGATTGATTCTCGAATTCGAGTTTGGGACGAACTGGAGTAATTACTCGTGGTTTGTTGGGGATATCTTCGGAGCGCCGTTGGCGATAGAGGGGATTATGGCCTTCTTCATGGAGTCTACCTTCATCGCGGTGATGTTCTTTGGCTGGAAAAAGGTGAGTAAGCGTTTCCATCTGACGGCTACGTGGTTGACGGCGATCGGCTCTAACCTCTCGGCATTATGGATTTTGGTCGCGAACGGTTGGATGCAATTCCCGACTGGGATGCAGTTTAATCCCGACACGGCGCGCAATGAGATGGTGAGTTTCGTCGATGTACTCTTCTCGCCAGTAGCTATCAATAAATTCTTGCACACGATTACTTCGGGCTATGTCCTAGCCTCGATCTTTGTGATTGGGGTGAGTGCTTGGTTTTTGTTGAAGAAGCGTCATGAGCTTTTAGCACATCGGAGTATTTTGGTCGCTGGTGTTTTTGGTTTCATCTCCTTGATAGCGGTTATTGTAACAGGGGACGGTTCGGCATACCAAGTGGCGCAGAAACAGCCTATGAAATTGGCGGCTATGGAGGGGCTCTATCAAGGCAAATCAGGGGCAGGATTGGTTGCTCTTGGGGTGCTTAATCCTGCGAAAGAACCGATGGATGGTGAGGAGGAGTTCCTCTTCAAAATAGAGCTCCCGCATGTACTTTCGTGGTTGGGGTATCATGATTTCAACGCTTTTGTGCCTGGGGTAAGAGATCTGATTGAGGGAGGGTATACTTATACCAATGCTGAGGGGCAGCAAGTAGTAGAGCCCTCGGCGCAAGAGAAGATCAATATGGGGCGCGAAGCGATTGCAGCCTTACGTCGTTATACGGAGGCGCGCGAAGCAGGCAATAAAGAGGAGATGGGCGTGGCGCGTGCTGAGTTGGAAAAGAACTTCAGGTATTTCGGCTATGGTTATTTGAATGATACGAAGAGCCTGATCCCCAATGTGCCGTTGACTTTCTACTCATTCCACATTATGGTGTTATTAGGAGGGCTTTTCCTGCTCTTCTTCTTGGTGGTGCTTCATTTCACTTGGAAGCGAAAGCTCAAGAGTCGCTGGTTGCTTGTGACCTCTATTCTCATGATTCCGCTCGTGTATATTTGTAGTCAAGCGGGGTGGATTGTCGCAGAGGTGGGGCGTCAGCCATGGGTGATTCAAGATATTATGCCTACGGTCTCGGCTGTGTCGCGTATTGATGCGAATGCTGTACAAGTGACCTTTATCATATTTTCCATTCTCTTTACGGTGCTCCTTATTGCAGAGATGAGCATCATGTTCAAGCAAATCAAACTCGGACCGAAGGAAAACTAAAATAAGCCTGAGGAGATACGGTTATGTCATACGAATTTCTACAGCACTACTGGTGGTTCTTAGTCTCCCTCCTTGGAGCGTTGTTGGTTTTCCTACTCTTTGTACAAGGGGGGCAAACGTTCCTCTTTACTTTGGCAAAGAATGAGCGAGAGCGCCTTATGCTCGTCAATGCGATGGGGCGTAAGTGGGAGTTCACGTTTACGACATTGGTTACGTTTGGTGGGGCTTTCTTTGCCTCGTTCCCGTTGTTTTACTCTACGAGTTTTGGAGGCGCTTACTGGGTTTGGGTTGCCATCTTGCTCCTTTTTGTACTCCAAGCCGTGGCTTATGAGTTCCGCACGAAACCGCGGAATGTCTTAGGCAAGCGGACGTTTGAGTTCTTTCTCTATTTCAACGGTATTTTGGGGACGATACTGCTCGGTACGGCAGTGGGAACATTCTTCACAGGGTCAGACTTTACGGCCAACCTTCACTCGTTAACCGACTTAAAACAACCGATTATCTCTTATTGGAACAATCCTTGGCACGGGTTGGAAGCCGTCTTAGATGCTCGGAATGTGATGCTCGGTTTGGCAGTGTGCTTTTTAGCAAGACTTTTGGGATTGCTCTATTTTATCAATCTCATTGATGAAGAGGAGATTCTCAAGCGTGCACGTCGTCGTCTGCTTTATAATACGATACCGTTTTTGGTCTTTTTCCTCGCATTTGTCATTTCTATTTTCTTGAGCAAGGGTTTTGCAGTGAACCCAGAGACGGGGCAAGTCTACCTAGAGCCCTACAAGTATTTGAAGAATTTCCTAGAGATGCCACTCCTGCTTATCGTCTTCTTATTGGGGGTATTGAGTGTGCTTTTTGGTTTAGGAGCGACGTTGCTTCGTCGTACACGGAAGGGGATTTGGTTCTCGGGGATTGGGACGGTGCTTACGGTGCTAGCGCTTTTACTCTCTGTGGGGTATAACAACACGAGTTATTATCCGTCCTCTGCTGATTTACAGAGCTCTCTTACGATTTACAATAGCTCGTCGAGCTACTTTACGTTGGGGGCTATGAGTGTGGTTTCATTGTTAATCCCGTTCGTATTGGCTTATATTTGGTATGCTTGGCGGGCGATGGATAAGAAAAAGATGACCGTTGCGGAGTTTGAAGCGACGGACGGACAAGAGGAACAAGAAGCTTATTAGAGAGGAGGGTCGAGAAAATGGTTGGTATCTTGGTATTAGAGCTTTTGATGTGGCCTGTGTTAATCGCTGTAAGCTTCTTTGCGATACAGTGGGCTGTTAAGAAAATCGAAAGCAGGAAATAAGTCATACGTTTTACATCGTTCTTATATGAGCGTCTCTCGTGGGTGGGAGACGCTTTTTTACAGCATTTTCAAGCGTTACGGTTAATACCGTGATTTTAGCTACTTTTGTGAGCAAGAATTTGAAATAAGACGCGCGATGGCACACTCTACAGGGGCACACGAAAAGTTGCTAATACTGGACTTTGGCTCGCAGTATACGCAGTTGATAGCAAGGCGTGTACGTGAACTCGGGGTGTACTGTGAAGTGAAGCCCTATCATTATGTGCCTCGAACGGATGATGCGTGGAAAGCGGTTATTCTTTCGGGGAGTCCGTGCTCGGTGCACGATGCGAATGCGCCGCAGGTTGCATTGGAAGATCTTGTGAGTCAGTATCCTGTCTTGGGAATTTGCTATGGAGCGCAGCTCCTTGCTTCGCATTTCGGAGGTAGCGTCGTGCGTTCGCAAAAGCGGGAGTATGGGCGTGCTTCTTTGCAAGAGGTCGTTGCCAATCCGTTGTTTGCTGGCATAGCTGCGCAGTCGGAGGTTTGGATGTCACACGGAGATAGTATCGAGCGCCTTCCAGTAGGGTGGTGCGTATTGTCGCAGACGGCAGACATCCCAGTCGCAGCTTTTCAGGCTTCGGAAAAAGTATTCGGGTTGCAGTTTCACCCAGAGGTCTCTCATACGCTTTGCGGGAAGGATATCCTTCGGAATTTCATTGTAGGCATTTGTGGCTTTGCGTGTGATTGGACACCTAAGGCGTTTATCGAGCAGACCGTAAATGAGTTGCGCGAAAAGTTGGGGAAAGACCATGTCGTGCTTGGGCTCTCTGGCGGAGTGGATAGCACAGTCGCGGCAGCTCTGTTACACAAAGCCGTTGGTGCGCAGCTGACCTGCATCTTTGTCAACAATGGGCTTTTACGGAAAGGGGAGTACGAAGACGTTTTAGACTCTTACCGTGGCATGGGGTTGAATGTGGTCGGAGTTGATGCGAGTGAGGCTTTTTATACCTCTTTGGCTGGCGTGACTGACCCCGAAGCAAAGCGTAAGGCGATAGGGCGTTGCTTTATTGAAACTTTTGATAAGGCAGCTGCTTCGTTGGAAGGAGTAAAATGGTTAGGGCAGGGGACGATTTACCCTGATGTAATCGAGTCGGTCGCATTGGGGGGGCCGAGTGTGACGATAAAGTCTCACCACAACGTGGGCGGCTTACCGAAGGATATGAAGTTGCAGTTGGTCGAACCCTTGCGTTTGCTTTTCAAAGATGAGGTGCGACGTGTGGGAAAAGAGTTGGGCGTGCCGAGTGAAATCCTTGGACGACATCCTTTCCCAGGTCCAGGGCTCGGGATTCGTATCTTGGGCGAGATTTCCCCAGAGCGCGTAAAGCTCCTTCAGGAGGCGGATGCAATCTATACCAGTATCTTGCGAGAGACGGGGCTTTATGAGAAGATTTGGCAAGCTGGAGCTATCCTTTTGCCCGTGCGTTCAGTGGGAGTTATGGGCGATGAACGTACGTATGAAAGTGTCGTTGCCTTGCGAGCAGTTACCTCGGTCGATGGCATGACGGCAGACTGGTATCCTATCCCTTACGAGATATTGGCGCGCATCTCGAATGAGATAATCAATAGCGTGCGTGGAATAAATCGGGTGGTTTACGACGTGAGTTCGAAGCCGCCAGCAACTATTGAGTGGGAGTAACGAAAGTGGAGCGTAGAGCGTCAAGCGAGAGAATAGGGTTCATGTGTGGGTTGAGGAGTTTTCTATTTTTAGGGCTGGTCTGTGTAACGAGTCTGCTGTCTGCACAAGGCTTGCAGCTTATGCGTCCTACGCAAGGAGTCTTTTTGCCCGCCACGATTCGGAACGACACAAAGCTGGTCGAGTTGATGCGGATGCTACGTTTTTATTACGTAGATAGTATCAACGATAAAGAGCTGACTGATAAGGCTATCACCGCACTGCTGCAGGAATTAGATCCTCACTCCTACTACATCCCTAAGGAACAGAGTGAAGACGCGATGTCGGAGTTAATGGGGCATTTTTACGGCGTGGGGATTGAGTTTGCTATTCAGAGGGACACGCTTGTTGTGATGGCCGCCATCCCCGATGCGCCAGCAGAAAAGGTCGGGATTCGGGCAGGGGATAAGTTCCTGACGGTCAACGGAGAGAAGATTACGAATATCAAGCTCACGAATGCGAAGGTGGCGAAGTATCTCCGAGGTCCGCAGGGTTCATCTGTGGTCTTGGATGTCTTGCGAAATAAGCAGATGGCGAAGTATACCGTAGTGCGAGATTCGATACCTCTGAGTAGTGTGGATGTAGCTTATCAGATTCGTCCCGGGATTGGGTATGTGCGTGTAACTCGTTTTGCAGAGCCTACGGTGCGGGAGTTCGTATTAGCCTTGTCTCGTCTGAATGCAGAGGGGGCAAAATCGTTTATTATCGACTTTCGAGGCAATGGGGGCGGCTTGATGCAAGCCTCTATTTTGATGGCAAGTCTTTTCTTACCTAAGGGCGCGAAGGTGGTTTATGCCAAAGGGAAGCGTACGGGGCGGCAAGATTTTGAGGCGTTGGATATGGGCAATGCCTTTCTCAATAGTAAATTAGTGGTATTGGTGGACGAGAACACCGCCTCGGCCAGTGAGATCGTCTCCGGGGCACTGCAAGATTGGGATCGGGCTATCATCGTCGGGCGAAGAACCTTCGGCAAAGGCCTCGTCCAGAATCAGTTCGCCTTCTCTGATAGTTCACTTTATCGGATTACGGTCGCGCGCTACTATACGCCGAGTAATCGTTTGATTCAGACGCCTTATGCGCTCGGTGGAAAGGATAAGTACAGGGAAGCCTTTTTCTCTCGTTACAAGAACGGAGAGCTTTTTCACCGAGATAGTATCCATTTCCCCGATAGTCTCAAGTATCAGACACTTCGGACGCACCGAACGGTGTATGGTGGAGGCGGGATTATGCCCGATATCTTTATACCATTGGATACTGTTTTTGCCTCAAAGTACGTTTCGCGCCTTTTGCGTAACGGCTTGTTAGGACAGTGGGTATTGGACTATGTGACGGAGGGGCGAGATTCGCTGCAGCGTCGCTACCCTGATTTAGAAACTTATAAGAGAGACTTTTCTCTTTCACCTCAAGCTATCGCTTCACTCGTTGCATACGCTGCTAAGAATGGAGAAAAGATAGAGGAGGGGGCTTCGCAACTCTCTGATGTGGATATAGAGGAGGTGAATTGGTATACCAAGGTTTATCTCGCTCGTTCGCTCTATAATTTTGAGACCATGCATCGGGTACTTCATCTTCGTGATGAGGAGGTGAAGTGTGCTCTAGACTTGCTTGAGAATTGGGAGCAGAAGGGTAAGCCAATTTTAGAAAAGAGGGAATAGTCTCAGAATAAGCTAGTTCGCAACTTCTCAATCTCGATAGAGCCCGTGCGGCTCGTGATATGATTCATGACTGAACAGGATAATATAGAATTAAGTTTTGCAGACCTTGGTCTGTCAACAGCCTCGCTCGAAGCGATAGCTGCGAAGGGATTTGAACGCCCGTCGCCGATACAGCGATTGGCTATCCCGGTGCTCCTTCAAGAAGAGTGTGATGTGATTGCACAAGCGCAAACAGGGACTGGTAAAACAGCCGCATTCGGTTTGCCGATATTGGAGCGTATTGATGTCTCATTACTTGAGCCTCAGGCTTTGATTTTAGCCCCGACGCGAGAACTTGCTGTGCAGATGACGGAGGAACTCTCGTCAATGCGCGGAGAGAAAAAGGTGCAGCTTTTGACGGTCTATGGCGGGCAGTCTATTTCAGAGCAGCAGCGACGTCTGAAACGGGGAGCGCACTTGGTTGTCGGGACGCCGGGGAGAATCTTAGACCTATTGCGTCGTAAGGATCTTGTTCTCAATCAAGTGAGTTGGTGTGTGCTTGATGAAGCCGATGAGATGCTCAATATGGGCTTTATTGAGGACGTGGAGGAGATCTTAGCGCAGGTGACCTCTGAGCATCGAATGTTGCTCTTCTCAGCTACGATGCCAGAGCAAATTGTCGAACTCTCGAAGAAGTTTATGCGCGATATTAAGCGCATTCAGGTCGATAGAGAGCAAAAGCCGACGCACCTCGCCGATCAGATCTACTTCGAGGTGATGGAGAGCGACAAATTCGACGCTTTGACGCGTATTGTCGATATTGAACCCGATTTCTACGGACTCGTCTTTTGTCGCACAAGAACCGATGTTGACGACCTCTCTTTTAGGCTTGTAGAGAATGGTTATGCGGCGGAGGGGCTGCACGGCGAAATATCGCAGGCGCAGCGAGAGAAGACCTTGAATAAGTTCCGTAAACGCCTAATCAATATCCTTGTAGCAACGGATGTCGCCGCCCGCGGGATCGACATTGCAGATCTTACGCATGTGATTAACTACAGTTTGCCACAAGATCCCGAGTCTTATGTACATCGTGTGGGGAGGACGGGGCGCGCAGGAAAGCAGGGGACTGCTATTACCTTTGTGAGCTCATCGGAATATCGGCGTTTGCTTTATTTCCAAAAGAGCATCAAGTTTAAGATTCGCAAGGAGACGCTCCCGAATGCGCAGGATGTCGTTGAAGTAAAGCGAGAGCTTCTCAAAGACGAATTGCGAGAGGTGGTGGAAAATGAGCAGTTTAAGGACTATTTGGATATTGCGAACGAGCTGCTGCAAGAGTATACTCCCGAGGTCGCTTTGGCTTCTCTTTTCCGAATGGCTTATAAGAACGACTTGGATGTGACGAGCTATCAGGAAATTAGAGGCTTTAAGGTAGAGAATCGTGGGACGACTCGTCTGTTTATAGCCTGTGGCCGTCGCGATGGTTATACGCCGCGTACACTGACGGAGTTTATTTGTGACGTAGCTCACGTGCGGAGCAGGGACTTAGAAGATGTGCTGGTCTTGGAAGAGTTCTCTTTTGTCACGGTGAGTTATGAAAAAGGGAAACAGCTTTTGGCGGCCTTTGCTCAGGAGTTTACCATGGACGGTAAGCCGATGATCTCGAAAGCGAAGGACAGAACCTCTAAGAAATTGGAGGACGGCGTTGTGAAACGCAAGGGTAGGAAAAAGAAACAATAATATTCATATTATCTGGCGATGGAGTATATCGCAAAGACTTTACAGGGGTTGGAACCTGTGCTTGCCGAAGAATTGAGAGCGTTGGGAGCTCAAAACATCGAGCAAGAGTGTCGTTTGGTTCGTTTTGAAGGCGACCTGCGTCTTCTTTATTTAGCTAACTACCACTGTAGGACAGCTTTGCGTATACTCAAGCCCCTTGCGCACTTTACGGCTCAGAATACTGACGAGCTTTATGAACAAGCGCTGCAGTTTGACTGGAGCTCGGTTATGGAGCTTACACACCATTTCGCAATAGACAGTGTTGTAAATTCGGAAGCATTCAAAGATTCGCGTTATGCGACTTATCGCCTAAAGGATGCTATTGTAGATCAGTTCCGTAGCCGTTACAATCGTCGTCCGTTTGTCGATTCGGAGCATCCGCAGGTTCGTATCAATTTGCATATTCGAGAAGAGAGTTGTGATATACTCTTAGACTCTTCGGGCGATTCGCTGCATAAACGTGGGTATCGAGTGGCACAGGACGTAGCTCCGTTGAATGAAGTTCTTGCAGCGGGGATGATTTTGCACAGTGGTTGGAATGGCGAAGTGCCTTTTTTAGACCCAATGTGTGGCTCTGGAACGCTCCTTATTGAGGCAGCTCTTATTGCGAATAAGATAGCTCCGGGGCTTTTCCGTCAGCATTTTGCCTTTGAGTTCTGGCCAGACTTTGACGCTGATCTTTTGGCAGAAATCGCTAATGATGATTCGCAAGAGTGCGAGAGTGACGTCTTGATTATGGGGACGGATATCTCAGGAAAAGCATTGGAAAGCGCGGAGGCAAATATTCGTTCAGCTGGGCTGCATAAGCATATTTCCTTGAAAAAGGAGTCTATTTTTGACTTACAACCCCCGATGATTCCTGGGATTGTGGTAACCAATCCCCCGTATGGCGAGCGTCTTAAGCAATTTCAGTTAGACCGTTTTTATACCCAGCTCGGTGATGTCTTTAAGGCTCGCTATAATGGTTGGGATGTTTGGGTGCTTGCGGGAAACAGAGTTGCAATGAAGAATTTCGGACTTCATCCCTCGCGTACAATTACTCTATTTAATGGACCGATAGAGTGTAAGTATCAGCGCTTTGCGATGTATGCGGGGAGTATGAAAGATATGGACGTTCGCGAATAGGCACTGGGACGTATCGCTTATTCTTTCCTTTTGAAGCTTTATCTCTTTACACACCACTTCCCATTTACGGAAGTCTCGGAAATCTTCTTAGCAGAAGAGTTGCGGTGTGCCGCCTTGTTGTCAGACATAGAGATAGTAGTCGTTCCTTTCAAACGGGAGCGCGAGAGAGAGTTGCCACTTCCGACGAATATCGTGGTTGATACCTCTGTTGTTGAGAGAGTCGAGGCTTTTCGTCCGTGGCAGCTATTTAGCTTTTTATTTAGAGTCTCGTTTTGGGGCTTCGTTTTGGGGCTTTTGAGGCGTCATATACTCCGTTTTCGTCGTGTCTCGTATATCCTATTAGCTCGCTATTTGCGTGCAGAGTATATAGCCGATTTTGTGGTAAAGAAAGCTCAACTTGAACAGGACACCATCCTTTATTCTTATTGGCTAGACGAGGCATTAGCAGGCTTTTCCTTGGCAGCGTTGCGACGTTCGGAGGTTTCCTCTTGCTTGCGTAT
>CAJPTV010000031.1 GCA_905373665.1 Bacteroidia bacterium
CATGAGCGATATGTTCTCTGGCTGCTACGCCTTTAACCAGCCGCTGGAAAAGTGGAATGTGAGCCAAGTGACCAACATGAGAGATATGTTCCATAACTGCCGCTCCTTTAACCAGCCGCTGGAAAAGTGGAATGTGAGCCAAGTGACCAACATGAGCGATATGTTCTCTGGCTGCTACGCCTTTAACCAGCCGCTGGAAAAGTGGGATGTGAGTAAGGTGACCGACATGAGCCATATGCTCTCTTACTGCCACTCCTTTAACCAGCTGCTGGAAAAGTGGACGGTGAGCCAAGTGACCGACATGCGCGAGATGTTCCGGGGCAGCAGCGCCTTTAACCAGCCGCTGGGGAAGTGGGATGTGAGTAAGGTGACCAACATGAGAGGGATGTTCCGCTACTGCCACTCCTTTAACCAGCCGCTGGAAAAGTGGGATGTGAGTAAAGTGACCGACATGAGCGGGATGTTCGCTTACTGCATCGCCTTTAATCAGCCGCTGGGGAAGTGGGATGTGAGCCAGGTGACCGACATGGGCTGGATGTTCGCTTACTGCATCGCCTTTAATCAGCCGCTGGGGA
The DNA here is from genome assembly GCA_905373665.1 of Bacteroidia bacterium. Taxonomy (GTDB): domain Bacteria; phylum Bacteroidota; class Bacteroidia; order Bacteroidales; family CAJPTX01; genus Bacteroides_D. Next base: position 576 of record CAJPTV010000031.1, read on the forward strand.
AGTAGAAGATAAAAACTGCGGTAGGGGGGGTCTGTTTTACCGCTATGAGCCCCTCGAACTATTCGGCTACGCTGGCGGGATGGGCTGCGCAAAGCGAGATTGCTGAGAATGTGCACTTTGGAAATAACGTTCGTTGGCTTATTTACAATAACGAGGGGAAGGCGGCACGGGAAAAGCTCATTGGGAAAGGGTGGGAGTTTGAAGGGGATAAATATCGCGGAAGTGGGGTCGCTATCAAGCCACTAAATTTGTGGCTTGAGTTAAACGAAGAATTTACGCTACCCTTAGAGAAGTGGGGAGTAGAAGAGGAGGAAGAGGTAACTCTATCGAGTAGCGAGGAGGAGGTAATCTCTTACACACTCACCGCAGATGGGAAGGGTGTGCGCATTCAAGGGCGCAAGGTTGGAGCATGTAAGCTCACCGCCACCATTGCAGCTAAAGCGGGGGGGGCATGAAGCGTATACGAGTACTTGTGAGGTGAGGGTTGAACCTATCCGTGTAGAGTATATCACCATTACACCCGCAAGCAAGACCCTTTCGGTAAACCAAGAGATAACCTTAATGGCGAACGTATTCCCAACCAATGCGGCTGAAAAAGGGGTTACGTGGAGTAGTTCAGACTCCGAAATTGCTACAGTAGACCAAGAGACGGGCAAAGTAACCGCTAGGAAAAAGGGAATGTGCACCATAACTGCAGAGACGAAAGATAATAGAAGCAGGGTAAATGGGACGTGTACGATCGTCGTGGTGGCGTATAACAATGAGGGGAATAATGGAGGTGGAAATAATGGGGGGAATAATGGTGGAGGAAACAACGGAGGAGGAAATGGTGGAGGCAATAATGGTGGAGGTGGAAATAACGGGGGGAATAATGGCGGCGGTGGCAGTTGGCAGCCCCAGACGCCAAAAGCAGTAGAGGATGTGGTATTAGCCTCGCTCGCTGTTGCGCCTAATCCGTTCACCACGCAGTTGCGGATTGAGAATCCTGAGGGGGTAGAGGCTCGTTACGAGCTCGTTAATGCCTCTGGGCTCGTGATGCGTGCAGGGGTGTTCGATGCCACTGAGATGATTGTTGATACCGAAGCGCTCCCCGCAGGGCTCTATTTCGTGCGTTTGACGGGGCAAAATGGTGTGAAGAGGGTGGTGAAGGTATTTAAGTACTAGTCCGGTAAATATAGCGTAAAAAGCGCCCGCTTCTAGGATACTAGAGGCGGGCGCTTCTTTTGTGCTAAGGGGGCGGACGGCCCTGGATTGAGGAGAGGCGAGAGGGTAATCACTAAGCGTGGCATTTGATGGCGAAAAGTGGTGCGGGGCGTACAGCCTAGTGGTTGCGAGAAGCGATTAGCATGTATAATAAAGTAGCCGTCTCAGGTGTGAAACTGGGACGGCTGCTTTTATGTAAGGTTAGAGGGGAGTGGCGTAAAGCGCCAAGTTACGGGCGAAAGTATGCTACCACGGAAGAGAGGGCTTGTATTTTGACACTCCCTTGTTCTTCTAACAACGCAAGCGCCTACTCTAGCGCGGCTTTCCGAACTCTTCGTGCTTCTTGTGACGATTGTAGTTATTGACCTCGATGAGGTGGACGCGCTCCTCGTGCCGCTGCCCTTCGAAGGGGGTGGTGAGGAAGATATTGACGATCTCAAGCGCTTTCTCTGGGGAGATGAAACGTGCGGGGAGGGCAATGGCATTCGCATTGTTGTGGAGACGCGCAAGGCGAGCTAACTCCACGTCCCAGCAGAGCGCTGCGCGAACCCCGGGGTGTCGGTTAAGGGTCATGGTCATCCCGTTGCCCGAGCCGCAAATAGCGACCCCGAGGGCTACTTGGTGCGCAACAATCTTATTGGCAAGAGGATGGGCGTATAACGGGTACGCTACGGATTGATTCGGGTCGCTCGTGCCGCCATCATCGACAACATAGCCAGCAGCCTCGAGCGCCTCCCTGATGAAGCGTTTGTGCTCGACGCCAGCGTGATCACTCGCAATCCCGATGACCAGCTCGTCGAACTGGTTGTCTGCTCCCTCGAACATTCTTCTCTATTCGTTTAGTAAAGTAGTTTCATCCCCATCGATGTGGTGGTTGAGGGGAGATACAGAGCTAGGAAGTAAAGAGGCACTCCGACAGGCAAATATAACTACTTTTGCGCGAGGGGATCTTTTAGATTCTATAAAGAGATGGAAGACGCTCAGCTACTGGTTGGTTTTGACGCGAAACGCGTGGTAAGTAACGGGACGGGGCTCGGGAGCTACGGTCGCAACTTAGTGAATGCCTTGGCACATCTTAGCTTAACCACCGACCTGCGGCTTTATGCGCCAGACGGCGGGCGCGAAGCGTTGCGAGCACAGGTAACAGAGCATCCGAATGTGCAGCTTGTTTACCCGCAGCGGGCTTGGTGTCGGTTGCAAAAAGACCTGTGGCGCGCGGGTGGGGTCGTAGCCGACCTGCGTCGCGATGGGGTGCAGCTCTACCATGGGCTGTCGGGGGAATTACCCCGCGGGCTCAAGCGGGCGGGCATCCCGGGGGTGGTGACCATCCACGACCTCATTTTCCTTCGTCACCCCGAATTTTACCACTGGCTGGATGTGAAGCTCTATGCTCGGAAGTTTCAGCGGACGTGTCGCGAGGCGAGTATGATGATCGCTATCAGCGAGTGCACCAAACGTGACATTCTGCACTATTCGGACTTTCCCGCGGAGCGCATCCGCGTCATCTACCAAGGAGCGGGGCGGTATTTCACCCACGAGGTGTCTGAAGAGCAAAAGGCGGCAGTGCGTGCTCAGTATCGTCTCCCAGAGCGCTATTTGCTGTACGTGGGCACGGTGGAAGAGCGCAAAAATCTGCTTTTAGCGGCGCAAGCGCTGCGATGTTTACCCAAGGAGGTGTCGTTGGTCGTCGTCGGGCGTTTAACGAAGTATTTTGCCAAGGTGCGCGCGTTTTTGAGGGAGCATCAACTCGAGCGGCGGGTGCACTTTCTGCAGGGCGTTCCCAATGAGGCGTTACCTGCCCTCTACCAAGGTGGCGAGGTGTTTGTCTATCCGTCTCGTTACGAGGGGTTTGGGCTGCCCATTCTCGAAGCGCTACAGAGCGGTCTGCCTGTGGTGGCATGTACGGGCTCTTGTCTAGAAGAGGCGGGGGGCGAAGGGTCGCTTTACGTGCACCCAGACGATGTGGAGGGGATGGCGGCCGCCGTAACACGGTTGCTACGCGGGAGTGCGGAGCGAGAAGCGCGTATTGCACAGAACCGCGCTTATGTGAAACGCTTCGAGGGGTTGAACCCCGCCCAAAGGGTGTGGGAGGTCTATCAGGAGGTGTTGGCAGCGAGACGCTGATGAAATAAAACCGTAATGTAGCTTGCGCCTCTAAATAAATTCCTAGCTTTGTGGACTTTCTGAACATTGATTTATAAAGCAGGGAGGCGATGGATAAACAACAAACGAAGACGTTCCTCGAAGGGATTAGCCTGTTTAAGGCACTTTCTGAAAAACAGTTAGAGGCGCTCGCCGCAAGCACACGCGAAGTATCGTTCAAGGAGGGCGAGTTGCTTTTTTGGGAAAACGGACCCCGAGAGGAGTTCTTTGTCATTTTAGAGGGCGAGGTGGAGCTCTACAAGACAAGCCCTTATGGTGCAGAGCTTAAGCTCGCGCAGTTCCACACGGGCGACTTTTTAGGCGAAGGCTCTTGGATGCCCGACTCGACGCACAGCACCTCGGCGCGTGCGCTTGTACCGACCTCGGTATTGGTGGTGGGAAAGACCTTTTTCCAGCAGGATGCGGATGCGACCATCAAGGTTTTTTCCAATATCATGCAGGTGATCTCGCAGCGTATGGGGCAGTCTAACGCACAGCGTATTCACACGGGGGCGCAGTACTTCTCGGGCAACACCCGTTTGGAGCATGACCTGCTCGGCGAACGGAACGTACCGCTAGAGAGCTACTACGGGGTACAGACCTTGCGTGCGGTAGAGAACTTCACCATCTCGGGGGTCAACCTCTCCTTTTACCCCGCGATAGTGAATGCGCTTGCGATGGTGAAAGAAGCCGCTGCGGAGGCAAACCACGACCTCGGGCTGATGCCGAAGGACGTACGCGACGCGATAGTCACGGCGTGCCATGAGATTCGCAATGGGCTATATCACAACCACTTTGTGGTGGATATGATACAGGGCGGGGCAGGGACGTCCACCAACATGAACGCAAATGAGGTGATAGCGAACCGCGCCCTAGAGATTATGGGGCATCAGCGGGGTGAATACCAATACTGTCACCCCAACAACCACGTGAACCTCTCGCAGTCTACCAACGACGCCTATCCGACGGCGATGAAGTTGGGTATCTACATGCTCAATATCGAGCTCACGGAGGTACTCACGAGCCTTGCGAATGCTTTCCAAGAAAAGGCTAAGGAGTTCCGCGACGTGATCAAGATGGGGCGTACGCAGCTGCAGGATGCCGTGCCGATGACCTTAGGGCAAGAGTTCCAAGCCTACGCCGACATGCTACGGGGCGAGAGCGCACAGCTCAACAAGGCGGCAGACCTCTTCCTCGAAATGAACATGGGGGCTACGGCCATCGGGACGGGTATCAATGCCGAACCTGGGTATGCGGAAAAGTGTACCGAGCACCTCAAACGCGTAACAGGCTTCCCGATGCGCTTAGCAGCGAACCTCGTACAGGCTACGCAAGACACGAGCGATTTTGTGACCTACTCCTCCGAATTGAAGCGTTTGGCGGTTAAGGTTTCCAAGATTTGTAATGACCTTCGTCTGCTCGCCTCGGGGCCACGTGCAGGGTTGAATGAGATTAACCTTCCGCCCCGTGCGCCTGGTTCAAGTATTATGCCGGGGAAGGTGAACCCAGTGATCCCCGAGGTAGTGAACCAAATCGCCTTCAAGGTAGTAGGGAACGATATGACGGTGACTATGGCCGTAGAGGGTGGTCAGTTGGAACTCAACGTATTTGAACCCGTAGCGGTGCAGAGCATTGTCGAGTCGATCGTTATGTTGAAGAACGGTCTGAAGACCCTTGAGCATCGTTGCGTAATGGGCATCACTGCCAACCCAGATCGTTGCAAGAGCCTCGTATACAACAGTATCGGGATTGTAACGGCGCTTAACCCCGTCATCGGTTACGAGAAGTCGACGATTGTGGCTAAGGAGGCGTTGGAAAAGAATGCGAGTGTTTACGACCTTGTCTTAGAAAAGGGTTGGCTCACCAAGGAGCAGCTCGACGAGATCCTCTCGCCCGAACGTATGATTGAGCCTCGCAAATTGCGAAAGTAAAATCGGGCTGCAGGCGTGTGGGGCGTCGTCCTACACAGGGAGGCAGCTAAAGAAAAAAGGGCGTTGCTGTACAAGCGACGCTCTTTTTTTGTGCTATGTAAAGAAAAGGCTGTAACTTTGTGTAGTTTAAGAAACGCACTAGAAGTGGAGGAGATAGACGATGGCAATGGAAGGAAGCGAGCATTCGGTGTTGACCGAATCACAAGAGGAGCGTAGTGATGTACATTCAACTGCAGTGCGAGCAGGGAAGAGAACCTATTTTTTCGACGTCAAGGCGACGCGAAATGACGACTATTATCTCACGATAACGGAGAGTAAGCGTCGTCCGGGTGAAGACGCCTCGTATGAGAAGCACAAGATATTCCTCTATCGCGAGGACTTTGCGAAGTTTCTCGAGGGGTTGCAGTCAGCAATCACCTTTATCGTAGACAACAAGGGCGAGGTGACCCCGCGTGTAGAGGGCGAGGAGGAGGCGTAGAGCGCTCCTATCCGTTCCCCCCATCTCGCTTAGTATCGGTACCTGAGAGAAGGATGCCGCCTCAGTTAACTCTGGGGCGGCTTTTTGTGTTAGGGGGGTGACGGAGTTAAGATTAGGGTGCTGGCTTGTGCACTAAGAGCACAGCTCTTCTTTCCACTCTCCGACGTTGCGTGTCTTTTCGTCAAAGCTTACGCCTACAAGGTGTAGGGTTCGCCCTGCGGGGGCTACTATGTGGAAGTACTCTTTGTCTTTGATTTGCGCGATAGCATCCTGTGCAGAGCCTTGTGTATTGACCTTAAACTCGAAGATGTAGACGTGTTGCGGCGTTGTAACAAGCATATCGATGCGTCCTGTAGCACAGCTCACTTCTGCTTGGGTGTATATGCCTAAGAGTCGGAAAATGGCGTAAAGCACGGTTTGGTAGTATTGTTCACGCAGGGGGCGTCCCTCCTCGCTGTTCGGGATGTTGCCGTAGATAATCCCCGCTAGGAAGTTTTTGATCTGCTCTATTGCACCTGCGAGGTCGCCGCTAAAAAGGGCTTTGTAAAGCTTATGCGCGAGGAAAAAGATCTTGTCTCTGCGCACGTTCACATAAAGAGGTAATAGCTCTTTCAAGAAACTGAAGCGGACTTCCTGATTGGGAAAGCTTAGTTGGTAGAGCTGTGCCTCGCGTAGGTATCTTTTGATGGTGAGGTAGCCCGATTGGAAGAGGAGGGGGATGATGGAGTCATCGTCGTTGTAACGGAAGTCGTTGATGGAACTCTCGTCGAGCAGTAGCTCTTCCTCTAACTCAGGTAATAGGACATGTGTTCGCTTGAGGTAGTTGACTAGGTAGGAGGGGGTGGCTGTCTCGAACCAGTAGTACTTGTAGGTGCTTGTTACCAATACCTTGAGTAGGCTGAAAGGATTGTAGACATTTTCGCCATTGCGCGAAAAACAATAGCCATCGTACTCTTTTTTGAGTCTCGCGCGTGTAGCTTCTATGGTGGTGTTTTCAGCTAGGGCAAGTTTCTCTATTTCGGGCATAAAGTAGTCTGTGAGTTCCTGCTCGGTGAAGCCACAGATGGCAGCATAGTCGTCTAATAATGAGATATCCATCAAGTTATTAGCCCCGCTAAAGAGGTTCGTTTTGCTGAACTTGGTAATCCCTGTTAGGAAGGCGAAGCGGATGTAGCGGTCGCAGTTCTTAAGCACCTCGTAGAAGGCTTTGAGGAGGGCTCGATTGGCGTCGTTCAGCTCGGGGTTGTTGATGGTCTCGAGGAGGGGTTTGTCGTACTCGTCGATGAGGACGACGACTTGTTTTTCCGTCTCTTCATATATACGTTCGATGAGGTTATAGAAGCGTCCGGGGATGGTCTTTGCCACGTCGTCGTGACCATAGCGTTTTTCCATAGCAGAGAGTTGTCGATGGATGCAGTTTTCCAAGACGTCGCTACTTGCAAAATACTCAGCGTTCAGATTGAAGTAGAGCACGGGGCTGGGCTCCCATGGTTTGCGGCGCTGGCGGCAGGCGAGCTCCTCTTCATGGTCAGAAATATAGAGTCCGTCGAAGAGCTCTTTTCGTCCTTCAAAGTAGGCCTGGAGGGTAGACAGGAAGAGACTCTTGCCGAAGCGGTGGGGGCGGCTTAGGAAAAAGAAACGTCCGAGTCGGAAAAGCTTTTCTATATACGGGGTTTTGTCTACGTAGACATTCCCCATATTACGCACCTGTTCAAAGGTTTGCGTATCGATAGGTAGGCTGCGCTGTTCGGTCATCTCTGCTTTCTCTTTGGTTTCTACAAAGATAGGAAAAGCGGTAGTAAGGACGCACTACTGGGGTGCTAAAACACCGTCCGTACGGCGAAGTTCCCCGCTTGCTGAAGGGGCGCATCGCCTAAGAAACGGAGCTCGTAACGTGCCGCGAGCTCTACGTAGCGCGTCAGCTTCCAACGAAGCGTAAGGTTACCCAAAAGATTAGACCCATCGAGATAGCCACGCGCAAGGGTATAGGCTAGGGAATTGCCCCGCAGGGGCGCAAGATCGGCGTAGGCATAACAGAGCTTTACCTCACCATCCCACTTCGTGCCCAACGGCATACGCACCGTATACTCCCCTTCCCACATCTTCGCAGCAACGTCCTTTTGCTTGGGACGCATACGCGTCGTCCGCCCCTCGAGGCGCTGCTCTGTCCCCCCCGTATGACGCACCCCGAGGGTGAGGCGAAGCTGACGTGTGGCGACCTCAAGGGTGGGGGATGTCCCGTAAGGGAGGTGCTGATGGCGCTGCTCGAGAGTCCCCTCCCCTTCTACAATCCAGCGCGACAGGTCGGGGGTAGAGAATCCGCCCCGAAGGGTGCGCAACCTCAACGTATTTTCCCCCTGCGTGAGCCGCTCGCCTTGTTCTGTACCCCCGCCGCCGACAAAGAGCGCTAAGGGGCGTGCCGCCTTATTGAACCAGAGTGTGGCTTGTAGCTGTACCTGATGTTGTAGAGCATGCGCCGCATCGCCTACGGGGAGGAGGGTTTGCCACCACGCACGTTGTTCCCGCTTTTGCGCTAGCTGCGTAGAGGTCTCTAAGTCAAACCGTTGCCACCAGAGGGTGAGCGAGTCGATGGGACGCGCATCGCGACGCGGGGTTATCCGCTGCCCCCATCGCAGGTTGGCGGTCTGCGTCGCACGTGTCTTTGACGAGGGAACGAGCTGTAGGACGTACGACCCTTGGTCACGAAAGGGGGCTAAGACGAACTCATCGAGCTGCTGCTGACCGTCGCCATTGCTGTCAATCCACGTGTAACGCCCCTGTCCGTCGGGGACGCGAATGAAGTGCTGTTGCCACTCGGGGGTGTTCTCCGTAGAGAGCTCTTGGGTAAGCGTGCCCGCGAAGCGCCGTTGCCAAAGGGTAAAGTCTGCGGAGAGTTGTGATAAAAAGGTTTGCGTGTGGACGCGCCCCGTCGGGTGATGTGCCCACTGCCGCTGGTAGTTCAACAGGAGGGAAAGCGAACCGAGCCCGGGTTGCATCGTCGCCGCCTGAGTCGATGCTTCGAGCGTTTCGCGAAGCGGGAGCTGTGTCGGCAGGAGCACGGGCGCGTCGTAACGATAACTCGCCTGCACGTCGAGACGCTGCTGCAAGGAGTCACCTAAGCGGAGTCGCACCCCCGAGCGCCACCAATGGTAGTCATCGGTCGGTGCAATGGCTCGTTCGGAGTGCTGCGCCTCACGTTCAAAGAAAAGGGCGGGGGTTAGGAGCTTGGCACGATAGGCAATCTCGGTATTGATTTGCGAGGTCGTCCGCCGCAATGCGCCTTTTTGCAAAAAGTACAGAGAAGAGCCCACTTTGGCGTCAAGAACCCTCCAGCGGTAATAAGCGTCCCTAGAGATAGCAAAGCCTTTTATTTCGCCCGTTAAAAGCGTTTTCTGGGCAATCTTAGAATAGCCTAGCGGGTTGCGTAATTCGACCCAGAGGGCAGCTTCGCCCCAAGAGTCGGTAAAACGCGTATCGGTGAGCCCCCAATGACGGAGGTAGTCGGGGGGAAGGAAATCGCGTACGGGGTGAAACGCTTTCTGCACCCAACGGGCGTCGACACCTCCCCAAAGGGTATGTTTTTTCCACGCAAAAAGGCGATAGTTGGCATAGAGGCGTGTGGCGACGCCATGCGAAGCATCGTGTGCGGCATCGTGCGAGACATGAGCGTTGCGTCCCCGAAGCGTATTCGGGTCAAAGAGACTGTACGCCACGGTCAGGCGCGTCTCGCCGCGTTCGCGCTTCTGTCCGAGGGTGGTCTGCACAAGTTGGTGGCTCTGGGGGGGCGTAAGGATGCGCCCGAGGGTGAATGCCCCCTGCTTTTTCCCATCGCGCGGGGCTATCCAGCGATACACAGGTTCGTTGTCCCCCCCTTGGGTCTGAAGGTAGTCGCCCCCTTCGGGCGCATATTGGAAAACGGGGTGGTAGAGGGAGTCGACCAGCCCGGGGGGGATGTAGCGGTAGAAGGTATATCGCTCGCCTGCCACAATCGTATCGGCTGGGAGGTAGCCGCCACGCGTCCGCCCTTCTGCCTTTTCTAGCGAGGGGAGGAAATGCGTATATGACTCGGAAGGTGAGAGGGCAGCAAGTGCATCGTACGCCGCTTCTTTTTGCCCTTCGAGCTGTAAGGAAGCGGCGGCATCGTGCCCCATATAGCCCTGTGCCTGAACGTGCCAGCCGTGGCGGAGCGACGCCCTTCCCACGCCGTGCATGAGGTAGCGGGTGTACTGGCGCGCCACCTTCTCATAGCGCACCCGGATGCGGCTCGAGGCGTGAATGGGGTGGCGTGGCGTAAAGCGCACCTCGCCGAGATTGTAATCGATCGTATAGTCTTGGTCTTCGCCCCGAGTGAGCAACCGCCCGTCAAGGTAGACCTGTTCCGACCCTGCCAATGCCGTAACGTGGAGAAGCCCTGCCCCGCCCCCCTGCAGCGGGTACGGACCCTGTATCCCCTCTTGCCCGTTCAGGGTCACCTCGGCAAATTCCCCTTTTGCTACCCCGAGGGCGAGTTGAAAGTGGTCGCGGGTGGAGGAATCGATAGGCTTTTGACCGAACTCCCGTCCGTAGCCAAGCCCCTGCATGGGGGTATCGTAGTGCAGGAACTCGTTGGCTGCGTGTAGGGTAATGTCGCCCCCTTCGGCATACCAGAGCGAGTCTGAGACGCGGAGGTAAATCCGTTCCAGTGCACGAAGTTGGGTCGATGTGCCGTCGGGTTGGAAAGGGAGTGAATGGTCAGAGAGCTCGCCGTGAACCTGCAAGCCCGACTCAAGCTCACCATCGAGCTCGAGTTGCATACGTCCCGCAAAGGGCGACTGTACGGTTTCACCAAGGGTCGCCTCGCGCTCAGCATAGCCCTTGAGGGTAAAAGGGGGGCGTAGGGGTGAGGTTGTCGCTTGTTGCCGTTGGCGTTCTTCTTGGATTTTCTTCCAAAGCGGCTTTTCGGCAGAGGAGGCGGAGTCTAGGAGGAGATAGGCATTCCACTCGCCCGTAGCCTCAGGTGGGAGGAGGCGAAACTGCACCCACACCGTATCGTTGGGCAATAGAGCATCTTGCACAAACCGAACGCTCGTCGCCGTAGAGTCAAGTAGCACTTCGGGCGGCACGGCAAGCGTAGAGCGCACCACGCGCAACGAGGCGGGCAAGATAGGACGCTCTGCCAACCGACACGTCGCTGCCCCAAGTGGACAGGGGACGGTATACTCCTCAAGGATAGTAGCTAGGAGACCCGCTACGGAGTCTAGAGAAGCAAGAGAATCGCGGCTGTGCGCTCCGTCAGCGGGGGAATGCAATAGTGCGACACCTCCGTAGCACCGTCCGAGGGCGGCAATCGTCAAAAGAGAGCCCAGTAGCACGTACTGGTACAGTCGCATTATGCCTCTCTAGCGTCGGAAGGTTGGCATCGAGAGTAGTGTAGTATCCGTCAGGAGTAGGGGCTCTAGATCTACAAAACTATAGCGTACAGGACAGATGTCAATCCCTCCACGTCGCGTATAGAGGCAGGCCACAAGGAGCGATATAGGCTCGTAGCGTTCTTGAAAGTGCTCGTAGAGGCGATTGGCTACGTCTTCGTGGAACTCGGGCTTACCGCGCAAGTCACGCAAGAGTTGGAAGAGATCCTCTCGTGTAGGGAGTTGGTCGCCCGTAATCTGGAGCATGAGCGTCCCCCAGTCGGGCTGTCCTGTTACGGGGCAAAGGGTCGCTAGCCCATGCGTAGCCACCTTGAGGGTTCGATCTTTATTGGGACGGAAGGGGCGACTCTTTTCGAGGAGCTTATATCCGTCAAGTACACTCTCGTACGTGGAGATCTCTGTAAAGAAACAGCACTCGACCCCCCAGCCGAGACATCGTGAGATGTCTTCCTTAGCGATCAACTCGTAAGCCATCTGCACTTGTTCGGTCGTATCGCCTAGGTGTGTATTGGCAAGCGAGTAGAGGTAGAGCTTCAGCGACTTGCTCTCGATGATGTAGTCGCTCTCGGCCTCGTATGTCAGTTTCAAGACACCGTTTATCGCGACGCCGTCATTTCGCAAAGCTGTAGCCTCGTAGGCGTGCCAAACATCATACCCCATGGCACGACTTCGGACAGAACGCGGGATCGCCTCAAGGAGTGAAGGGTCATGCTGGGTGGGAAGAGGGGACTTCTTACCAAGGTGCTTCATTTTTCAATCAATAAAGAGTTAAGCCTCCTCCGTGGGCAACGGCAGAAGGGCAAGGGCGCGCTTATAAAGCTCGTCGACGGAGTGGTCAAGGCAGGCGTAATCGCCGCGCAGGCAGGGCTTGTTACCATAGACAGAACAGGGACGACAAGCGAGGTCATCGCGCCCCACGGCGAGAGTCTCCTCCTGTCCCCAGCCATAGAACCCCGCGTAGGGGTGGGTTGCCCCCCACACGGAGATGACCCGCGTCCCTGCCCAAGAGGCAAGGTGCATATTGGCAGAATCCATGGCGACCATCAGGTCGAGGTGGCGCATCAAGACCAACTCCTCTAAGAGGTTAAGCCCCAGCTTCGGCACGACAATGAGGTCAGGCTTGGTCACCCAACGCTCGAGGAGGAACTGCTCCTCGCCCCGTGCGCCGAAGAGGAAAATCTGTATGCCACGTTTATGCAGCTTCTTCACGAGGGCAAGCATCAGGTCAAGGTCATAGCGCTTGCCGCGGTGTTTGGCAAAGGGGGCTATCCCCACGCGCAGCCGTGTCGTTGCAAAGAATGGGGCTAGCTGCGGCGCAAGCTCGCGTGCCTGTAATCCGCCCAACTGGTAGGGCACGGAGAGAGGGAAGCCTAAATCTTTGAGTACCTCGGCATAGCGCTTTACCGAATGCTCGAGGGGCACGAGCTGCTTATCCTCCTGACGCACCAGCGCCTTCTTCTCGCGACGCCCCTTGTCTAGCGTAGCGCTCTTGTAGCCACGGGGAAAGGTTCTTAAGGCAAGGAAAAAACGTAAGAGCCACGAGCGGATAACGCTGTGAGTATCCGCAAGGTGGGTAAACTTTGTGCTTCGCTTAAGGTCGCCCGCCAAACGCCACAACCCTCGGATGCCGTGGTGACGTCCGCGGAGTTCGGCTGCTTGGAACGTTACCCCCTCTATTTCCTCAAAGAAGGGGCGGGCAAAGGGTTGAGAGAGCACCGTGAGCGGCAGCTCGGGATAGTTTTCACGCAGGGCACGCACCACGGGGAGAAGCATCACGACATCCCCCAGAGCACTCAACCGAATGAGTAACAGATGTTTTTCCTTCACGACGGGCGGCGTTAGTGGTTCTCTTTACCGCGTAGAATGGGGTTAAGCGAGGGGTCGTTATACATCTTCATTTGACGGTAGGTCTTCATGACCTTCGTGCCTGCGGCGTAAGCCTCAAGGAGCTGCTCGAGTGCCGTAGAGAGGTCGACGCGCTGCTCGAGCAGTACGTCGAGCTTCTGTTGACAACGGGCACGGTGCTCAGGGCTTGCTGCGAGATCCGTCGCTTGCTTCTGCATGTGAAAGATCTTGAGATTGAGGATGGAGAGACGATCGACTGCCCATGCCGGGCTCTCCGTATTGAGGGTAGCCCCCTCGGCGGGGGTGACGCTGGCAAACTGTTGTAGGAAGAGGGTATCGATCTGCTCGACGGTGTCGGTGCGCCGTTGATTAAGGGCATCGATTTTGCGCTTGAGGGTGAGCGCCTCCGCGGGGTCAATGTCGGGGTTGCGGATAAGGTCTTCCAAGTCCCATTGGACGTTATCGACCCAATTCTTCTCGTAGAGGAGGGCAAAGAGAGAGGCGGTGGGGTACGGATTTTCAGGGGTGTCGTTCAAGTTACTAAGGCGGCGATACGCCAACGTAGCATCCCAGAAGATGCGGTTACACTCTACCGTAAAGCTCATAGCGCAATATTGTTGTTACTACTTGTGACAAAGGTATACAAAAAACGCTGTCAGAGTAGGTTTAGTCTGACAGCGTGTGCGCTAGTTATGTAGTTAATAGGTTACCCGTGTGGGGCGGGTCTGGTCTTCCCTCGCCCCTGGGAGTATGTTTCATTTTCACACTGCAAAGGTAGTGGGGGGGAAAGGGCAAGACATCAGTATTTATACCTAGGAGTGAGGGGCGGGTAGTTTTTTTTACTTCCCCCACGCTCTTACACCGCGTAACGCGTGCCTAAAAAAGCAGGCGAACATCGGAGATAGTCCGACATTCGCCTGCCTATAGTTTCAAAGACTCTTACTTATAGCGCTTCGCGGTAAACGATGTTCCACTCAAAGTTCTTAGGGTCGTCTGGCAACGTATAGTAAATATCTTTTCCATCGATACTGTAAAGAATCTTGATGTAGTAGGTTCTAAAGAACTGACGTCCTCCGGATTGGTAACCATCGTTGAAACAACCTCTAATGGGCAGCCTAAGCGGCGCGGTCGAGTCAGCGGTTGGGATATACCCACAGTGCGGCGAATCGACCTGTTCGTACTCAGAGAAGGGCTTTGCCTTTATTTTCAAAGAGACGACGTGCACCTCAACGAAATAATAGCCTTGGTATGCCCCGATATTGAGATAACACTTTCGTGGGCTGTCAAAAAGGTACGTATCGGTTGTAAAACCATAATGGGTTGCTTTTTGTACAGAACCGTAGCCTTGCTGCGATGGGTTCGCTTGTGGCTCGCTCGTCGCTGAGCCTTCTCCTCGAAGACTTTGGTCGTGTTCCAACAAGAGCTCGTTAAGCGTTTTTGCTCCCTTGGCATGGATCTCTTCCAGCGTTGGTTCTTCTGTTGAGCTCGGTTCGAGCTTATCCTGCTTACAAGATAGCAGTAAAGCACAACCAAGCACACAAACAAAAAGGAATGCTTTTCTTACAAGTATCATTTCTACAAGAAAGAGGGTGTGTCAAAACACAACACCACTTTTCGCATCGATTTATTATGCGCCTTGCGGCGCAGGGCGTAGCATGCTGCGCCCCTACAGGACCCCACCATTCGGTTGAAAAGGGGTAACGGGCAGGCGCGGCATATGCCGCGAGTTGCGAAGGTGTGTCAAAAACATTCGACACACCCTCTCTTAATGTTACATCGGGAGTATACCCTCTTACTGCTCATAGCGCGAGCGCTACTCTTTCACGACGAAGATTGTCTTCTGTTCCTTACCTACAAGGAGGCGCAAGAGATACCCACCCGCTCGGAGCTCTACGGTATTGAGTAGGGTCTCTCTACCTTGTAGCGCCCCCGAGCGCACCACTACGCCGCTAGCGGTTAGGAGTTCGTATTGTCCTTCTACCAATGCGTCGTTAATGATTTGCAGTTGTGTAGTGAACGGATTCGGTGCAACGACGATACTCGCCAATGGGGCAGATTCTACAGCGAGCGGCGTCGAGGGCTTAGAAGGGTCAGAAGGCTTAGATGGATCAGAGGGCTTAGAAGGATTAGAGGGGTCGGAAGGCTTAGGCGGCGTAGACTTACCTGCCTGCTTTATCGTCACCTCTTGCTTTAGCCCCTCAGCCCCAACGAGCGCAAAGGTGAGCTTCGTACTACGCTCGGCGGTGCTTGGATTCATCTCTGCCTTGAGCGTCACTTTCGTTTCGCCTGCCGCGCCCTCGGTCTTATCTAAGACGTTCCACGCTGCATTTGAACTGGTAACCTTCCATGCACTCGTGCTCTTTACGGTAAAGTACTCTGCTTTCGTCTCACCGGCGGCAGGGAGCGTTACGTCCTCGCTAGGGGTAACTGTGATTGACGAGCCTGCCTGCTTTACCGTCACCTCTTGCTTTAGCCCCTCAGCCCCAACGAGCGTAAAGGAGAGCTTCGTGCTACGCTCGGCGGTGCTTGGGTTCATCTCTGCCTTGAGCGTCACTTTCGTATCGCCTCCCGTGCCCTCGGTCCTATCTAAGACTTTCCACGCAGGGTTTGAACTAGTAACGTACCATGCTCTCGTGCTGGTTACTGTAAAGTACTCTGCTTTCGTCTCGCCGGCGGCGGGGAGCGTTACGTCCTCTGCTGGCGTAACTGTGATTGATGCGCCTGCCTGCTTTACCGTTACCTCCTGTTTTACCTCTTCAGCCCCAACGAGCGTAAAGGTGAGCTTCGTGCTACGCTCGGTGGTTCTTGGATTTACGCCCGTCTGAAGAGTAAGCTTCGTCTCGCCTGCCGCGCCCTCGGTATCATCTAAGACGTTCCACGCTGCATTTGAACTGGTAACCTTCCACGCACTCGTACTGGTTACGGTGAAGTAATTCTCCTTCGTTTCGCCTGCGGCGGGGAGCATTACATCCTCTGCTGGGGTAACCGTGATTGACGAGCCTGCCTGCTTTACCGTTACCTCTTGCTTTACCTCTTCAGCCCCAACGAGCCAAAAGGTGAGCTTCGTGCTACGCTCGGCGGTGCTTGGGTTTACGCCCGTCTGAAGGGTAAGCTTCGTCTCGCCTTTTTCGCCCTCGGTCTTATCTAAGACGTTCCACTCCGCGTTTGAGCTAGTGACCTTCCACTTCCCTGTACTTCTTACCGTGAAGTACTCTGCTTTCGTCTCTCCAGCGGCGGGGAGCGTGTAGTCGTCTATCGGCGTTACAGATAAGGAGGCGCGGAGCTGCCCCACGGTTACGACTTGTTTTGTGTTCGAGCCGTCTGTGAGCATAAAGGCAAGGGGGAAGGCTCTCTCTTTTGTTTTATCGCTATTGGACGATACCGTTATTTTGACCACTGTCCCGTTCTCTCCGTTTTCTGGTTCTACACGAAGCCAATTAGGAAGCTGACTTTTATCTAATTTCCACGCCCCAGTACTCGCGACCGTTACCTGCCATTCGCCCCCCTCGCAAGGGAATTTCCCCTCTCTATAGGCAGGCGATAGCGTTAGCGCGTAGGGAGAACCGCAAGTAAAGCTCCCTGTAATATCTTTGATTTCCTTCACATCGTCAAAAGAGCGTATTACCCAATTTTTCGCATCCGTTGTCGCTTTACTTGTGCTCTTTACCAGTTGTGTAAATGGGTCTTTCTCGTTCTTTGTGAGAAAGAGCACACCCTTTTCTTGTCCTGGTCTACTGGGTAGAGAACAGTAGAGTGCATTGAGCGTAGTGGTTGAAAAATTGTTGTCATAAACAGACAAGTAGTTCAGTTGACTGTTCATGCTCATATCTAGCGTGGATAGCTGATTTACAGCGCAACTCAATTTCGTTAGTTTCACATTCCGACTCACATCCAGCGTTAGTAGTTGATTGGCGGCGCAGTTTAGTTCCGTCAAGTCTACATTCTTGCTCACATCCAGCGTTGATAATTGATTGGCGGCGCAGCTTAAATTCGTCAGCTTGACATTCTTGCTCACATTCAGTGCTGATAGTCGATTGAGGGAGCAGTTTAAGTAGGTCAGGTTCACATTCTCGCTCACGTCCAGAGTCGCTAATTGGTTATAGAAGCAATTTAACTGTATAAGTTGTGGGTTAGCACTCACGTCTATTGCGGTAAGTACCGTTGTGTTGCTATGGCATGAGAACTGCTCTATCGCTCCGAAGACTTTAATCTCGGTGCCACGCGCTTTATATCTCCGTTGCGTCTGGAGTTGCATTGGCGCTTTCTCTATCTTCTCGTCCTCTACTCCTGAGACCTTTACCCCGACATCGCCCGCCGACGCGGCAAAAGCTAGACTTATATAGTCGCCTTGCTTTACAGTAAGCGTGATCCATTTCTTCATATCTACTGTTTGCTCCTCTGCCCAAGCGACGCCTAACGCTAGGGTTAGGCTCAGTGCAGTGCACAGGGCACGTAAAAAGAGTTTTCTCATAGTGTTATTCTTTTATTTGAATACATAATGCTGCCCATATAACTCTTTAGTGGTTCGTTTTGTTGCCCTTAGCGCCCCCGCCCGTCCAGCGTAAGAACCCTCAACCACGGGCCGTCCGCCCTTAGGACCAGGTCTTTATCTTTCCACAAAAAGAATGGCGCTGCTCCCTTGGTGCGGAAGCAACGCCATTGTCCTAGCTCGTAGCGAGCACTATTCTTTCACAACGAAGATCGTCTTCTGTTCCTTACCTACCAAAAGGCGCAAGAGATACCCACCCGCTCGTAGCTCTACGGTATAGAGCACGGTCTCTCTACCTTGTAGCGCCCCCGAGCGCACCACTACGCCGCTGGCGGTCAGGAGTTCGTACTCTCCTTCGACCAATGCATCGTTAATGATTTGCAGTTGTGCGGAGAACGGATTCGGTGCTACGACGATACTCGCCAATGGGGCAGATTCCACAGCGAGCGGCGTCGAGGGCTTAGAGGGATCAGAAGGCGTAGACTTACCCGCCTGCTTTACCGTCACCTCTTGCTTTACCTCTTCAGCCCCAACGAGCGCAAAAGTGAGCTTCGTGCTACGCTCGGCGGTGCTTGGGTTCATCTCTGCCTTGAGCGTCACTTTCGTCTCGCCTTTTTCGCCCTCGGTCTCATCTAAGACGTTCCACGCTGCGTTTGAACTGGTTACCTTCCACGCACTCGTGCTCTTTACGGTGAAGTATTCTGCCTTCGTCTCGCCCGCGGCGGGGAGCGTTACGTCCTCTGCTGGCGTAACCGTGATTGACGAGCCCGCCTGCTTTACCGTTACTTCCTGCTTTACCTCCTCTGCACCAACGAGCACAAAGGTTAGCTTCGTGCTACGCTCGGCGGTGCTTGGGTTCATCTCTGCCTTGAGCGTCACTTTCGTCTCGCCTTTTTCGCCCTCGGTCTCATCTAAGACGTTCCACGCTGCGTTTGAACTGGTTACCTTCCACGCACTCGTGCTCTTTACGGTGAAGTATTCTGCCTTCGTCTCGCCCGCGGCGGGGAGCGTTACGTCCTCTGCTGGCGTAACCGTGATTGACGAGCCCGCCTGCTTTACCGTTACTTCCTGCTTTACCTCCTCTGCACCAACGAGCACAAAGGTTAGCTTCGTGCTACGCTCGGCGGTGCTTGGGTTCATCTCTGCCTTGAGCGTCACTTTCGTCTCGCCT
>CAJPTV010000032.1 GCA_905373665.1 Bacteroidia bacterium
AAGCACTCGCATTGGTCACCTCCAGCTGTGTGCGGAAGGGGGAACAAGCAGGATTGCCCACTCCGTTCGCTGGAGCGAAACCCGTAACATAGTCTATCGTTGGCTTGGGGAGAGGGGGAAGGACATCAACCTCATGCTCAATAATACGCTTACAAGCCGCATTATCAAAGCGCGCTTCTATCAGATAATGTTCCTCTGTCGGAACGGAAGTAGAAAAGTTTATCCGCTTAGAGAGTTTATCTCCTGTTACTTGATCATTTGCCAAAGCCGTAGGCGGGTCATAAGTATAGGTGTAGATTCCAGACCCTGGAGGCGTTTCCGTTTTCGAATTCGCTTTTTTCATCTTGAGCGTAAGCTTCTTCGATCCTTCAAGCTCAGTAAAGTGCATTGGTAACTCCCCTCCTCCACATAAAACGGCGGGTGCAGAGATAATAGGGTCGAAATCTGGCGCTACTTCAACGTTAATCTTGGCAGTCGGATGTAAATCACAATAGCCAGAAAACGTAACCGTATACTTCTGGGACTGTTTGGGGTTAACTACCTCTACCTCCGAACCATCATTAGATCTCATAACTAAATTCGTAGTCGGCGACCAAGTATACTTAGAGTGTAAGTATTTAGAAACCTTAAGTTTCCGACTTTCACCCCGACATAGAGGAATAGCCCCACCAGGAAGAATTGCTCCGTTATCATCTTGTACCGAAATACCAATTCTCAACTCACGATACTGCGAAAGGAAGGCATAAAGAGCATCTGTACGAGGCGCACCATTCAACATTGCAAGATGAAAGACATTCCCCTCATTCTCCAATAAATAAGCAATATCACGACCATTTGAGTCGGTAACCTCAATCATATCTGGACCTCCAAACAAAGCAGGGTCATCAGTATTGATCTTTAACCAACGCCATTTCTTCAAAGGAGAGCTCGGGTCAAGCCCTGTAAAAGAATGCCAGTTGTTAATATCATTGAGATAATCCTCTAGTTTTTTCTCTCTAGAACTGTTGGAAACCTGTTCAAACTTTGCATTAGTAGCAGAAAGCCACTTTGTCTTTTTCAGAACAAATTTCCCCTTAGTCGAGATATCAGGATCGCTATCATCGACAAACGCATAAAGCGTTAGATAATAGATATACGGATTTCCATCCTCCGAAGATCGTAATGTTCGACTAAAAGAAACTCTTTTCGATCCCGCACAACTAATATTACTAGACAAGGGAGGTACAACAGAGGCAGCTAATTGATTCGCACTACTACTCTCCACAGAAGCCAAGTGTAATATCGCAAGTTTTGCCTCTTCCTTACTATGACCTTCGTAATCAGTAACCTCAATAGTATAATCTTCGTGACCATTCATACGGATCACCTTCTGTTGAAAATCTTGCAGTACAAAGGGCGGCTCTCCAGTAACTTTTATTGTTACTTTTCTAGACTGCACAGACTGGATATAAAGATATTCACAGTCATTTGACGGCTTTGGCCAAACGTTCCGTACAACAGCATAATTAGACCCTAGGTAATAGCTCGGAACCATTTGTTCCAAAATAAGGTCTAGACCATGATTCGTACTCTGTTCCAGCAAATTTTCCTGATAGGTTACCACAAATTGACTCCTAAGGGCTGCTCCCGGTATAGTCGGTTCAGATCTTAGAAAAATCGCACCGAAAGTTTCATCTGCAGTTCTCCCTGTTTGATAACCATCCGTTCGTCCATAGTGCGGATCGGTCGTTGACCCACTTGCAAAGTGCTCAGCATAAGGGGTAAGAATCGCCGTCTCACCTCTGTTTAACCAAAACCAAATACTTCCAGAAGCATCAGCCTCAAGAGGCTTCCCTCTCTTACCATGATGGGTAATCGTGGAAGAATTGACCCAAACTTTCTTTCCCACTCCTATTCTAGCCTGTATATACGTATTGTCTTCAATAGCTGTCACATTGATAGAACGATACGGACAAAGGCGCTTGTCATTATACCGATTCGTGATTGCAACATTCGTTTGTGTTGGAACTCCTATAAATGACGATATAGCTGATGGACCTTTCAAGACCATAATATCACGATTCCATGGACTTGCAATCTCTAGATAAGCATAAAAATTCCGATTCCCCTTAATGAGAAGTGCATTTCTTACTGTATTAAGCCGCACATACTTACCATGCTTCATATTCGCAGTAGAGACATCACTCTCCGACCAATAAAGCACACTTTCTACCAATTGATGATTAACATTCGGATCAGCAGCTGCTTGAGTTAAATCCCCATTCCTATAGGGCTGGTAAAACCATGCCACTTTAAGTGGATCAGGCGTTGGAGGCAACGAAGCAGGATTCTCAGCCAAACTAATTCGGATTTTCCCTTGTCTCGGTATCGTCACTTTGTGTGGACCTGCAGGAAAAGGTAATGACGCATGAGTATATCTCGCAGGCATCGTGATATCAACATTCACAGCCGCATCCACCGCGATAAGATGCAAATAAACATCCATCTTTGGGTGCGAAGAACTGATATGATGTCGATTTATCTCTGGTACTGAGAGCCAATAATAAGTAGCTCCCTCCTGCGCATAAAGCACAAAAGAGAAGCCTAAAAAGCTCAAGAATAGAAAAAAGAAGCGAGTAACGCTTGTATACGATATCACTCTATAAGACATGAGCCATCCCTCCCCTCAAAGTTACTATTTTCCATCAAATATAGAGACTTCTTTACAGACCTCAATACCTATTGAGAAGTCTTTTAGGCACTTATTGACGAAAAAAGATATAGACATGTACAAAAGACACTATACAATAGACAGAACAAGAAGAGGAGAACCCCCATCATACGGGTGTTCTCCTCTAAAGATACGATAAACGTTTACAGTTGGTTACTTCGTAGTCTCCTCTATTGCCGCACGCGCTGAAGTAAGACGAGCGATTGGAACACGGAAAGGCGAACAACTTACATAGTTCAAGCCTAATTCACAACAATAGCGGATTGAAGTCGGATCGCCACCATGCTCTCCACAAATCCCGAGTTTTATTCCTGGATTCGCATCACGTCCAAGCTCAACGGCACGCGCAATAAGAGAAACAACTCCCTTACGATCCAATGTAGCAAATGGGTCAAACTTCAAAATACCACTCTTGAGATAATAGGGCAAGAAATGAGCGATATCGTCACGACTGAAACCAAAGACCATCTGCGTCAAATCATTCGTACCGAAACTAAAGAAGTCCGCTTCTGCTGCAATTTCATTCGCCGTGAGTGCCGCACGCGGAATTTCAATCATCGTACCAATACGGAACTCAATCCTGTCGTTGTACTCTGCAAAAACCTTCTCTGCTTCTGCTAGGATAATAGCTTTCTGGTTCTTGAATTCGTTGACATGCCCTACAAGAGGTATCATAATTTCAGGATGTACCTCCACACCACGCTTCTTAAGAATTAGCGCTGCCTCAATAATAGCATGCGCTTGCATCTGAGTGATTTGCGGATAAAGAATCCCTAAACGACAACCACGGAAGCCCAGCATCGGGTTTACTTCCTGAAGCTGCTCTATCAATACCTTGAGCGCCTCGGGTTCTATTCCTAAATCCTCAGCATCCTTCACCTGCAGCGTTTTAATCTTAGGAAGGAATTCGTGAAGTGGAGGATCAAGTAATCGAACAGTAACGGGAAGTCCCTGCATCGCTTCAAATATCCCGATAAAGTCCTGACGCTGAATCGGAAGTAGCTTATCGAGAGCCTTTCGACGCCCTTCCTCATTTTCTGCAAGTATCATCTGACGCATTGCAATGATACGATCAGGCTCAAAAAACATATGCTCCGTACGACAGAGTCCTATCCCCTGAGCTCCAAAATCCCGAGCGACAGTGCTATCACGAGGCGTATCCGCGTTGGTACGTACCTTCACTTTAGCAAACTTGTCCGTTAATTGCATCAAACGAGCCAGATCGCCGCTCATCGCAGCATTTATGGTTTCGAGCTTTCCTTCATAAACACGCCCCGTACTCCCATTCAAGGAGATCCAATCCCCTTCCTTAAAGAGACCATTAGGCGTGTGCATCTCACGCTTCGTGTAATCAATCTCTAGAGCAGCAACCCCAGACACACAGCACTTCCCCATCCCACGTGCCACAACTGCTGCGTGAGAGGTCATACCTCCCCGAGCTGTCAAAATCCCCTGCGCAGCGTGCATACCACTCAAGTCTTCTGGCGACGTCTCTTGACGCACAAGAATGACCTTTTCTCCACGTGCACTCCATTCCTCTGCCACATCTGCAAAGAAAACGATTCGCCCACTTGCAGCACCTGGAGAAGCAGGCAAACCAGCCGCCACAAACTTAGCTTGCGCAAGCGCTTCCTTCTTGAAGACTGGATGAAGTAACTCGTCTAGCTTTTCTGGCTCAACTCGCAAAATAGCAGTTTTCTCATCAATCATCCCCTCGTCAAGCATATCCATAGCCATCTTCACCATAGCCATCCCCGTACGCTTACCTGAGCGGGTCTGCAACATCCAAAGTTTACCATCTTGGATAGTGAACTCTATATCCTGCATATCACGATAATGCTCCTCGAGCTTTAGCTGAATGTCATTCAACTGCGCAAATGCGTCTGGCATCACCTCTTCGAGCGAAGGAGCCACACGCTTACGCTCCTCCTCCGAAACACCTTTCAACTCAGCCCAACGACGAGACCCCTCAATGGTAATCGGCTGCGGCGTACGTACCCCAGCTACGACGTCTTCCCCTTGCGCATTTACCAAGAATTCTCCGTTAAAAAGACGTTCACCCGTAGAAGCATCACGCGTAAATGCCACCCCAGTCGCTGAGGTATCGCCCATATTCCCAAAAACCATACACTGCACATTAACAGCAGTCCCCCATTCCTCAGGAATTTTGTTGAGTCGACGATAAAGCTTTGCGCGATCGTTCATCCAACTTTCAAAAACGGCAAAGATCGCTCCCCAAAGTTGCTCCTCAGCGTTCACTGGGAAAGTCTTCCCCGTAAACTTCAGTACAGCCGCCTTAAATTCCTTTACGAGCTCCTGAAGATCCTCCACCGTAAACTCGGTGTCCGACTTGATACCTCTCTTAGCCTTTCGCGCATCGATGATTACTTCAAAGGGATCTTCAGATTCCTTTGATTCTGGCTTTAATCCCAATACCACATCACCGTACATTTGGATAAAACGACGGTAACTATCCCATGCAAAACGGGGGTTACCTGTCCGCTTAGCCAAACCCTCAACGGCTTCATCGTTAAGCCCAAGATTTAAGATCGTATCCATCATCCCTGGCATCGAAGCTCGAGCTCCCGAGCGCACCGACACCAAAAGCGGGTTCTCTTTGTCTCCAAACTTAGCTCCCATTTTAGCTTCAAGCCCCGCCATTGCAGCACGGACATCTGCCTCCAAGAGCTTCACGATCTGCTCCTTACCTAGAGTATAATAGTCATTACACGTAGTCGTGGTAATGGTAAAACCTGGAGGAACAGGCATCCCCAAAAGGCTCATTTCTGCCAAATTGGCTCCCTTACCACCGAGCTCGTTACGCATAGAGCCCTTTCCTTGCGTGTTCGTATCACCAAAGGTGTACACTCGCTGTTGCGTTTCCTTCGTCATCCTTAATTCTTTCACTTTTCGTTACTTATACTCCTATTCCGACAACAAAGTTACGACAAAAACTCTTTGGATGACGAAAAGGCTACCACAATAATGTACCATAAAGAACCAAAGCGATGTAACCGATTAAGAGACCGATTCCTCCAATGAGAAGACCAAAGATTTCCATGTGGCGCACTTGAATAAAACCCGTAGAATGGGCTATCGCATTAGGAGGCGTACTCACAGGCAACATCATCGCAAGCGAAGCGGCTAAAGCAATCCCTATCAGAAGAGTCTTCTCTCCTCCAAAAGGTAACAAGGTCACCGTCATCCCTGTCGAAACCGTTGCTAGAATTGGCATCAATAATGCAGCCGTCGCCGTATTACTGATGAAGGTAGAGAGTATCCAGCAAATAATCCCCGATGCAATAATAACGACAAAGGCTGGCCACGCACTAAATGGAATGGAGGTTACAAGAGTCTGTGCAAGTCCCGTCTCTCGCATCCCCTCTCCAAGAGCAAATCCTCCAGCCACCATCCAAAGCACACTCCAGTTAATCTTACCGAGGTCGTGTTTATTGATAACCCCAAAAAGACTAAAGATAGCGATTGGAATAAGAGCGACCACACCCGCCTGAATCCCCGTAAACTTATCAAACATCCAAAGCAGTATCGTGATGAAGAATGTAATCTGCACCACTCGCGTCTTCCATCCTTTCTTCAAATCCCCTTCTATTACCAAGTGAATCGTTTTTTGCTTGAATGGGAAAAGACGCTTTAATAGAAGCCACGAAAGGAAAAGTAATAGAAATGTTAACGGCATCATGTAAGCCACCCATTCGCCAAAACCGATATTCAAATTCAGCCCTGCAGGGTCATTCAAATACTTCAATGCGATAGCATTAGGAGGCGTACCTATCGGCGTCCCTAAGCCCCCAAGATTCGCTCCTGCGGGTATTGCAAGTGCCAATGCTATACGTCCTTTTCCATCCTTCGGCAATGTCTTTAAGACTGGCGTTAAAATCGTAATCATCAACGCGGCAGTGGCCGTATTGCTGATAAACATGGAAAAAAGCCCCGTAATAAGAATAAATGCCAACAATACATTCTCAGACTTCGTTCCGAAAGGTTTGAGTAGCACACGTGCCACAGCCACATCAAGCCCGACATGACTAGCCGCCATTGCCAAAACAAAGCCCCCCATAAAGAGCATAATAATAGGGTCTGCAAAAGTGTGTAAGAGGGTCTTATAGTTCATGAGCACCCCTAGATTGGGGTTCGATGTATCTCTAAAAAAAGAGAAACCACTATCAGAAACTGTAAGAAGCATCAACACAAGTACCGTTATCGAAGTGACCCATGCGGGGATGGGCTCTGAGATCCACAAAAGAGCGGCAAAAAGAAAAAGCGCTACCACTCGCTGCTGTGTTACGGGAAAGTCTGCAGGTAAGCCTAAAAAAGCTGGCGGTATCGACCAAACTAATAGAAAAAGCACCGTGCACAACAAGAACATCACAAGACGTCTCACCCCGAACTTAACCTTGTGCGTATCATCGCCAAAGAAATACCTCCAAATGCTGCTCATCTTTCTCTAGTTTTTATCAAGGAATCCTCTTCCTACCATTTCGGCGCACAAGTTAACAATTTTTTCTCATATTAGCGAAAAGAATATGCCATATACACCAAAATAAAAACTCTAACCTTCTGATATTAAAACAGTCGGAGGAGAAAATTTAATCTTTTCTCCTCCGACTGTTAAATCCATACAATGTTACAAAAGGACTCAACCACCTTCCCATCTAGTATGGTGGACACTGAAGTGGTTTGTAGCGCTTACCTCGCTGAATAAGCGGCATCTCAAAAGCTAAGGAGATCTCATGCGACCCTCCAGAACCTGGTCCCAATTTCGATACCGTCAAATCGTACGTATAAACCACCTGCACACGAGTAAAACGAACCCCTAGCATAAAAGCTAGCGCATCACTACCAGCATAATCCTTTACAAGCGGAATACCTCTATACCAAAGACCGAGCATCAAGGGATTCTTAAACCAATAGCCACCAATCTCAGCCTGAGAAAAACGTCCTTGTAAACGTGCATTAGCTGCAACAGAGAGACTCTGATCTATCCCGCGTCGATAAAGACTTCGGATAATAAATCGATACCCACCGAATACAGAGAAACGGAACGGGACTCTGGCTTTCTCACTGTAAAAAGACATTTTGGGACGAAGCATGTGATCCCACGTAGCCCCCACCCAGAGATTGGCTGAGTGGAGAAGGATAGAGGTCGAGATGTCAATATCGTAAACCGAATTCTTTCCCAAACTCTGCATCGTGGTCGAACTACGAGGAGTATTCACAAGCTGATCCCCCCAAATCAATCGATCATAATTCAACGAATGATGTCTGAAAAAGAAACCAATCCCTGGACGGAGATTTAGAGACGCATTCAGAGGAATGGAGTACGAATAATTGAGTCCGCCAATAATAGTACCAAGACGACCATCACCAGCAAGATCTCCGAGCGCAAATACGCCAATCCCACTACGGAGATTCTCGATATTCACGTCATAAGAGGCTGACATTGTCCGGTAGGTATTAGGGATGACCGACCACTGATCTCGGTAACTCAGTATGACACGCTGCCCCGCACTAGCCCCTGCGTATGAAGGCGCTATGTAAATGGGGTTTGCAAAAAACTGCGTGAACTGTGGATCCTGCGCAAGAGCCCGTCCGAGACAGATGACCCAAAACGCTACCCCCCAGACAAAAATCCACCTAATTCCCTTCATCACTTTCTGAGTAAAGTTACATTACCACGGAGGTCATAGACCTCTCCATTAAAGAAATGACCGATTGCGCGCCAAGTATAGACCCCAGTCTCGCAGAGTCGACCATTCCAATAACCATCCCAACCTCGTTTAATATCGTTAGACTCGAAGATGAGTTCTCCCCAACGGTCATAGACACGCAACGTATAATCTGCGACACCTTCCCCGTATGGATGGAAGACCTCATTAAGGCGGTCATTCTCATCATAAATACCACCGTTCGACCCATTATCGCTCGGCTGAAAGACATTAGGAAAGACAAGACTCCCCTCTGGTCGGACTATCACACTGACTGTGTCTTGCGCCTTGCAATCCTGCAACTGCGTATTTGTAGCCACACACGTTACAAGGAACTTACCTGGAGTGTCATAATCATGTTGCGGCGAACGCTCTGTTGAGAAATTACCATCTCCGAAATTCCAAAGGAACGTGAGGTTATCTCCCTGGGTTTGATTCTGTCCCTTGATTGTAGCCTTAGGCAACATCACTTGCTCCGGATAAAGTGTAAACTTAACGACCGGATTAGGCAAAACCGTCACCACAGCAAAGGCATAATTGACTCCACCGTCCCCCGTCACCGTCAATTTAACGTGATAAGTTCCCACTTTCTTATAGTCATGTATTGGTACTTTTTCCGTAGAGGTTTCTCCATCTCCAAAATCCCAGAAATAGGTCTCATCTGGCGTCATTAACTTCTTATCGCGCAAGAGAGCAAGACGGAAAGGTACACACCCCTCATAAGCAAAAGCAGAGAACGTAGGATCTGGATAGGGCGGTAATATATAAGCCTTCACAGTTGTAGAAGCCTCACATTTCGGACTCTTTACCCGCAGATTTACATCATACGCAAAGTCATTAGACTTCAACCCCCATTGTGTATAGTCGTGAGATCCTGGATCTCGCAGAGTCGATGACTGCCCATCTCCAAAAGTCCAAAGATAATCCCAAGTAGATGGTGCAGGCGACGTATAATTCGTAAGGTTTATCGTAGCATTGGGGAAGACTTGAAGTAATGGAGTAAGAGCCATGCGCACCTTAGGAGTCGCATAAACCTGCACTGTTTTTTGCACCTTAGCTTCACATCCATGATCTGTTCGTGCCAACAGTGTAGTGGTATAGACTACATCTGAGGTAGTCGCATTCTCAAAGATATGTTCAGGTTCATACATCTCATGAGGCACAGTTCCATCCCCAAAGTCCCAATTAAAGATTTTAGTTACTGGAGCATTCGAACGGTTCTCAAACTTCACTGTAAGAGGACTACATCCCTTATCTATAGGCAAAATATCAAAGTCTGCACGTGCCTGCGGATATACGGTAACAACCGAGGTCTGCTGATCCACACACCCCTTATCAGACTCTGCCTTCAAAGTTACATTATAGGTAACCTCGTGATCTTCTTGATGCGAATACTGCTTTTGCACGGGACTGCTGTGCGACACCGAAGCAGAAGAACCATCCCCATAATCATAATAGAACTTCAGCGCCACACCCTTTGAAAGGTTCAAGAATTCCACATCAAACGGAGGACATCCCTCACTCTTACCATTCACCTTGAATAGCGCCTTCGGCTTAGGATAAACTGTCACAGGATGTACCACTTCTGCCTCACATCCATGCACAGAGCGCACATGGAGCTTAACTTCACGCTTAACCTCCTGAATATTGTCATTATTGATCAAACGGATCGTCGGATCCTGAGGAGTTAACTCCTTTACCTTCAGGACTTGGTTTCCATCTACACTCCATGTATACTCAGTCGCATCTGAAGAGAAAACATTCGTATTGATCTGGAAACGCGCATCATAAGGAGCACATCCTGGCTGAGGTGCAACAAAATCTGGATAAACACCAGGATAAATATCCACCTGCTGCGAAGACTCATGAAAACACTGAGGAGCATCGGTAAAATAGACCTTCAAGGAAATCGACCCAGCCAAAACCACCGACGGACTCACCGCTGCATTCGTGAACGTAGCTTCTGACTTAGCCAACGTTGGCAGCGCCACCGTCCCCTGTACCGCACTCCACTGATAAGAGTATGTTGCCTTCTGTTCACCTGCCTCAGCCTCCAAAGTCAACGGGGTACAACCATTGTACTTACTCAAGATAATCTTCGACTTGATTTCTGGGTAAACAGTCACATCCTTGGTAATGTCTGCCTGACAATCCCCATTGATAGCAACCATTCGCACCTTGTAAACGCGAGGCTTCCCTTCCACACTATAATTAGTAAGTGTAAATTCGGGATCTCGTTGCTGCTGCAAAAGCGGATTCTCTACATCATCAATATACCAACGGAAACGAACCGCACCACGACTCTTATTGGTAATCTTCACCCGCATCGGAGAACAACCGATGAGATCAGTAAAATCAAAATCAGGGATAATCTCTGGACGAAGCGTAATATCTCGTTCCTTCGTATCTTCACAAGTCACACCATTAGCGTACTGTGCCGTTGCAATCAACTGTAACGTTACCTGCTTATTAGACCCTGTAGAATTCAAGAGCGGAATCGTAACATCACTCAAATCTGTCGATGGCGGGATTGTAGCCCCCGCTGCCCCAAGAAGATTCCAACTATACGTCTGCCCATTTCGAGAATGGTTATGTACTGTGAGTGTCCCTGGAGTACAGAAGACCGTATTGTCTATAGAGAAATCTGCCGTCACTTTCGGACACGCCTCAATCAGCTGCGTTGCAGTTGCCGTACAACGCGTCTCCTCATTCTCTATCGTTAATGTTACATTATAGTCGGTCTTTGCAGTGAGCGACAAATTATTGTAATCATGTGTATGCGAGACTCCGTCTTCGCTACTCGTGCTACCATCTGCGTAGTTCCAAATATAGCGTAACTTCGGTGCACCCGTTGAACTATTCGTAAATAGCACAGAGAACGGAATACACGCAATCGTCTTATCTGCAATAAACGACGGATTAAGACGAGGAGCTACCATAATCGTACTCGTCGCAAGATTCTTACTCTTGCAAACCTTACCAGACGCGTAGGTCTCTTTCGCATCCAGTGTGATATTCATAGTAGCGTTGGTATTGGGAGCATTATTCGGGAAATTCCAAGTGTGCTCCCCAACGTCATTACGCGTTTCCCTTCCCGAAGGATAACCATAGTCCCACTCGAACACTCTCGTACATCCGACAGCAAGACCACCAATATTCCCTCGCGAGGTATTGATAAAGGTTGCAGGACGAGGAGTTTTACAAATATCCCCATCCACCTTAGTGAATTGCGCCACCACCTCTGGATGTACAAGTATATCTATCACTTTCTCAACCTTACACAGGGTTTCATTCTGAACCGAAACGATCTTCACATGACAAGTGATGTTCTCCAATGTCTTATTTGCAAAAACATGCGAAACCAAGTCTTCATTTTGAGAGACAAAGATATTTCCTCCGTCATTAAAATCCCAATGATGTGAAATCTGCGTTCCCCCTGTCGTCTGCACTCCAAAGTCTACAGGAGACTCTTCGGAACAAATTTCATAATTAAGACCATCTGGGCGCGCCTTCACATCAATCGCGGCTGTCAAAAGTGGCGGTACAAGGACTTCGTCAACAGGCAACACGGCTGTGGAACAAACCACACCACCGCCCCAGTCTTTACTACCTTGGTACGTAATCGCGTAACGGATAAAGTCATTCTGACTCGTATTAGACAAAACGACCTCCACAGGATCTGCTTGCGTACCATTTTTCACCACTGTCGCTCCACCTGCAGCCCCAGTACCCGTAGGAGTAAACGTCCACTGGTATTTCTCAAGACTCGGAGATTTGCTATGGAACTTTAACTTGAAAGGGTGACACTTATCCGTAATCTCAAACGAATTCTCGGGACGAGGTTCTGGATAAACCACCACATTCGTCGTAGCCTCTGCCACACAATTACGCTCATTGTAAGCCTTTAGAACGACCAAGATATTTCGAGGAGTTGCCTCCGTATTCTGATACGTATACTTTATATCCGTTCCCGTCTGAAGGATTGGTGAGACATGGGGTTCAAAAATCCACTCATTACGATTCGCATTGACCGAAGTGTTCGTGAATGTCAACGTAGCGGGTGCACACACCTTACTCGAAGGGGTCACGGCACCGATGGTAGCTGATACGGGCTGAAGGACATCAAACTTATAAGGAGCTGACTCGGAGACACACTCCAAAACACCACCCGTTTGCGTAGTCGATTTCAAAGAAATGGTCTTTTGCCCAGGAACATTGTAGACATAAATCCCAGATGCTGGCGGATCTTCCACCCCACCGTCAAGCGTCCAATCATTCCGATAGGCTACCTTCGTTTGTGTCTGATCAATAAAGCGAATACGGTATGGCGTACAATGATCCAATGTCTCTACCGTGAAATCCGCCTTGATACCTGGACGTATATTATACGCTTTCGTGATAACCTGCGAGCACTTCTTATCATTCACTCCCTTGAGCGAGACCTCATATCTCAGGTCTCCATCGGTCTCATTCGTAAACTTATAACGATACGGATTCCCTTCACCTGGGAACTGCTGTGTAGTCCCCGAATGCGTTATAAGCCACTCATAACGCACGAGCCCCGTCCCCGTAGCTATAAGTGTAGCATCAATATCAGGACAGACTAGCGCTCTGTCATTCAATGTCAAAGGCGTAGCCCCACCAGTCGGGTCAGGGTAGGTTATTGTAAAGTCAGGATCTACCCTCGGGTGTACCGTAAACTTGATCTCATCGCTCTGTTTACAACCATTAGACGAAGTAACCTCCTTCTTAACAACCAATATAGCATCCGTGGTAGTTGATGTATTCTGAAGCACGACCTCATACACACCAGCCGTAGCCGTTGGGGTTGGAGTAAAAGGAAGACCATCCAGCGTCCAAACCGACGTTAAAGCCGTAGGTATACGAGATTTATCGCGGATCAGCACCTTCCTATGCCCAGCGATATCAGTAGGACATCCCACAGGGTCATCATTTTCCAATATCACATTGATACGCTCACTCAACGCAATTAGCTCCTTAAATTCGATCGTACAATCCTCGACCTTAGAGTGTATCGTTACGATAAGATTCCACGTTTCTGGCGTATCCTCTTCATTCGTAAACATAAACTCTTGCTCCCACTTGGTGACATTATTCTTTATCTCTGCAACGCCAACCTGAGGATTAGCCTGACCTCTTTTGCCGCCCATATCAACGCGCCACTCCACACTCGCCACATTCTCTAAATGATCTAACGAAGCCTTAAACTTGTAGGGCCAACACCGTGTAACGGGATCTGGCGTAATCACCAATGGGTCTGACTTCGGAGGTGGATAAGCAATAATACTCACCGTCTTCTTCGCAACACAATGGTAGGGATTATCTACCTCCATCTCAATATACCGAGGTCGACGACGCGAAACCTCAAACGGATTCGCAACATACTCTGTAGGAGAATGATTCGGATTCCAAGTCTGTGTAGGCTCTTGAGGAAGCGTCTGAGGAGGATTCGACCCCGGGATCGTGTATGCTGGTACAATATAGCGCCATACACGCGTCGTAGAATTCGCTGTACGATCCGTCAAGGTGAGCTTCTTCGGGGTGCAGAAACCGACAGGATCGGAATCGATATCGAAGAGAGGAGTCAGCTGCGGCTTTACATCCGTCGGGAGGTAATCTTTAGCCTTAAAAGGTGTTGTCGGAGGATTCGCTGCGATATCATACGAGTGTACCGAATCCTTACAAGTCCCCGTCTTATCAGAGACAATCAACCGCGAATGATAAGCCTGAAGCGTAGCAGTCGTGTTAATAGCCGTCACCGTGGGGTTTGTAACTTGTGAACGTATCTCAGGATACGAATTAGAACCTCCTAGCGTCCAATAATATTTTACCCCCTTGGGCTGCTGACTTTCGTTATTGTCCTTGTAAGAGATTGCCAACGGCGAACACCCCGCCGTAGCCCCTGGCAATGGCGCCGCAGGCGTCGCAACAACGTCTGGCTTGACAACCCCAGGATACACACTCACCTTCAGGGTTCGTCCAACAAAACACTGCGCATTGCTCACGACAACTCGCAACTCATGCTCTACCGCCTCCCCGTTAGCAACGGGTGTCGGAGTCTTGTGTGAAAAATAATTGAAATTGATACTCGTAGGAAGTGTTACATCTGGGTTTGCAGACGTAGGAGGAGGGGTCACCGGATCCAACATCCCGACCTGATCTTGATATGAAGGGTGACCATCCTCCTTGACAGCCCACTCGATCTTCGTCACCCCCACAACATTCCGAACGGTGATAGGATAAGCCTTACTACCACAAATGCGCTCGTCACTCGATCCCTTATCCAAGAGCGGTTCTGGCTTCGGCACCACATTCACCTGAAACGTACGCCCAACCTTTGCTCCACATGTCCCCTTACGAACCACCTTGAACTGCTTCCCTGTCATCAAATCCTTCAAGTTCACAGTACCGACATTGTTGCCAGTTCCGTTAGGCCCTTCCACATTACTCGAAGGAGTCCACGAATAGTTAAAGAAGTCCTCGTTACCATCACTTGCCGAGATTTGAAGATTGCCTCGACTACAAATGGTAAGGGTAGGCATCGTGCCCACCA
This sequence comes from Bacteroidia bacterium, assembly GCA_905373665.1. Classification (GTDB taxonomy): domain Bacteria; phylum Bacteroidota; class Bacteroidia; order Bacteroidales; family CAJPTX01; genus Bacteroides_D. The sequence continues at coordinate 15,011 of CAJPTV010000032.1, forward strand.
TCGGAAGCGGCACCCACGTCCCCGTGGGGTCTAGATACTTCACCGTCAAGTTCTCCCCCGGAGTACCTGAAGGTATAATCGAACTGTCTGAGTTAAATACGAAACCCGTAGTTGGGGGCGTAGTCCCCTTAGCGACCCCTAGGTGGAAAACAGCCTGCTTATTACGAATGCGGTATTGTGTACCCGGATTCAGCCAAGCCGTAACATCGAGAATATAACGCCCACTATTGGGCAAAGAAGGCGGTGTCGTCGGCGCAGGTTTCGGAATACCAGTATTCCCGACCAAAAGCTGCCACTCAGAAATGTGGCTATCATCATAGTGGGGCGCATAATCATTCAAATAAGATTGAAGCATCTGTGCCACATCTCCCACAGCCGAGACGTCTTCCCAGTTTCCTCCGTTAAGACGTTCCACAACAAAAGAATTGGTCGTGGCAATCCCAGAGTTCCAGACAGCCATACGAAGATAAACACGTTCACTACTATTCTCACGTTTAAGGGTGGCCATACGAACCCCGTTACAGTCCGTAGACACCGTCGTAAGATTAGGCCATTGCTTAGGTGTCTGTGCATAAAGATGCCCGCCCTGCAAAAGGGAGATCAGTAGCACTGCGCTAACAAGGAATGAGACCCCGAATTGTCTCACTATCCCGAAACGTATGTCTGAACTATTCATTACTTGCACCTTTCTTCTGAGTCTTTGGTACTCCGATGAGTTTACGAAACGAGCATTGCAAAGTTACAATGCATGGCGCACTACTCGCGCTCACGGTACAAAAATAACACCTTAGACTCCGCGTACAAAGATATAACGTTGTTTTTCCACAAAAGCGTATAATGACACCACAAAGCAAAGAAAAATGACGATAACCCCAGCGTCATAAAGCCGAAAAATGACGAATAACGCCCTCCCTTCCTCTCCTCCTTATCTCGCAATCTTCCCCAAAAATCTAACGTAAGCCGCCCCCATCCTTAATTCCCCTTAGCTTTTTCAGCCTCTTGTTTCGCCTTCGCTAAAATAGCATCCACTTTAGACTGAGCCTCCGATTCTATCTTTTTCGCAGCCGACTCCCCTTCTTTTTCTACTACCTCTGCTGCTTTTTTAGCTGCCAAAGCCGCCAACATTCCATTCTTTTCTCCCTCTTCTACCACTTGCTTAGCACGAGCCTTAGACTCTTCACGCGTCTTTTCCGCTAACTGTCTTGCCGCTGCTAAAATACGTTCCCCTTCCCGTTGCGCACGCGCTAAAATAGAATCTGCGACTCCCGTATTACGAATCGCCGTTGTCACTTGCTCCTTCACCACCTCCTTCACATTCGCTGGAGTCACATTGTCTACACCAAAATCGATCTTCGGTGCAGTAATACTGCCCGAGGCTCGTACCCAAACAGGCAAATATTCTGGCAATGAAAGCCCTGTATTATACGACGTTAAAAGAGAAGATAATCCCGCACCAGCTTTCCCCAACGTAGCGGATGGAACTTTCGCATTAAGCTTCAAATCCATCGTCTGGTCAAGCTTCACCACGCCCCCCATATCTCCCTCAATGCCGTTCACTTTCAGCTGATAGGGGTCGAAAGTCACAGTCCCGTTCTCTATCTTAAAGCTGACTGTGCCACCTGCAAAGGTAGGATTCTCAAGCTCGGGCAATACTAACAGTTTAGAGAATTCCTTGAAGAGAGGCGCATCTTTAATAGCCAATTCTCCGACCGAAATACGCCCATTAGCATTCACCGTCTGAAGAGCAGGCGCAAACCCCTCTCCAAGCTCACAATTACTCGTAAAGTTCACCCCAGCATGCCCATGCGCATAGACGATACCTGGGACAAGTTCACGCACCGTCTTCACACTCCGCACCGCGTCAGCGACATTCAAATTCACAACAGAGACCTCCAGTGACGAACGGAAAGGCTCAGCCGAAAGATCCAAAAGACCAGCGATCCGCGCATCACCATCAAAAAGTCCACACCCCAGATTAGCAATACGCACCTGCCCCTCTCCTATATCCACGCGTCCTCCCGCATCGGTCATTCGATATTCTTGGAAAAAAAGCTCCTTGATATCCACACGCAAAGCAAACGCTATGCGCCGGAAGAGCTCCAATTGCTCCGCAGTAAGCTTCGCTGGCGCACTCTCAGCCTTCTTTTCTTCTGGCTCTGGTGCTGCGACCTCTGGGATCAGTTCGCGCAAATCAAGCCGCGTCGAGGTAAGCTCCAAGTTGCCCGAAATAACCTCTTGCGCCAAAAGGAAAGGTAAAAAGTTCTCAATCCCCCCCACAAGCTGCACATCCGAACTAGCAATCTCTGCACTAAGCTTCTCGAGCGTCACCGCTTGAGGCGAAAAGCGAAGTCCGAACTCGCGCAGCTTAGCGTCATGCCCATTCACAGCTTCAGTCAAAACGACATTTTTAAGCCCAAGAAAACCATCAATCTTACTGTGCTCAAAACGCTTCTGTTGAATAGCCGAAAGAAATGACGAAACAACAAGGTCAAGATCCACCTCGCCCGAAAGCTTCTTATCGCTCAACGGAATAGACTCAGACAGCGACGAGAGCTCCACATGCCCCACGGCTTTTGCCCAGAAATTGGGGTCAGAAAGCGGCGTCGTCACCCGCGCCTGCAATCTTACGGGGTTACCTCCAAAAGCGAGCGACAAATTCCGCAAATCCAATACGCTTAAGTCCTGCTCACGCCCATTGACCTGAGCCAAAAAATCTAGATTGAACCCCGTAACCGCCTTAGGCAAAAGCGGATACTGGAACGTCGCATCGTTTACCGCAAGCCGCAACTCGGCGTCTGGCAGTTGCTTCCCCTCCTTCGTTCCCTTCACAAAACCAGAAAGTTGCAACGTCCCCGTAGTCTTTAGCCCTTTAAGATCTTGAGTATAAAGGGCAGGGACGAGCGACAGAAGCCCTAGAATAGACGCCTTGTTGGTCTGAAGGGTCAGATCCGTATCTATAGACTCGCCCCGAAGCGCCACCTGTCCAGCAAGCGCAAGTATAAAATCATTAAGCGCCAGCTCATTGTCCGAGAGCTTAAAGACCTTATTTTCCAAATCTGCATCGACCGTCGCATCAAAAGCGAAACGCACTTGCGACACGTAGGGGATTCCCCCCGAGACCACGCGCACCGAGTCAATCCCGAGGTGAAGAGAAAGAAGTGTCTGCTTCAAACCGAGGTCGCCAGTGAGTTCAAAATTCAAATGACGAAGTCGTGCGTCAAGCTTTGCCTCTTGATCACGATACCCCACCTGCGCATCGCGTATCGCAAAGCGCCGTAGTTTCAATTTAAGCTGCGAGTCTGTCCCTGACGACGCCTCCGCCGTTTGTGGCTTAGCCACCGAGTCAGGATAGGTTATCTCCCAATTAGCGCGCCCCAGCGAGTCTCGTTGCCCATAAATACGCGGACGGTCTAAAAGCACCTCATTTACCTCGAGGTTCGACAGATCAAAAAGAGAGAAGAGGTTCACACAGACCGAGAATCTGTCAAATGCCACAAGTGTATCGCCTTCAAAGGGGGCACGATTCACCACCGAGACCTCTTCCAGCCCAATAGAGAGTTGCGGGAAGTTCCGAAAAACCGAGATGTCAAGATCTCGGAATGCAACCTGAGCATTCACCTGTTTGTTAATCTCAGTCTCTGCAAGGCGCAGCAGCTGAGGCTTAAAGAGAACAGGTATCAGAATGAGCGCCAAGATGATAAACACCAACAGCACCCCAACGACAGCGAGGGCAATCTTAAGACCTTTCTTCATTGCAAGGTTACAGCAAGAGTTTTGTAGGTATAGAAACTGCGGTAAAGTTAAAAAGTTTCACAGGAACAACAGGAGACCTTCCATAAATTGTTATTTGGCGGAACTGGTAAAAGTTCCTACCTTTGCCCCGTGATAAACGACCACAGAAGAATGGAGAGATGCCGGAGTGGTCGAACGGGGCGGTCTCGAAAACCGTTGTACTCTCTGAGTACCAAGGGTTCGAATCCCTTTCTCTCCGCAACGAGGGGTGTAAATCAACGAATTACGTGATTTACACCCTTTTCTACACAAAAACTTGTGAGTAATAAAAACCTCCACCCAAGACAGCAAATCTTAGGTGGAGGTTTTGTTTAGGGTTAATCAACTGCCCTTTCTCGGTAAGCTGTCCATCCTTGTCATACTCGAAGTGCCACTCGCCCGACTGC